>NZ_JBIRJY010000014.1:0-157559 GCF_044329785.1 Streptomyces sp. NPDC017529
ACGCCCGGTTACATTTCGAACCCGGAAGCTAAGCCTTTCAGCGCCGATGGTACTGCAGGGGGGACCCTGTGGGAGAGTAGGACGCCGCCGAACAATTTTTCAGCTCCGGTCCCTGAACCTTCTGGTTCAGGGACCGGAGCTTTTTTGTTTTTGCCGTGCAGTCCGTCGCGTAACTTTATGTTCACTTTATGTGGTCAGGATCCGCGGTATGGGGACAGTGGGAACGCTCAGGTCGGCCGGTGTCCGCGGTGGCGACGAAGTGGTGGTGCCGGCGTACGGCAACCCCGAAGTCGCGGAGGCGGTGCTGGAAGTGGGGGCACTGCCGGTCTTCGCCGAGGTCGACGGGGACAGTTACTGCCTCGACCCGGCCGCGGTGGCCGACGCGGTGACCCCGCGGACGGCGGCCGTCGTCGCCGTACACCGCTTCGGGCGGCCGGCGGACACGGGCTGGATCCGGGAGATCGGGCAGCGGCACGGGTTGCTGGTGGTCTTCGCGGACGACGCCGGCGCCGGGCAGGCGGACCAGGACTGCGTACGGCGGCGGCGGGACCGGGCCGCGTACCTGGACGGGCGGTTGACCGGTGTGCTGACGCCGCCGGCCGTCGCGGGGCACACGTACGAGGAGTACGTGGTGCGGGTGCCGGGGAACGGGCGCCCTGACCGGGACGCCTTCGCTCGCGCGCTGCGGGCGCGGGGCGTCTCGTGCCGCGTACCCGTACAGGCCCCCGTGTACCGGCTGCCGGTGATCCGGCGCGATGTGTACCTGCCGCAGACCGAGCGGGCGGTGGACGAGACGCTGGCGCTTCCGGTGCGTGCGGAGCTGTCGCGGCGGGAGCTGCAGCGGATGGCCGCGGCCTGCAACGCGCTCGGCGGACTGCTGCAACCGGCGTTCTGAGTCCGCGGTGGGTACCAGCGGGTCCCCCTTTCGAGGGACCGTGTGTCCCTTTTACGGAGGAGCGGGGTGCTCTCTTTCGGGTGAGTGGGAAGCGATTCGGACTGCGGCCGGAATTCCTGTATGATCTATCCCGTTGCCGCGCCCCAATAGCTCAGTCGGCAGAGCGTCTCCATGGTAAGGAGAAGGTCTACGGTTCGATTCCGTATTGGGGCTCCAGAGCAAAAGGCCCCCGCCGGACGGCGGGGGCCTTTTCGCGTTGCGCGGGGCCCGGCGGGCCCCCGGGGTCACGCGTTGAGCGCGACCTCGGGGACGCGCATGGCGAGGATGGCCATGTCGTCGGACGCCGGTTCGGCGGCGAAGCGTTCCACCGCGCGCAGGATGCGGGCGGCGACGGCGCCGGCGGTCAGGCCCGTACACGTCGTCAGCACGTCCGTGAGGCCGTCGTCGCCGAGCATGCGGGTGCCCTCGCGGCGTTCGGTGACGCCGTCGGTGACGCACAGCAGGACGTCGCCCGGGTCGAGGGTGACGGTCTGCTCGTACAGCTCCAGGTCGTCCATGACGCCCAGCAGGGGCTGCGGCTCGGCGGCCGGCTCGACCGTGCCGTCCTGGCGCAGGCGCAGCGGCAGCGGGTGGCCCGCGCAGACCACCTTCAGGACGGCGCTGCCGTCGCGCTGCGGCCACAGCTCGCCGTACAGGAGCGTCAGGAAACGGCTGCGGGCGCCCTCGTCGAGGATCGCGGCGTTCAGGCGCTCCAGGACGGCGGGGCCGCCGAAGCCCTCGCGGGCGAGCAGCCGCAGCGCGTGCCGGGCCAGGCCCGTGACGGCGGCGGCCTCCGGGCCCGTACCGCAGACGTCGCCGATGGCGAAGCCGTACGCGCCGTCCCGGATGGGGAACAGGTCGTAGAAGTCGCCGCCGACCTCGTTGCCCTCGCCGGCCGCGCGGTAGATGACCTCGACCTCGACGCCGGGGACCTCGGGCAGCTCGGGCGGCAGCAGGCTGCGCTGGAGCGACTGGCTGATGGCCGTGCGCTCCGAGTACAGGCGCGCGTTGTCCAGGGCGAGGGCGGCCCGGCGGGAGAGGTCCTCCGCGAGCTCCAGGATCTCTTGGCGGAAGTGCTCCTCGCTGGGCTTGCCGAGGGTGAGCATGCCGATGACGCGGTTGCGGGCGACCAGCGGCAGCACGACGGTCTCGCCGCCGACCGCGGAGGCGGTGGCGAGGGAGGCGCCGGGGCCCTTGGCGGGGCGGGCGGAGTTGCCCAGGCCCAGGCTGCGCAGCGAGGTGCGCAGGGCCGCGTCGTGGGCGGCGTCGGTCGGCGCGTTCCACAGGCGGGCGCCGGGCGTGGGTACCGGCTCTGGCGGGTCGACCTTCATCAGGAGCGTCTTGAGGCCGTCGATGCGGTCCTCGTCCTCGTGGAGCACGTACGACAGCTCCGGCTCGGACGCCTGGTCGGCGACGGTGTAGACGGCGCACCAGGTGGCGAGGGTGGGGACCGTCATCTGGGCCATCAGGGCCAGCGTCTGGTCGCGGTCGAGGGTGCCGGCGAGCAGGTCGGAGGCCTCGACGAGGAAGGACAGGGAGCCGCGGCGCAGCCGTTCCAGTTCGGTCAGGCGGGCGCGTTCCACGGCGAGCGCGATGCGGTCGGCGGCGAACTGGAGGCGCAGGGCCTCCTCGTTCGTGTAGCGGCCTGAGGCCTCGGCGGCGACGCCCAGGGAGCCGGTCAGGCGGCCCTCGACCTTCAGCGGGACCGTGACGACCGAGCGCATGCCCGTACCGGAGAGCAGGGGGACGGCGCCGGGCACGGCCGTCAGGTCCTCGTGGACGGCCGGCATACGGGCCGAGCCGTAGCGTCCGGACCCTGCTTCGACCGGGACCCGGGCGAAGCGCTGGCGGGCCGAGGGCAGGCCGGTGGAGGCGCGTACTTCCAGCTCGGTCTCGTCGTCGGTGGCCAGCAGGAGGTACGCGGCGTCGCCGTCGAGCATGTCGCGGGCGCGTTCGACCGTGCGCTGGAGCAGGCCGTCCAGGTCGTCGGGGGCCGGCGAGCCGATGAAGACCTCGAACGGGTCGGCGGGGCCGCGGCCCTCGGGCCGCTGCGCCGCGGTGTCGGGCGCGGGGGAGCGCAGCGGGCTCTGCAGGACGGCGCGCTCGTGGTCGCGCACCAGGAGGCAGACCGTGTACGGCTCGCCGTCGGCGTCGCGGACGCGCAGGTGGGAGGCGTACACCGGGACGACCCGGCCGTCGGCGCCTCGTATGCCGTACGAGCCCTCCCAGCGGGAGAGCAGCAGCGCCTCGGCGATGCCGGTGCCGGTGCCGGGGGTGTGCGGCCAGGCGGCGAAGTCGGTGAGCGGTTTGCCGATGACCTGCTCGGGCTCGTAGGCGAAGAGGTCCTTCGCGTCGTCGTTCCAGAAGCTGATGCAGCCGCCGCGGTCGATCTGGACGACGGCGACGCGGACCCGGCTGTCGGCGACGGGCAGCGAGTCCACGGGGAGCGCGGGGCCGGCGGAGCGGGTGCCGGCGGGGCGTTCGGGCAGGTCGAGCTGGAACCAGACGTGTTTCTGCGCCGCGGTGTACTCCACGCCCCAGCGGCTGGCCAGCGCGCCGCACAGCAGCAGTCCGCGGCCGCCCTCGCGGTCCGGGTGGGCGAACGCGCGGCCGGCGTTCTGCAGCGGGATCTCCCGCTCCGGGTAGCGGTCCGCGACCTCGATGCGCACCCCGTCCTCGGAACGCAGGCACAGTACGTCGGCGGCGGTGCCCGCGTGGACGACGGCGTTGGTGACCAGTTCGCTGGTCAGGACGACGGCGTCGTCGACGATGTCGCCGTAGCCCCAGCCCTGGAGGGTGTCCCGCACAAAGGCGCGGGCGGTGGCGACCGAGCGGCCGACCGGCTCGAACGTGGCAGCGGCCCGCGCGGTGATCACTGGTCTCCTCATGCGTGTGTCGGTGATCTGCTCTCCCACCATGGCGGCGCCCCTTACGAAAACCTGGTGTGCTCGCCCACTGCCCGTGCTGGACGGCCAGGGCGGGTGGACAGCCGGATGCCAGGTTACTTACCTTCGCCGCGCGTGCGGATGCCGGTCACGTGTGTTTCCGCCCCGATCGTGCTCGGGACGGTATGCGATGCTGCCGAACTGTTATGGCCTGGTTGGGCCATGGTGAAACACTGGGCAAGCTCAAAGAGAAGGCCCGGGTAGAACGGTCGACCCTGCGGGAGGGACACGGTGGAGTCTGGCGCAGCGGCGCGGGGCACGAGCACGCGCGCGAAAGGCGGACGTTCCCGGAGCAACGGGACGACTGAGGTGGATACGGCTGCGCTGAACCGGCTGCTGGCTGCTCTCGTCTCGATGCGGGACGGGAATTTCCGTAAGCGGTTGACGGTCTCCGGCGACGGAGCGATGTCGGAGATCGCCGCTGTTTTCAACGAGGTGGCGGATCGCAATCTGCACCTGACGGGAGAGCTGGCGCGGGTGCGCCGGGTCGTGGGACGTGAGGGAAAACTCACGGAACGGCTGGAGGTCGGCGCCTGCGAGGGCTCCTGGGCCGCGGCCATCGACGCCTCGAACGCCCTGGTCGACGATCTCGTACGGCCGGTGTCCGAGGTGGGCCGGGTGCTCTCGGCGGTGTCCGAGGGCGACCTGGAGCAGCGGATGGACCTGCGCTCGCGCGGCACGGACGGGACGTCCGCGCATCCGCTGCGCGGCGAGTTCCTGAAGGTGGGCCGGACGGTCAACGGGCTGGTGGACCAGCTCTCGGCCTTCACGGACGAGGTGACGCGGGTCGCCAGCGAGGTCGGTACGGAGGGCAAGCTCGGCGGGCAGGCGCGGGTGCGCGGCATGTCCGGGTCCTGGAAGGACCTGACCGAGTCCGTCAACACGATGGCGTCCCGGCTGACGGCCCAGGTGCGGGACATCGCCCTGGTCACCACCGCGGTGGCCAAGGGTGACCTGTCGCGCAAGGTGACCGTTCACGTCGCCGGCGAGATGCTGGAGCTGAAGAACACCGTCAACACGATGGTGGACCAGCTCTCCTCGTTCGCCTCCGAGGTGACCCGGGTGGCGCGCGAGGTCGGTACGGAGGGCGAGCTGGGCGGCCAGGCGCAGGTGCCGGGCGTCGCGGGGGTCTGGAAGGACCTCACCGACTCGGTCAACCTGATGGCCGGCAACCTCACCGCGCAGGTGCGCGGGATCGCGCAGGTGACCACGGCGGTGGCCAACGGCGATCTGTCGCAGAAGGTCACGGTCAGCGCGCGCGGCGAGGTCGCGCAGCTCGCCGACACGATCAACACGATGACCGAGACGCTGCGGACGTTCGCGGACGAGGTCACGCGGGTCGCCAACGAGGTCGGCGCCGAGGGCCAGCTGGGCGGGCAGGCGCAGGTGCCGGGCGCCGCCGGCACGTGGAAGGACCTCACCGACTCGGTGAACAACGCCTTCCGCAACCTGACGGGCCAGGTGCGCGACATCGCGCAGGTGACGACGGCGGTCGCCAACGGCGATCTGTCGCAGAAGATCACGGTCGACGTCTCCGGCGAGATGCTGGAGCTGAAGAACACCGTCAACACCATGGTCGACCAGCTCTCCTCGTTCGGTGCCGAGGTGACGCGGGTCGCCCGGGAGATCGGCGTCGAGGGCGAGCTGGGCGGCCAGGCGGCGGTGCCGGGCGCGGCGGGCACCTGGAAGGACCTCACGGACTCCGTGAACACCGCCTTCCGCAACCTGACCGGGCAGGTCCGCAATATCGCGCAGGTGACCACGGCGGTGGCCAACGGCGACCTGTCGCAGAAGGTCACGGTCGACGTCTCGGGCGAGATGCTCCAGCTGAAGAACACCGTGAACACGATGGTGGACCAGCTGTCCTCGTTCGCCGACCAGGTGACGCGGATGGCCAGGGACGTGGGCACGGAGGGCCGGCTGGGCGGCCAGGCGCAGGTGCCGGGCGTCAGCGGTACGTGGAAGGAACTGACCGACTCCGTCAACTTCATGGCGGGCAACCTGACGTCCCAGGTGCGGCAGATCGCCCAGGTGACGACGGCGGTCGCGCGCGGCGACCTCTCCCAGAAGATCGACGTGGACGCGCGCGGCGAGATCCTGGAGCTGAAGAACACCATCAACACGATGGTCGACCAGCTCTCGGCCTTCGCCGAGCAGGTCACCAGGGTCGCCCGCGAGGTGGGCACGGACGGCAGGCTGGGCGGCCAGGCGCAGGTGCCCGGCGTCGCGGGCGTCTGGCGGGACCTGACCGACTCGGTGAACGGTATGGCCGGCAACCTGACCGCCCAGGTCCGCAACATCGCGCAGGTCGCGACGGCGGTGGCGCGCGGCGACCTGTCGCAGAAGATCGACGTGGACGCCCGGGGCGAGATCCTGGAGCTGAAGAACACCCTCAACACCATGGTCGACCAGCTCGGCTCGTTCGCCGACCAGGTCACGCGGGTGGCGCGCGAGGTGGGCACCGAGGGCATCCTCGGCGGCCAGGCCGAGGTGCAGGGCGTCAGCGGTACGTGGAAGGACCTCACGCAGTCCGTCAACTTCATGGCGAACAACCTGACGTCCCAGGTGCGCAGCATCGGCGAGGTGACCACCGCGGTCGCGCGCGGCGACCTGTCCAAGAAGATCACCGTGGACGCCAAGGGCGAGATCCTCGAACTGGTCACGACCGTGAACACGATGGTCGACCAGCTGTCCCTGTTCGCCGAACAGGTGCTGCGCGTCGCCCGTGAGGTGGGCACGGAGGGCCAGCTCGGCGGCCAGGCCAGGGTGCCCGGCGTCACCGGCATCTGGAAGGACCTGAGCGACAACGTCAACCTGATGGCCAACAACCTGACCATCCAGGTGCGCAACATCTCCCAGGTCTCGGCGGCGGTCGCCAACGGCGACCTGACCAAGAAGGTCACGGTCGAGGCGCGCGGCGAGGTCGCGCAGCTCGCCGACACGGTCAACACGATGGTCACCACGCTGTCGTCGTTCGCCGACGAGGTCACCCGGGTGGCCCGTGAGGTGGGCACCGACGGCATCCTGGGCGGCCAGGCCCGCGTACCCGGCGTCGCCGGTACGTGGAAGGACCTGACCGAGTCCGTGAACTCGATGGCCAACAACCTGACCGGGCAGGTGCGCAACATCGCGATGGTCACCACGGCCATCGCGAAGGGCGACCTCACCAAGAAGATCGACATCGATGCGCGGGGCGAGATCCTGGCCCTGAAGACGACCATCAACACGATGGTCGACCAGCTCTCCTCCTTCGCCGAGCAGGTCACCCGGGTGGCCCGCGAGGTGGGCACGGACGGCCAGCTCGGCGGCCAGGCCCAGGTGCGCGGCGTGGCCGGCACCTGGAAGGACCTGACGGAGTCGGTGAACGAGATGGCGGGCAACCTGACCCGCCAGGTGCGCGCGATCGCCGCCGTCGCCGCGGCGGTGACCCTCGGCGACCACAACGTCCGCATCGACGTGGACGCGGCGGGCGAGATCCTGGAGCTCCAGGACAACGTCAACACGATGATCGCCACGCTCCGCGAGACGACGCTGGCCAACGAGGAGCAGGACTGGCTCAAGGGCAACCTGGCCCGTATCTCCGGCCTGATGCAGGGCCGCCGCGACCTGAAGGACGTGGCGACGCTCATCATGAGCGAGCTGTCCCCGGCGGTCTCGGCGCAGCACGGCGCGTTCTTCCTCGCCGCGCAGCCCGGCGACAACAGGGAGATCGGGTCGGACGGCGGCGAGTCGGGCGCCTACGAGCTGCGGCTGATGGGCTCGTACGGCTATTCGATGGGTGCCATGCCGACGACGTTCCGGCCGGGGGAGACCCTGATCGGCACGGCGGCGGAGGAGAAGCGCACGATCCTGGTGGAGAACGTGCCCTCCGGGTACCTGAAGATCGCCTCCGGGCTCGGCGAGGCGCCGCCGGCGAACGTGATCGTGCTGCCGGTCCTCTTCGAGGACAAGGTGCTCGGTGTGATCGAGCTGGCCTCCTTCCAGCCGTTCACCCACATCCAGAAGGACTTCCTCAGCCAGATCGCCGAGATGATCGCGACCAGCGTCAACACCATCTCGGTGAACACCAAGACCGAGGTGCTGCTCAAGCAGTCGCAGGAGCTGACCGAGCAACTCAAGGAGCGGTCGGGCGAGTTGGAGAGCCGGCAGAAGGCGCTGGAGCTGTCCAACTCCGAACTGGAGGAGAAGGCCGAGCAACTGCGCGCGCAGAACCGTGACATCGAGGTGAAGAACACCGAGATCGAGGAGGCGCGGCAGGTGCTGGAGGAGCGCGCCGAACAGCTGGCCGTCTCCATGCGCTACAAGTCGGAGTTCCTGGCGAACATGTCGCACGAGCTGCGCACGCCGCTGAACTCGCTGCTGATCCTGGCGAAGCTGCTCGCCGACAACGCCGAGGGGAACCTCTCCCCGAAGCAGGTCGAGTTCGCCGAGACCATCCACGGCGCGGGCTCGGACCTGCTCCAGCTGATCAACGACATCCTGGACCTGTCGAAGGTCGAGGCGGGCAAGATGGACGTCAGCCCGACGCGTATCGCGCTGGTCCAGCTCGTGGACTACGTGGAGGCCACGTTCCGGCCGCTGACCGCGGAGAAGGGGCTCGACTTCTCCGTACGGGTCTCCCCCGAGCTGCCCGCGACGCTGCACACCGACGAGCAGCGGCTGCTGCAGGTGCTGCGCAACCTGCTGGCCAACGCGGTGAAGTTCACCGACAGCGGCGCCGTCGAACTGGTCATCAGGCCGGCCGGCGACGACGTGCCGGCGGCCATCCGCGAACACCTGCTGGAGCACGGCGCGCTGCGCGACCCGGAAGCCGACATGATCGCGTTCTCGGTGACGGACACCGGCATCGGCATCGCCTCCAGCAAGATGCGGGTGATCTTCGAGGCGTTCAAGCAGGCGGACGGCACGACGAGCCGCAAGTACGGCGGCACCGGCCTGGGCCTGTCCATCAGCCGGGAGATCGCGCGGCTGCTCGGCGGCGAGATCCACGCCGCCAGTGAGCCGGGCCGCGGCTCCACCTTCACGCTCTACCTGCCGCACAACCCGGGCGGGCTGCCGCCGCAGGGCTACCCGCAACTGGTCGCGGGCGGGCTCGCGATGGACGCCGAGGCGCGGGACGCGGAGATCGGGCGGGAGCACGCCGAGGAGGCCGCGCAGCCGGCCGAGGCGCCGGCCGCCGACAACGGCTCGGGGCCCGGCCGGCGGCGGCGCCCGGTCGCGGCCGCCGCGCGGCGCCCCGAGCTGCCGGCCAGGAACGCGCCGGCGCCGCAGCCCCCGCAGGCGCCCGCCGAGGAGCCCTGGATCGGCAACGGCCAGGATCTGGTGTCGTCCGGTTTCGAGGGCGGGTTCCACGGGGAGAAGGTGCTGATCGTCGACGACGACATCCGCAACGTCTTCGCGCTCACCAGCGTGCTGGAGCAGAACGGGCTGTCCGTGCTGTACGCGGAGAACGGCCGGGAGGGCATCGAGGTCCTGGAGCAGCACGACGACGTGGTGCTCGTCCTGATGGACATCATGATGCCGGAGATGGACGGCTACGCGACCACGGCCGCGATCCGGCGGATGCCGCAGTTCGCCGGGCTGCCGATCATCGCGCTGACCGCGAAGGCGATGAAGGGCGACCGGGAGAAGAGCATCGAGTCCGGGGCGTCCGACTACGTGACCAAGCCGGTGGACACCGACCACCTGCTGACGGTGATGGAGCAATGGATGCGTACGCGGTGACACGTTCGTCAAATGAGGCTCGTAAGGTTCCCCGCATGTTGACTCAGTGTGGCCGACCACGTGTGGGAGAGCGGTATTCGGGGAACCTTCTGGTCTCTCACTGCGTTTGTGCTACGTGCACAGTGACATCGCGGTGACAGGGTGTGGCGACAGGCGGGGTGCGGCTACCATGACCGGCACAAGGACGGGCGGCAAGACGGAGCCGTCCCCTGGGGCGGCGTCCGGTGCTTCCCCAAGTCCTTCGGACAGGGGAGGCCCCACGCCGGGGCGAGGAGGACGGGCCATGGTGCAGAAGGCCAAGATCCTCCTGGTCGATGACCGGCCGGAGAATCTGCTGGCGCTGGAGGCGATCCTCTCCGCGCTCGATCAGACGCTGGTGCGGGCATCGTCCGGGGAGGAAGCGCTCAAGGCACTGCTCACCGACGATTTCGCGGTGATTCTGCTCGACGTGCAGATGCCGGGGATGGACGGGTTCGAGACGGCCGCGCACATCAAGCGGCGCGAGCGCACCCGCGACATCCCGATCATCTTCCTGACCGCCATCAACCACGGCCCGCACCACACCTTCCGCGGTTACGCGGCGGGTGCGGTCGACTACATCTCCAAGCCCTTCGACCCGTGGGTGCTGCGCGCCAAGGTTTCGGTCTTCGTCGAGCTGTACATGAAGAACTGTCAGCTGCGGGAGCAGGCGACGCTGCTGCGACTCCAGCTGGAGAGCGGTCGCGCGGCGGACGAGAGCAGGGAGCCCGCGGGGCTGCTCGCCGAGCTGTCGGCCCGGCTGGCCGCGGTGGAGGAGCAGGCCGAGGCGCTGTCCAAGCAGCTGGACGAGTCGGCGGACGCGGCGGCCATCGCGACCGCCGCCCATCTGGAGCGCAAGCTCACCGGCTTGCGGCGGGCGCTGGACGCGCTGGAGCCGGGGACGGACAACGGGGCGGCCTGAGAGGCGCTCCAAAGGCCGCTGGGCGGCCTGCGGGCCCGCACGGTGAGGCCTGGCCCCTGGCGGGCCCCTGACGTGCCGTCATGAGCCGCGTGTGCGGCGACCGTAGTGAGCCGTCGGTGTGAAGTCACCGACAGGTGGCGCGACACGAATGGGTGAAGGCCCGAGCGCTCGTGTCACTGTGGCCGTCGCCTGTAATCTCGTCACCATGGCCTCACGTACGTCCGGCAAGGGTTCCCAGAGCACGGCGGGCCCCTCGAAGCAGCGCGCCGGACAGCCCGGGGGCGCCGCCAAGAAGGCCGCCGCGAAGAAAGCACCGGCGAAGAAGGCGCCGGCGCCGGCCAAGAGGGCGCCCGCCAAGAAGACCGCTCCGGCGAAGCGCGCGCCGGCCAAGAAGGCGGCCGCCAAGAAGGCGCCGCCCAGGCCCGCGCCGTCGCCCACCGGCGGCGTCTACCGGCTGGTGCGGGCCTGCTGGCTCGGGGTGGCGCACGGCGTCGGCGCCCTGTTCCGCGGCGTCGGGCGCGGCGCGAAGAACCTGGACCCGGCGCACCGCAAGGACGGCCTGTCGCTGCTGCTGCTCGGCCTCGCCCTGGTCGTCGCGGCCGGCACCTGGTCCAACCTCAGCGGCCCGGTCGGCGACCTCGTCGAGATGCTGGTCACCGGCGCCTTCGGCCGTCTCGACCTGGTCGTACCGGTCCTGCTCGGCGGCATCGCGCTGCGCCTGATCCGCCACCCGGAGCAGCCCGAGGCCAACGGGCGGATCGTCATCGGCCTGTCCGCGCTGGTCATCGGCATCCTGGGGCAGGTCGCCATAGCGTGCGGGTCGCCCGGCCGGGGCGAGGGCATAGCGGCCATGCAGGACGCCGGGGGCTACATCGGCTGGGTGGCGTCCAAGCCGCTGATCTTCACCGTCGGCCAGACCCTGGCGGTGGCGCTGCTCGTGCTGCTCACCGTCTTCGGGCTGCTGGTCGTCACGGCGACGCCGGTCAACGCCATCCCGCAGCGGCTGCGGCAGCTCGGCGCCCGGCTGGGCCTGGTCGAGGTGTACGGGCCCGAGCCGGTGGTCGCGGAGCCGGACGCGTACGCCGAGGAGTGGCGCGCGCAGCCCAAGGGGGGCGCGCGGCGCGCCGCCGCTGAACCGGACCCGAGCGGCGACCCGGACGCCATAGAGGAAGCGGCGCTGGCCAAGCGCCGCCGCGGGCGCCGTACGCCCCTGCAGCCCGGCGAGCGGCCCATGGACGCGGTGGACGTGGCGGCCGCGGCCGCTGCCTCGCTGGACGGCGCCGTCCTGCACGGCGTGCAGCCCTCGCCGCTGGTCGCCGACCTCAGTAGCGGCATCTCCGGCGACCGCGGCGACGACGGCGCGCAGGACGCGTCGGGACCGTGGCAGGACAGCGGCTCGGTGCCGCCTGCCAGGGACGCGGGGCAGGGGCCCGAGGACAGGCCCTCGGGCCCGGTGCCCGACTTCACGAAGGCCGCGCCGGAGCCGTCCGGCGAACTGCCCTCGCGGGCCGAGCAGCTGCTGCTGTCCAACGACATCACCTACTCGCTGCCCTCGCTGGACCTGCTCACCCGCGGCGGCCCCGGCAAGACCCGCAGCGCCGCCAACGACGCCGTCGTCGCGTCGCTGACCACCGTCTTCCAGGAGTTCAAGGTCGACGCGGCCGTCACCGGCTTCACCCGCGGCCCGACGGTGACCCGCTACGAGATCGAGCTGGGCCCCGCGGTCAAGGTCGAGAAGATCACCGCGCTGGCGAAGAACATCGCGTACGCGGTCGCCAGCCCGGACGTACGGATCATCAGCCCGATCCCCGGCAAGTCCGCGGTCGGCATCGAGATCCCCAACAGCGACCGGGAGATGGTCAACCTCGGCGACGTGCTGCGTTCGGCGGAGTCGGTGGGCGAGGACCACCCGCTGCTGGTCGGGCTCGGCAAGGACGTCGAGGGCGGGTACGTGACGGCCAATCTGGCGCGGATGCCGCACATCCTCGTCGCGGGCGCCACCGGCTCCGGCAAGTCGTCCTGTATCAACTGCCTGATCACCTCCGTGATGGCCCGCGCCACCCCGGACGAGGTGCGGATGGTGCTGGTCGACCCCAAGCGCGTCGAGCTGACGGCGTACGAGGGCATCCCGCACCTGATCACCCCGATCATCACCAACCCGAAGAAGGCCGCCGAGGCCCTCCAGTGGGTCGTGCGCGAGATGGACCTGCGCTACGACGACCTGGCGGCGTACGGCTACCGGCACATCGACGACTTCAACGCGGCGGTGCGCAGTGGCAAGGCGAAGCCCCCGGAGGGCAGCGAGCGCGACCTGTCGCCGTACCCGTACCTGCTGGTGATCGTGGACGAGCTGGCGGACCTGATGATGGTCGCGCCGCGCGACGTGGAGGACTCCATCGTCCGCATCACCCAGCTCGCGCGCGCCGCCGGCATCCACCTGGTGCTCGCCACCCAGCGCCCGTCCGTCGACGTCGTGACCGGTCTGATCAAGGCGAACGTGCCGTCCCGGCTGGCGTTCGCGACCTCCTCGCTCGCCGACAGCCGGGTCATCCTCGACCAGCCGGGCGCGGAGAAGCTGATCGGCAAGGGCGACAGCCTGTTCCTGCCGATGGGCGCCAACAAACCGGTGCGCATGCAGGGCGCGTTCGTGCAGGAGGACGAGGTCCAGCAGGTCGTCCAGCACTGCAAGGACCAGATGGCGCCGGTCTTCCGTGAGGACGTCACGGTCGGCACGGCCAAGAAGAAGGAGATCGACGAGGACATCGGCGACGACCTGGACCTGCTGTGCCAGGCCGCCGAGCTGGTGGTGTCCACGCAGTTCGGGTCCACGTCCATGCTCCAGCGCAAGCTGCGGGTGGGCTTCGCGAAGGCCGGGCGGCTGATGGACCTGATGGAGTCGCGCAACATCGTCGGGCCGAGCGAGGGCTCCAAGGCGCGCGACGTGCTGGTCAAGCCGGACGAGTTGGAAGGCGTACTGGCGGTCATCCGGGGGGAGACGCCCTCCTAGGGACCGTCTCCCCCCGGTCCGCCGCCGGGCGGGCGGCGGTCGTGGAAGAAGTCCGGGAGCCGCGCAACCCGATTACTCGAAAGAGGCCTCCGGGTCACTCGTAAGAGATCGTAAGCAACCGTTTCTTCCGTCGATACGTCAAGTTGAGGGAGGTGGTGGGAGGATGTCGCACCATTGGACCCGGACAGGGTGTCCGGCGGCCTCACGTGGCCTTCTGATGGCGTACAAAGTCCGCTCTTCCGCTTGCCCGACCCTTTCGGTACACCCCTAGACTGAACCCCCAGCAGGTGGCTCACGCTCGAAAGGCGCCCCCGTGTCCATCGGCAACTCCTCCGAAGACGACCGGCCCTCCATCGGCCGCGCCATCCAGCAGGCCCGCATCGACGCAGGACTGACCGTCGACGAGGTCAGTACCACCACGCGGGTGCGCGTGCCCATCGTGCAGGGCATCGAACAGGACGACTTCTCGCGCTGCGGCGGCGACGTCTACGCACGGGGGCACATCCGGACGCTCGCGCGCGCCGTCGGCCTCGACCCCGGTCCGCTGATCGCGCGGTTCGACGGGGACCGCGGCGGGCGCCCCGAGCCGACCCCCGCGGCGCCGCTCTTCGAGGCCGAGCGCATCCGGCCCGAGCGGGGCCGCCCGAACTGGACGGCGGCGATGGTCGCGGCCATCGTCGCGGTCGTCGCATTCGTGGGTTTCACCCTCTTCAGCGGCGGCGGCAAGGGGAACGCGGTCGCCGAGGGCGACAACACGGCGGCCCCGGTGCAGCCGTCGAAGTCCCAGCACGCGGGCAAGCCGGGCAAGGCGAGCAAGCCCACCACCGTGCCGGGCCCCGCCCCCTCGGAGAGCGCCGTCGCGGGCGTGCCGAAGGACCGGGTCACCGTCAAGATCACCGCGAAGGACGGGCAGAGCTGGATCTCCGCCAAGGACTCCAACGGACGCCTGCTGGAGGACGGCCTGCTCAAGAAGGGCGAGTCGAAGACCTTCACGGACAAGAAGCGGATCGACCTGGTCGTGGGCAACGCCGGCGCCGTACAGCTGTTCGTCAACGGCAAGGAGGTCGAGAAGGTGGGCGACAAGGGAGCGGTCGAGCGCCTGAGCTACTCGGCGGGCCCGCAGGCGGGCTGATCAGGCCGGGCCCGGGGCGCCGGGCGGACGGGGCAACCCTGGCAGCGATGGAGGTTGCCGGGACAAAGTAGGCTGACTCCATGCCCGAACGCCGTACCGTCGCCCTTGTCACTCTTGGCTGCGCCCGTAACGAGGTGGACTCGGAGGAGCTCGCAGGCCGCCTGGCAGCGGACGGCTGGGACCTCGTCGAGGAAGCCGCCGATGCCGATGTCGCCGTCGTCAACACCTGTGGATTCGTCGAGGCCGCCAAGAAGGATTCCGTCGATGCCCTGCTCGAAGCCAACGATCTGAAGGACCACGGCCGCACCCAGGCCGTCGTGGCCGTCGGCTGCATGGCCGAGCGGTACGGCAAGGAGCTGGCCGAGGCGCTGCCCGAGGCCGACGGCGTGCTCGGCTTCGACGACTACAGCGACATCTCCGACCGGCTGCGGACCATCCTCTCCGGCGGCGTGCACGCGTCGCACACCCCGCGCGACCGCCGCAAGCTGCTGCCGATCAGCCCGGCCGAGCGGCAGGACGCCGCGGGCGTCGCACTGCCGGGACACGGCGCGACGGAGCCGGCCCCGGCCCCCGCCGACCTGCCCGAAGGCGTGGCGCCCGCCTCGGGGCCCCGCGCGCCGCTGCGGCGCCGCCTGGGCACCAGCCCGGTGGCCTCCGTGAAGCTGGCGTCCGGCTGCGACCGGCGCTGCTCCTTCTGCGCCATCCCGTCCTTCCGCGGCTCCTTCATCTCGCGCCGGCCCTCCGACGTGCTCGGGGAGACGCGCTGGCTCGCGGAACAGGGTGTGAAGGAGATCATGCTGGTCTCCGAGAACAACACCTCCTACGGCAAGGACCTGGGCGACATCCGCCTGCTGGAGACGCTGCTGCCGGAGCTGGCGGCCGTCGAAGGACTGGAGCGGATCCGGGTCAGCTACCTGCAGCCCGCCGAGATGCGCCCCGGCCTGATCGACGTGCTGACGCAGACGGAGAAGGTCGCGCCGTACTTCGACCTGTCCTTCCAGCACTCGGCGCCAGGTGTGCTGCGCGCGATGCGGCGCTTCGGCGACACCGACCGCTTCCTGGAGCTGCTGGAGCAGATCCGTACGAAGGCGCCGCAGGCCGGCGCCCGCTCGAACTTCATCGTCGGCTTCCCCGGCGAGACCGAGGACGACGTCGCCGAGCTGGAGCGCTTCCTGACCGGGGCCCGGCTGGACGCGATCGGCGTGTTCGGCTACTCGGACGAGGACGGCACCGAGGCCGCCACGTACGAGAGCAAGGTGGACCCCGAGGAGGTCGCCGAGCGGCTCGCGCGCATCTCGCGGCTGGCCGAGGAGCTGACCGCGCAGCGCGCCGAGGAGCGGCTCGGCGAGACCCTCACGGTGCTGGTGGACAGCGTCGACGAGGAGGACGGTGTCGTGGGCCGGGCCGCTCACCAGGCGCCCGAGACCGACGGTGTCACTTTGCTGCGGACCTCCGCCGGCCTTGCGCCGGGTCGTATGGTCGAAGCAAAGGTCGTGGCCAGTGAAGGCGTCGACCTGGTGGCCGAGGTGGTGTCGGTGGACGACGCACCGTGTTCTGAGGAGGCGGGCAGATGACCGGAGTCCCGGCTTCCGCGGCCGGTGGGCACCAGCGCCCTGCGCCGGCCGTCCGGACGGCCGGGCTGTGGAACATCGCCAACGTCCTGACGATGGTGCGGCTGCTGCTTATACCGGCCTTCGTGCTGCTGCTGATGCACGGCGACGGCTACGACCCGGCCTGGCGCTCGTTCGCCTGGGCGGCCTTCGCCATCGCCATGATCACCGACCTGTTCGACGGCCATCTGGCGCGCCAGTACAACCTCGTCACGGACTTCGGGAAGATCGCCGACCCGATCGCGGACAAAGCGATCATGGGCGCGGCGCTGATCTGCCTGTCCGTCCTGGACGACCTCCCCTGGTGGGTGACGGGCGTCATCCTCTTCCGGGAGCTGGGCATCACGCTGATGCGCTTCTGGGTGATCAGGCACGGTGTCATTCCCGCGAGCCGCGGCGGGAAGCTGAAGACGCTCGCGCAGGGTACTGCGGTGGGCATGTACGTACTCGTGCTGTCCGGGCCGCTGGCGACGTTCCGGTGGTGGGTGATGGCGGTGGCCGTGGTGCTGACCGTCGTGACCGGGCTGGACTACGTACAGCAGGCGATCGTCCTACGGCGGGCCGGGCTGGCCGAGGCACGGGCCGTTCAGGCCGAGGAGCGGGCCAGGACGGCCGCCGAGGCGCGCGGCGAGGGGGAGTCCGCACGGTGAGACCGGTGACGGCCGCCGGGGCGACCTTCCGAAGTGGCTGCGGAAATGCACGCTGAAGCCGGTACGGAGGCGGCCTCCGCGGCCCTGGGCACGGCCGCGCGGGCGCTCGACGCGCTGGTGGCGCGCGGGCAGAGCCTGGCGGTGGCCGAATCCCTGACGGGTGGGCTGGTAGCGGGGGCGCTCACCGGGGTACCCGGAGCCTCACGGGCCTTCCGCGGCTCGGTGACGGCGTACGCGACGCAGCTCAAACGGGACGTTCTGGGCGTGGACGGCCCGCTGCTCGACGCCCGTGGGGCCGTGGACGGGGAAGTTGCCCGGCAGATGGCCCATGGTGTAAGGCGTGTGCTGGGCGCGCACTGGGGTATCGCCACTACAGGGGTCGCCGGCCCCGATCCCCAGGACGGACAGCCCGTCGGCACCGTATTCGTCGCGGCCGCGGGGCCCGGCGGTGCGGGCGCCGTGCTGCGCCTCGCGCTGGACGGCGACCGCGAGCGGATCCGCCGGGACACGGTCGTGGCGGCGCTCCGGCTGCTGGTGAGCGAACTGACAGAGAATGCGGCGGCACAGGATACGGAACAACGGGGGGAATTTTGATGTTTACAGCCCTGAGTGAACACGAACTCGCGCCCCGCACGGCCGAGGCCCGAGGCGGTACGGTGGGGCGAGAAGGATCCGGATCCGAGGTCCGAGGAGGGAGCCAGCGATGATTCTGCTTCGTCGCCTGCTGGGTGACGTGCTGCGCCGACAGCGTCAGCGCCAGGGCCGCACCCTGCGCGAGGTCTCCTCCTCCGCCCGGGTGTCGCTCGGTTACTTGTCCGAGGTCGAGCGGGGGCAGAAGGAAGCCTCTTCCGAACTGCTCTCGGCGATCTGCGACGCGCTGGACGTGCGCATGTCCGAACTGATGCGGGAGGTCAGCGACGAGCTGGCCCTCGCCGAGCTGGCGCGGTCCGCGGCCGCGAGCGACCCGGTGCCCGCACCGGTCCGTCCGAAGCTCAACTCGGTGTCCGTGACCTCGCTTGCCGGGGTCCCAGAGGACCGTGTGACGATCAAGGCGCCCGCGGAGGCCGTCGACGTCGTCGCGGCCTGAGCCCGCGGCCCCGGCGCCGAGCGAGAGCGCCCCACAGACTTCCCCGAGCCCCGTCCGGCAGCAGCCGGGCGGGGCTCGGTGCTGTCCCGGGAGGAACCGGCAGGCCGCCGTGCATTACTGCGGCTGACGCGGGTACCCGATCCGTACAGACAGGAACAATCGTTTGTACGATGGGCGAAGCAGAATCTTTCGCCTGAAAAGGAGTAAATGGATGTCTGTCGTCAAGAGCACGCTGTCCGACGACGACCGCAAGGTCGTCGGGGACGCACTGCAGGGAGCCCTCGTCGACCTGGTGGATCTCTCGCTCGTGGCGAAGCAGGTCCACTGGAACATCATCGGCCCGCGCTTCAGGTCCGTACATCTCCAGCTCGACGATGTCGTGGACACCGCCCGCGCGTACGCCGACACGGTCGCGGAGCGCGCCTCGGCGATCGGCGTGTCCCCGGACGGCCGGGCCGAGACGGTGGCGAAGACCAGCGGCATCGACACGGTCCAGGACGGCTGGATCAAGGACGCGGAGGTCGTACGCGTCGTGACCGACGCGCTCGGCGCCATCATCGCCCGGATGCGCGAGCGCATCCGCGTCACGGACGAGCCCGACCCGGTCTCCCAGGACATCCTCATCGGTCTGACCGCCGACCTGGAGAAGCACCACTGGATGTTCCAGGCCGAGTCCGCCTGAGCCGGCCGCGGCCTCGCGGGCCGTGCGACCCCGGGCGCGGGAAGAGAAGAGACGCCCCCCTGATCGTGGTCAGGGGGGCGTCGGCGGTTCGGCTGCCGCCGTGGGGAACGGTCCGCGGCCGGTTCGCGGGGCGCCGGGTGGCGTGGCGGTGACCCCGCGACGGGGCAGCGGACGATCATGGTGATAGACCCGAACGACAGATCCGCTACGTATGGAGGAGTGTCCGTCATGTCGAAACCCCCGCTGCCGCAAGAGGCGGTCGCGATGCTGAGGGAGGCGAACCCGTCCGTCATCACGACCCTGCGGTCGGACGGGCAGCCGGTCTCCACGGCCACCTGGTACCTCTGGGACGACGGCCGCGTGCTGGTCAACATGGACGAGGGCCGCAAGCGGCTGCAGCACCTGCGCAACGACCCCCGGGTGACGATCAGCGTTCTCGACAAGGACAGCTGGTACACCCACATCAGCATCATCGGCCGGGTCACCGAGTTCCGCGAGGACCGGGACCTGTCGGACATCGACCGGCTGGCCCGCCACTACACGGGCGACCGGTACCCGCAGCGCGACCGCGGGCGGGTCAGTGCCTGGATCGAGATCGACCGCTGGCACGGCTGGGGCTCCCACAAGGACAGCAGCCAGGCCGGGTGACGGCGGCCTGAGGGGCGGCGGGACGGGAACGGACGGCCTGTCCCCGGCGGCACCGCCGGGGACAGGCCGTCCGTGATCGACCGCCCGGCTGAACGGCTGCCGTTGCACAGTTTCACAGGGGTGTCCCGGTGTCGATCAGAGCGCGGGCGCCCTGGGTGAGGAGTTCGGTGGCGGCATGTGCGCCCAGGGCAGCCGGATCGTGCGGCGGGTCGCTGCGCAGGTGCACCTGGGCGAAGGCCGTGCCGTCCGGAGAGAAGACCCTGCCGCGCAGGGAGAGCTGCCCGCCGGGGCCGGTGACGCAGTACCCGGCGATGGGGCTGTTGCAGTGGCCCCGCAGGCCCTGAAGCATGACGCGCTCGGCGGTCGCCTCGGTGAGGGTGGGCTCGTGGTTGAGCTGTTCCAGCAGAGCGGCGACGGCGGTGTCGTGACGGCGGCACTCCAGGGACAGGACACCGGCACCGACGGCGGGCAGCAGCGCGTCGGTTTCGAAGACCTGCACCATCCGGTGGGCCAGGCCGAGCCGGTGCAGCCCGGCCGCCGCCAGAACCAGGGCGTCCAGCCCGGGACCGGCGTCCTCCCGCTTGCCGTCCAGAAGGTCCAGCCGGGTGCCGACGGCGCCGCGTACGGGAACGATCCGCAGGTCGGGTCGGGCGCGCAGGAGCTGGGCCCGGCGGCGTACGGAGGCGGTGCCGACCCGGGCACCGGGCGGGAGGTCGTCGAGGCCGCCGGCCGTCGAGTGTTCGGGCACGACCAGGGCGTCCCGGACGTCGGCGCGCTCCAGATGGGCGGCGACGACCAGGCCCTCGCGCAGCGGAACGTCGCCGGGCACGTCCTTGAGGCAGTGCAGGGCGAGGTCGATCTCGCCGTTCTGCAGCCGGGCGTCGATGGCCTTGACGAACAGTCCCTTGCCCCCGGTGCCGGACAGGTCGCCGTGCCAGAGATCGGCCTCGGTCTGCACCGGGACGGTCTCGATCCGCAGCGCCGGGTCCAGCCGGTGCAGCAGCTGCGCGACGTGGGCGGTCTGGGCGAGGGCCATCGGGCTCGTACGGGTTCCGATGCGCAGCTCGCGGGCGGGGGAATCGGCGCTCACGGACGGTCTCCGTTCAGTGGATGCCAGCTGTGCCTGCCGTCGGGGCGGTGATCACTCAGTGCAGCGTATGAGAAGGCGAACGGCGGACCGGGGAGGTACGGGCCGGAGCCGGAACGGTCCGCGCGCCGGGTCCGGAAGGCAGCCGGTGCGGGCGGTCTGGATGCGGCGCGTGCGGAGCCGGGCGAAAATGCCGGGAAGACAGAGATCAGTGGAGATCAGTGAGGACGGGCCGGGACGAGCAGGCCCCGTCGGTTCGTTCGCGCCGGTTGTGCCCCGGTGCGCCCTCCCGCTGGACGGCTGCGCCCGTCTAGCGTCGACCGGAGGAGGCAGCCATGAACTGGCACGCGTTCTTTGCCCGGTCCGGCATATCCCCGGCCCGGCTGGTGGCCGGGGCCGCTTTCGGGGGCTTGTGGTGGTGGGCGGTACTGCGGCTGACGCTGTGGCCCGGTACGCCCGGGATCGTCGAGGGGGCGGTGGCGGCGGGGGGGTGGGGGCTGAGCCTGTTGCCGGTGCACTGCGTGCCGCGGGCGGAGCGCGGGCGGGCCGGCGGCAGGCACCGGGACGGCGGAGCCCTCGGGCGGGTTCTGGGGCGCGCCGAGGACGTGCTGCGGGACGGCGTCACCAGGGCATGGCGACGCCGCCGTTGGGGCGGAGGATCTGGCCGGTCGTGAAGGCGGAGGCGTCCGAGGCCAAATGCAGGACGGCGTGGGCGACGTCGGCGGCCTCACCCACCCGGCCCAGGGGAGTTCTGCGGATCATGGCACTTTCGGCGTCCTGCCGTTCCCCGGCCGTGCGCCGGGCGGTCATGGGCGTGCGGACCCAGCCCGGTGCGACGGCGTTGACGCGGATGCCGTGCCGCCCGGTCTCGGTGGCGAGGGTCTTGGTGAGCTGGACGACGGCGGCCTTGGCGACGCCGTAGCAGAGCAGGCCGGGGGCGCCGGTGTCGACGGCGCCGGACGCCATGGTGACGATGGATCCCCCGGTGCCCGCGGCGATCATGGCGCGGGCGGCCTCCCGGCAGCAGTGGAGCACGCCCTTGAAGTTGGTGTCCCAGACGCGGTCGAGGTCGGCGTCGTCGGTCTCCAGGACCGGGGCGGTGTGCATGATGCCGGCGATGGCGGCCAGCACGTCCAGGCGCCCGGTGACCCGGACGGCGTCGGTGACCAGGGCGGCTACCTGGGCGCGGTCGGTGACGTCGAGGGGGTACGGGCGGGCGCAGCCGCCTGCCGCGGAGATCTCCTGGGCGGCCGCGCGGGCGCCGGGCTCGTCGCGGTCGGCGCAGTGCACGGTGGCCCCGGCCTCGGCGAGGAGAACGGCCGTGGCGCGGCCGATGCCGCCGGCGGCTCCGGTGACGATCGCGGTGCGGCCGGTGAGGTCGTACGCCGGGAGGCGGGCCTTGGAGGGCATGGCGGGACCGTACGTCGATAACTGATGGGTCGTCAATTAGCCTGCGCGTCAAGGGCCTTACGGGGCGGCGGGTGCGGGCCGCGGCCGTTACGGGGTGCGGCCGCCCGGCGGCGGGGCGACGTCGTCCGGTTGGCAGGCGGGGCACCAGAAGGTGACGCGCTCCTGGGCGGCCGGGCCCTGTTCTCCGGTACGGATCGGTGTGCCGCAGCGGAAGCAGGGGCGGCCGGCGCGGCCGTAGACCCACTGGCGGCGGTCCGGGCGGGCGCTCGGCGTCGTGACGCGGGCGAGCCGGTCCTTGTTGGCTTCCAGGAGCTTCTTGGCGAGGGCGGTCGCGCGCTCCGGGGCGGGCAGGCGGCCGATGGGCAGCCAGGGCGAGGCGCGGAGCAGGAAGCACAGCTCGCACTTGAAGACGTTGCCGATGCCCGCCAGGTTGCGCTGGTCGAGCAGGGCTTCGCCGAGGGTGCGGTCCGGGTCGGCGAGCAGGCGGCGCAGGGCCTCGGCCGGGTCCCAGTCGGGGCCCAGCAGGTCGGGTCCCAGGTGGCCGACGGCGTCCGCCTCGTCGGCGGTGCGCAGGAGTTCGAGGACGGGGAGGCGGTAGCCGACGGCGGTGCGGTCGGCGGTGGCGAGGACCGCGCGGATCTGGTGGGCGGGGCCGCCGCGCCAGCGTTCGGCCGGCGCGTAGATCTTCCAAGCGCCGTCCATGCGCAGGTGCGAGTGGAGGGTCAGGCCGCCCGTGACGCGGGTGAGCAGGTGCTTGCCGCGCGGTACCACTTCCAGGACCGTACGGCCGGACAGGTCGGTGGTGGCGAGCTTCGGCACGCGCAGGTCGCATCGGGTCAGTGGCTTACCGGCCAGCGCTTCGTGCAGACGGCGGGCGGTGCGCCAGACGGTGTCGCCTTCGGGCATGGGGCCATTGTGCCGGGTGCGGGGGCGGGGGAGTCGGTTGCGGGGTGGGCGCCGCCCTGCGGGGTCAGGGGCGGAGGCGGAAGCCGCGCGGGGTGGGGTGGAAGCCGGATTCCTCCAGGGCGGGTGCGAGCGGGGCGGTGAGGGCGGCGGTGCCGTTCACGCGCTCCACGGTGATCGTGCCGAGGGCGCCCGCGCGGGCGGCGTCGGTGAGGGCTTCGAGGGCGAGCCGGAGGCGGGTGCCGGCCGGTGAGCCGCTGTCGGGCGCGGCGTCCGGCGCGGACTGCGTCCAGGCCAGCAGCGTCTTGCCGCCGCGCTCCATGTAGAGCGTCAGCTCGCCGTCGACGAGGACGACGAGCGAGCCCGCCTTGCGGCCCGGTTTGTGCGTCGAGCCGTCGGGCGGCTCGGGCCAGGACAGGGCGGCACCGTACGCGTTCGCCGGGTCGGCGGCGGCCAGCACCAGTGCCCGCCGCGGCCCGGTCGTACGGTGGCCTCCCGCAGCTTCCCGGGGGTACTCGTCGGCGGTGCGCTCCCGGCTGGTGTTGACCGCGCGCAGCCGGTCGACCGCGCCGTCCATCGCGAACTGCGCGGCGCCCAGCCCCTCGACCACATAGCCGCGCCGGGCCTGGCCGGTCTCCTCGAAGGCGGCCAGGACCCGGTACGCGGCGGAGAACCCGCCCTCGACGCCCTCGGCGGCGACGGCGCCGCGGGTGACGACGCCGTGGCGGTCCAGGAGCGTGCGGGCCAGGGCGTGGGCGCGGTGGGTGGGGTCCGGTTCCGCGTCGGGGAGCAGGGACCAGCGTCCGGCGACGGTCGGCGGGCCGGAGCGGGAGGCGGTGGGGCGGCCCGTACGGCCGGTGGCGGCGGACAGGGTGCCGTACCGGCCGCGGGGGGCGGCGCGCTTGGCCCGGTGGGCGGTGGAACCGGACGTGCGGCCCGAGCCGAGGAGCGCGCGGAGCGGGGCGAGGGTGTCGTTGGTGAGACGGCCCGACCAGGCCAGCTCCCACAGGACGTCGGCCAGTTGGGGGTCCGTGCACTCGGGGTGGGTGGTGGCGCGGACCTGGTCGGCGAGCTGGCGGAAGAAGAGGCCGTAGCCGGGGGCGAGGGCCTGGAGGACGGAGTGGTGCAGGGGGGACAGCTCCAGCGGGTGCGGTGGCGGCAGGAGCAGCGGGGCGGTGTCGGCGAGGTACAGGGACACCCAGCCGTCCTTGCCGGGGAGCGCGCCCGCGCCGGCCCACAGCACTTCGCCGGTGGACGTCAGCTCGTCGAGCATCGCCGGGGCGTAGTCGCCGACCCGGGACGGCAGGACCAGCTTTTCGAGGGCGGAGGCGGGCACGGCGGCGCCCTGCAACTGCTCGACGGCGCGCACCAGGCCGTCGATGCCGCGCAGGCTGTACGACCCGCCGCGCCGCGCCCCCGCGCCGTGCTGTGCCGGGGGCAGCAGGGGGCCCGCCTGCTGCCACTGCGGGAGGAAGGACGCCAGCGCGGCGGGCGGCACGGGCTCCAGCTCGTGCCGCAGCGCGGCCAGGGACCGGCGGCGCAGGCGGCGCAGCACCTGGGCGTCGCACCATTCCTGGCCGATGCCGGAGGGGTGGAATTCGCCTTGTACGACGCGGCCGGCCGCGGCCAGGCGGTGCAGGGCGCCGTCCGTGACGGCCGTGCCGAGGCCGAAGCGGGCGGCGGCCTGGTCGGAGGTGAACGGGCCGTGCGTACGGGCGTAGCGGGACAGGAGATCGCCGAGCGGGTCCTTGACGGGCTCGGTGAACGACTCGGGTACGCCCACAGGCAGGGCCGTGCCCAGGGCGTCGCGCAGCCGGCCCGCGTCCTCGATCGCGGCCCAGTGGTCCCGGCCGGCGATCCGCACCGTGATGGCCCGGCGGGCCGACGCCAGCTCCCGGACCCACCCTGACTCGGCGCCGCGCTCGGCCAGCTCCTCGTCGGTGAGCGGGCCGAGCATGCGCAGCAGGTCGGCGACGCCCTCGGTGTCCTTGACACGGCGGTCCTCCGTGCGCCACTGGAGTTCGTCCTCCAGCTCGGCCAGCACGTCGGCGTCGAGCAGCTCGCGCAGTTCGGCTTGGCCGAGCAGCTCGGCGAGCAGCCGGGAGTCCAGGGAGAGGGCGGCGGCCCGGCGCTCGGCGAGCGGGGAGTCGCCCTCGTACAGGAACTGGGCGACGTAGCCGAACAGCAGGGAACGCGCGAAGGGGGACGGCTCCGGGGTGGTGACCTCGACGAGGCGGACCCGGCGGGCCTCCACGTCGCCCATCAGCTCCGTGAGGCCGGGCACGTCGAAGACGTCCTGGAGGCACTCGCGGACGGCCTCCAGGACGATCGGGAAGGAACCGAACTCGCCCGCCACCTGGAGGAGCTGGGAGGCGCGCTGACGCTGCTGCCACAAGGGCGTGCGCTTGCCGGGGGTGCGTCGGGGCAGCAGCAGGGCGCGGGCCGCGCACTCGCGGAACCGGGAGGCGAACAGCGCCGAGCCGCCCACTTGGTCCGTGACCACCCGGTCGACCTCGCCCTTGTCGAAGACGACGTCGGCGGCGCCGACGGGGGACTGCTCGGGGTCGTACTCGATGCCGCGGGCCGCCGGGTCGAAGTCGCCGGTGTCGCTGTCGAGCAGGTCCAGGCCCATCAGGTCCGCGTCCGGCAGGCGCAGCACGATGCCGTCGTCGGCGTGCATGACCTGCGCGTCCATGCCGTACCGCTCGGCGAGGCGCGCGCCGAGGGCGAGTGCCCAGGGAGCGTGCACCTGCGCGCCGAACGGCGAGTGGACCACCACCCGCCAGTCGCCCAGCTCGTCACGGAAGCGCTCGACCACGATGGTGCGGTCGTCCGGCACATGGCCGCAGCTCTGCTTCTGCTCGGTGAGGTACGCGAGGACGTTGCCCGCCGCCCAGTCGTCCAGGCCGGCGGAGGACAGCCGCTCGCGGGCGGCCTCCGGGGCGAGCGAGCCGATCTCGCGCAGGAACGCGCCCAGCGCGCGGCCCAGTTCGAGGGGGCGGCCCAGCTGGTCGCCCTTCCAGAAGGGCAGCCGTCCCGGCACGCCGGGGGCGGGGGAGACCAGCACCCGGTCACGGGTGATGTCCTCGATGCGCCAGGACGTCGTACCGAGCGTGAAGACGTCGCCGACGCGGGACTCGTAGACCATCTCCTCGTCCAGCTCCCCGACCCGGCCGCCGCCCTTCTTCGGGTCGGCGCCGGCGAGGAAGACCCCGAACAGCCCGCGGTCGGGGATCGTGCCGCCGGAGGTGACGGCCAGCCGCTGCGCCCCGGGACGCCCGGTGACCGTCTGCGCCACGCGGTCCCACACGATGCGGGGCCGCAACTCGGCGAAGGCGTCGGAGGGATAGCGGCCCGCGAGCATGTCCAGCACGCCGTTGAACGCCGACTCGGGCAGGGACGCGAAGGAGGCCGCGCGGCGCACCAGGGCCAGCAGCTCCGTCACGTCCCAGGTGTCCATCGCGGTCATCGCGACGAGCTGCTGCGCCAGCACGTCCAGCGGGTTGGCGGGGACGCGCAGGGACTCGATGGAACCCGACCGCATCCGCTCCGTGACCACGGCGGCCTGGACGAGGTCGCCGCGGTACTTGGGGAAGACCACGCCCCGGGAGACCGCGCCGACCTGGTGGCCCGCGCGGCCCACCCGCTGGAGGCCGGAGGCGACCGACGGCGGGGACTCCACCTGGACCACCAGGTCGACTGCGCCCATGTCGATGCCCAGCTCCAGGCTGGACGTGGCGACCACGGCGGGCAGCCGGCCCGCCTTGAGGTCCTCCTCCACCTGGGCGCGCTGCTCCTTGGACACGGAGCCGTGGTGTGCGCGGGCCAGCAGCGCGGGCGCGCCCTTGGCGGCACCCGCCTCGGCCATCAGCTCGGCGGGGGAGTGGTCCTCGGGCAGCGCCTCGCCGGTGGCGCGCTCGTACGCGATCTCGTTGAGCCGGTTGCACAGGCGCTCGGCGAGGCGCCGGGAGTTGGCGAAGACGATCGTGGAGCGGTGGGCCTGGACGAGGTCGGCGATTTTCTCCTCGACATGCGGCCAGATGGAGGGCTTCTCGCCGGTGTCGCCCTCCTTGACGGGGGAGCCGCCCAGCTCGCCCAGGTCCTCGACGGGGACCACGACCGACAGGTCGAACTCCTTGCCGGACGGCGGCTGGACGATCTCCACCCGGCGCTGCGGCGACAGATAGCGGGCGACCTCCTCCACCGGGCGCACCGTCGCCGACAGGCCGATACGGCGGGCCGGGCGCGGCAGCAGCCGGTCGAGCCGCTCCAGGGAGAGCGCGAGGTGGGCGCCGCGCTTCGTGCCGGCGACGGCGTGCACCTCGTCCACGATCACCGTCTCGACGCCCTCCAGCGCCTCCCGGGCCGAGGAGGTCAGCATCAGGAACAGCGACTCGGGGGTCGTGATGAGGATGTCCGGCGGCTTGGTGGCGATCGCACGGCGCTCGGCGGCCGGGGTGTCGCCGGAGCGGATGGCCACCCGGATGTCGGGCTCGGGCAGCCCGAGGCGGACGGACTCCTGGCGGATGCCCGTCAGCGGGCTGCGCAGATTGCGCTCGACGTCGACCGCTAGGGCCTTGAGCGGTGACACGTACAGCACGCGGCAGCGCTTCTTCGGCTCGGCGGGCGGGGGCACGCTCGCGAGCCGGTCGAGCGAGGCGAGGAAGGCGGCCAGGGTCTTGCCGGAGCCGGTCGGCGCGACCACGAGCACGTCGGAGCCCTCGCCGATGGCCTGCCAGGCACCCTCCTGCGCGGCGGTGGGCGCGCGGAACGCCCCCGTGAACCAGTCGCGGGTCGCGGGGGAGAACGAGTCGAGCGCTGCCTTGGCCATGCCCCCCATCGTGCTACGGACCACTGACAATCGGCGGTGACCTGCCGTTGACCAGCGGTGATGCCGGGTGTCGGCCCGTCCGCCGACTGGACGCGCGGACCGTCGGCCGCCGCGCGGGAGCACAATGACGCCATGATCGAACAGGGGGCGCAGGACACCGGACGGGCGGGCGGGGAGTGGGCCCGGCACTGGCAGTACGCAGGGCTGCCGGGCCTGGACCTGCTGCGCGCCCGCTACGTCCGGCACGCCTTCCCCCGCCACTCGCACGACGGTTACGTCCTGGGCGGCGTCACCGGCGGCGTCGAACGGGTCGGGCTGCCGGACGGCGTCCTGGAGGCCGGGCACGGCGGCATCGTCATGATCAACCCCGAGGTGCCGCACACCGCGCGGGCCGGCGCACCGGAGGGCTGGGCGTACTCCACGCTCTACCCTTCCGCGCGGCTCGTCGCCGATATCGCCGCCGAGACGACCACCCTGACCGGCACCGCCGGGTTCGCCGAGACGGTCGCCGACGACCCCGAGGCCGTACGCCTGGTGCACGGAGTGCACCGCGCGGCCGAGGAGGGCAACGCGCTGGCCGCCGACAGCCTGCTGCGGATCGTGGTCGCCCGGCTGCTGCGGCGGCACGGCGGCCCGCTGCCGATGCGTACACCCGCCGCGGCCGGGGCGCGCACGGCCGGACGCGCCAGGGCCCTCCTGGAAGCGCGGCTGACGGCGCCGCCGACCCTGGAGGAGCTGGCGCGTGAGCTGGGCACCAGCCCGTTCGCCCTGCTCCGCGCCTTCAAGAAGGCGTACGGGATGCCGCCGCACGCCTGGCTCACGGACGCCCGGGTACGCCGCGCCCGCCGCCTTCTGGAGGCCGGTACGGCGCCGGCGGACGCGGCCGTCGCCGTCGGCTTCACCGACCAGCCGCACCTGAACCGGCA
This sequence comes from Streptomyces sp. NPDC017529, assembly GCF_044329785.1. Lineage (NCBI taxonomy): Bacteria > Bacillati > Actinomycetota > Actinomycetes > Kitasatosporales > Streptomycetaceae > Streptomyces > Streptomyces sp. NPDC017529. Next base: position 28,517 of record NZ_JBIRJY010000014.1, read on the forward strand.
CTTCACCCGGATCGTGGGGGTGCCGCCGGGCGCGTACCGGCGCGAGCGGGCGGCGGGCGCAAGAACGTACAAGACCGCGGGGGACGCGCCTCCCTAGGGTCCGAAGCGTGCCACAACAGACAGAGCAAACAGAGCAAACAGGGCAGATACAGCCCACAGAGCCCACAGAGCAGCCACTGACAACAGCGCGCGAAGCGGGAGGTGAGCCGCTTCGCGCCGCGGGCAAGCCCGGTTCCGCCGTCGTCAGGGACGCGCTCGGCGTCGGGGTCGCCGTCGGGCTCTCCGGCTTCGCCTTCGGAGTGACCTCGGCGGGCGCGGGCCTGACAGTGCTGCAATCCTGCGCGCTGAGCCTGCTGGTGTTCACCGGGGCCTCGCAGTTCGCGCTGGTCGGCGCGCTGGCCGCGGGCGGCAATCCGTTCACCGCGGCGGCCGGGGCGTTCTTCCTGGGTACCCGCAACGCGTTCTACGGGCTGCGGCTGTCCGGCCTCCTCGGCTACCGGGCGGCGGTCCGGCCGTTCGCCGCCCACTGGATCATCGACGAGACCTCGGCCGTCGCCCTGGCCCAACCGGACCGGCGCAGCGCGCGCCTCGGTTTCACGGTCACCGGCCTGTCCCTGTACGCCCTGTGGAACCTCACCACCCTCGCCGGCGCGATGGGGGCGGAGGCCCTCGGCGACACGGACGCCTGGGGGCTGGACGCGGCCGGCCCCGCGGTCTTCGTGGCGCTGCTCGCGCCCATGCTGAAGCAGCCGGTGGAGCGGGTCGCGGCGGGGCTCGCGATCGTGCTCCTTCTGGTCGCGATGCCGCTGCTGCCGGCGGGAGTTCCGGTGCTCGTCGCGGCGCTGGCCGCGCCCGCCGTGCTCTTCCTGGAGGGCCGCGTGACCCGTACGCGTACCCCGGACACGGGACGGCCGGGCGTACGAGAAGCACAGGACGGCGACGCACGAGAGGCGGACGCACGATGAGCGTGTGGATCGCGATCGGCGTCACCGCCGTGGGCTGCTACCTGGTGAAATACCTCGGCCTCCTGGTGCCGGCCGGCGCCCTGGAACGGCCGCTCGTCAAGCGCCTCTCCGCCCTGCTGCCGGTGGCCCTGCTCGCCGCACTCGCCGCGCAGGAGACCTTCAGCGACGGGCAGCACCTCCTGGTCGACGCCAAGGTGGCGGGCATCGGGGCCGCGGTGGTGGCGTTGCTGCTGCGCGCGCCGTTCCTGCTGGTCGTGGCGGTCGCGGTGGCGGTTACGGCGGGAGTGCGGGCGCTGGGCGGGTGACGGCCGCGCAGGACTCCTGTAGGCGCGGGATGGGCCCCGTCCAGGTCTTCTCCTAGGCGGTCTCCCCGGCTCTCGGAAGCGTGGCTTCCGGCACCCCCAACCGCCGTGCGTCCCGCTCGGGACGCAGGAAGAGCGCCACGACCACACCTGCCGCGATCACCAGGCCCGCCATCACCCCGTACGCGCCGAGGTACCCGTCCGCGACCGTCTCCCCGGCGTCCACCAGCCGCCCCGTCAGCGGCGGCGCCAGGATGCCGGCGAGGGCGAAGACGCAGGTCAGCGTGCCGAGGGCGACGCCACGCCGCTCCGCGGGGGAGATCCGGGAAACCGAGGTCTGCGCCACCGTCATGATGATGTCCGAGACGGCCATCGGGCCGAGCAGCAGGACGGCCTTCAGCCACAGCACGTCCGTCGCGGCGAAGGCCAGGGTGGCCACCCCCGAGAAGAGCAGCACCAACCCGTTCTTCACTCCCGGGGGGAGCGGGATGTGGGCGCGCAGGCCGGCTGCCGCGCGTCGGCCCGCCCGCTGTACGAGCAGGCCGTGGACCAGCATCGCGGCGCCCTTGGCCAACGCGGCCAGCATGATCAGCAGGCTGGCCTGCCGCAGCCCGAGCCCGCCGACCTCCTGGAAGTAGTCGGCGGCCCAGGTGAGCGAGGCCGACACCGTCCAGTAGGCGGCGAAGGCACCGGCGGCGGCCGACAGCCAGGTACCGGAGAGCAGCAGCTTCCGGTACGGAACCGGGCCGCCGTCCTCGGAGACGGCACCGGCGGGCCGCCGCCCCACTGGGGGCGCCAGCGGCCCCTCCTTGCCGTACCGGTGCCAGAGCGCCGCCCACAGCAGCCCTGCCAGGCCGACCACGCCGAACGCCCAGCGCCAGCCCCAGGCGTGGGTCACCGCCCCGAGCACCGGCGCCGCGACGGCGACGCCCGCCGTCGCGCCCACCAGGAGCGCGGCGGTGGGGAGCGTACGGTCCCGCTGCTCGAACCAGCCGTGCAGGTGGTGCACGGCCACCGGCGTCGCGGGCCCCTCCGCCGCGCCCAGGAGCACCCGGGTGGCGATCAGGACCCCGAAGCCGGCCGCGGCGAACAGCATCGGCAACTGGGCCGCCGACCAAAGAAGCACCATGCCGAACAGGAGAACCGGCGTGCGTACGGTGCGGGTGAGAAACGCCCCGCCGAGCGCCGCCGGGCTGAACAGCGCGAAGAACGCGGCGGACGCGGTGCCGAACTGCTCGCGGGTGAGGTGCAGATCGGCCATCACCGGGTTCGCGACCAGGCCCATCACCGTCTTGTCGGCGAAGTTGATCAGCATGAAGACGATCAGCAGCCAGGTGGTGCGCCATGCCCCGGCGGCCCGGGGCACGTCCCCGGCGCCACCCGCGTCCGGGCTGTACCGCGTTCTGCCATCCGCCATGCCGAACGGCTCCTCACGTGCGCCGGACACCTGTGCTGGGCCGGGACCCCGGTCGGCCCCGGTGGCACGAGTCTGGTGCCCCGGCGGCCGCGGCGGCATCCGCCGCGCTCGGCGGACTTCGATCGCGTTCCCGCTCCGGGACGTGAACGGCCCCGGCGTGCAGCGCGCTACCGGGCAGTGAGGCGTCCGTAGGCGCGCAGGGTCAGCAGCGCCTTGACCGTCACCATCGGGCGGCCTTCCAGAGCGGTCCCGGGAGCCCACACGCGCCAGTTCAAGGGCCAGCCGCCGTCCTCCTCCTGGAGGGCGGCGAGGTGGCCCAGGGCCCGGTCGATCTCCGCGTCCGTGAACCAACGGCGGGCGAGCGCACCGGGCGCGGCCGCGTAGTCGTAAGCGAAGTGGTGCTCACCTGGTGCGTAGCCCTCGGAGACCGGTGTATGCGCCGCCTCGTCCGGCTCCAGGAGGGCCAGTCCTTGCTCGCGCACCAGAACCCCCAATCGATGCGCTGCCGCCTCGGCGCGCGGCCGGTCCGGCGCGCCCTCCAGGAAGGCGAGCGCCGCCTCGACTTCGTACGGGTGGGTTCTCTCCAGGGACTCCACCGCCTGCCAGCAGAAGTCCGTGGCGCGGAACAGCCAGGCGTGCCACACCTCGTTGCGGTGCAGCAGGCCCACGACGGGCCCGGTGGCCAGCAGATCGCTCGTCGGGACGTCGGGCACCGGGATCCACGGGGCGGCCGGATACCCGCGCAAGGAGGGATGCACGGCGGGTAGCGCGCCCTGCGCGGTCGACACCTCGGTCAGGTAGCGGCAGACCCGTTCGGCCCGCTGCCCGCCGCAGCGCCCGATGAGGTCGAGGACGTACAGGGCGTGCGCCGCGTGCAGCGGCTGGCTGACCGGGCCTCGCAGGTCGGGCTCCAGGGCGTGCCCGTAGCCGCCGTCGGGGTTCGCGTACGCGGCGAGCGCGGCCTCGACGCCGTCCGCCGTCCCGTCCAGGAAGTGGTACGCGAAGCGGCGCTGTTCGAGCACCCTGGCAGTGAGCCAGATGAAGCGCTCGGCTCGCGCCAGTGAGGTCGGCTGTGGTGCTCCGTTTTCCGCCATGCCCCGACGGTAGGGCCGCGGCCGCCCACCGGCAGCGGCAGCGGCGCGGCTGCACTCTCAGGGGCGGGGGGCGGGACGTACGCGGTTGACGGCCTTCCGGCAGCGGGCGCGGCTTCGGCGCGCCGACCCGGGCTTTACGCTGCGTACCTACACGCACTTCATGCCCGACGTGGGGACACGACGTCGCGCCGTCATGGCAGCGGGGGCGGTGCGGTACGAAAACGTGCAGGTCAGAGTGAGTGCGGGAGTGGAGCGTATGCGGTTGACGGTGTTCTGGGAGCGGATGGCGGAGCACTTCGGCGAGTCCTACGCCGACTCCTTCGCGCGTGATCACGTGATGTCGGGACTCGGCGGGCGGACCGTCCACGAGGCGCTGGCGGCCGGGTGGGACGCCAAGGAGGTCTGGCGGGTGGTCTGCGTGACGATGGACGTTCCGTACGACAAGCGCTGAGCCGCGGGGCGCCGGGAGGGCCGGGAGGCGCCCGCACGGAGGTATCGGGCGGTACCGGACGGACGCGGCGAGCGGGGCAGGGCGGGGGTTGTCAGTCCCGTGCGCGACACTTGGCCCGTGCCAGCGACCGAGAATCCCACCAGCCACGACGACCGACGACCCGGCGAGCCCGCAGCGCGGATGCCACGCTGGCTGCCCCGCGCCATGGTGCTGGCGCTCGCCCTCGTGGCCTGCTTCCAGCTCGCGAGCTGGGCGTTCCACCAGCTCATCTCGCTGTTGCTGAACGTGCTGATCGCCTTCTTCCTGGCCCTGGCCGTCGAGCCGGCCGTGGACTGGATGGCCGCCCGCGGCCTGCGGCGCGGGGCCGCCACGGGCCTGGTGTTCCTGGGCATACTCGTCGGTACCGCGGGCTTCTTCGCGCTGCTCGGCTCGATGCTCGCGGGACAGATCGCCACCATGGTGCAGGAGTTCCCGCAGTACCTGGATTCGGTGATCAGCTGGATCAACGCCACCTTCCACACCCACCTTTCGCGGGTCGAGGTGCAGAACAACCTGCTCAAATCCGACTGGTTGCAGAAGTACGTCCAGGACAGCGCCAACAACGTGCTGGCCGTCTCCGCGACCGTCCTGGGCAGCCTGTTCAACCTCCTGACGGTGGCGCTGTTCTCCTTCTACTTCGCCGCCGACGGCCCCCGGCTGCGCCGAGCCCTGTGCTCCGTCCTGCCGCCGTCCCGGCAGGCCGAGGTGCTGCGCGCCTGGGAGATCGCGGTCGCCAAGACCGGCGGGTATCTGTACTCCCGCGGTCTGATGGCGCTGATCTCCGGCATCGCGCACTACGTCCTGCTGGAGATCCTGGGCGTCCCGTACGCCCCCGCGCTCGGCATGTGGGTGGGCCTGGTCTCCCAGTTCATCCCGACCATCGGCACCTACCTCGCGGGCGCGCTGCCGATCCTGATCGCCTTCACCGTCGATCCCTGGTACGCGCTGTGGGTGTTCGGCTTCGTCGTGGTCTACCAGCAGTTCGAGAACTACCTTCTCCAGCCGCGCATCACGGCCAAGACCGTGGACATCCACCCGGCCGTCGCCTTCGGGTCGGTGATCGCCGGTACGGCTCTGATGGGCGCGGTCGGCGCGTTGATCGCCATCCCGGCGACCGCGACGCTGCAGGCGTTCCTCGGGGCGTACGTGAAGCGGTACGAGGTCACGGCCGACGTACGGGTGCAGGGCGGCGGGCGGCGCCGCCGCGCCTCCTCGGCCCTGCGGCGGCTGCGGCGTTCCCTGCACGCCGAGCCGCCGGCCGCGCCGCTGGAGGGGCGCGGGACCGGCGACGAGAGGGACATGGACGGCCGGAACGGAAACGGCCGGGCCGGTGAGGAGGAGGGCAAGGGCGGCAAGGACGTCTAGGGAGGCGCCGCGGGGGCCGCGGCGGCCGTGACGTCCTCGCCGGCGACGGCAGTGCGTCCGTAGTGGTGCGCTTGACACCAAAATCGAACATCTATTCTTATGAGACGTCCGACCCGTGTTTCCGCCCGAGTTCCCGGGAGTTATCCACAGGCCGGAGCCGGGTCCGGGCGCATTGTCAGTGGCAGGCGTTAGCGTCGTGGACGTGAAGCGATCGACTCAAGCAAACCGGGTGGAAGCCATGGCAGGCACTGACCGCGAGAAGGCGTTGGACGCCGCACTCGCACAGATTGAACGGCAATTCGGCAAGGGCGCAGTGATGCGCATGGGCGAGCGCCCGAACGAGCCCATCGAGGTCATCCCCACCGGGTCGACCGCTCTCGATGTGGCGCTCGGCGTGGGCGGCATCCCGCGCGGCCGTGTGGTGGAGGTCTACGGCCCGGAGTCCTCCGGTAAGACGACCCTGACCCTGCACGCGGTGGCGAACGCGCAGAAGGCCGGCGGCTCCGTCGCCTTCATCGACGCCGAGCACGCGCTCGACCCCGAATACGCCAAGAAGCTGGGCGTGGACACGGACGCGCTGATCCTGTCCCAGCCGGACAACGGCGAGCAGGCCCTGGAGATCACGGACATGCTGGTCCGCTCCGGCGCGCTCGACCTCATCGTGATCGACTCGGTCGCCGCGCTGGTGCCCCGGGCCGAGATCGAGGGCGAGATGGGCGACTCCCACGTGGGTCTCCAGGCCCGTCTGATGAGCCAGGCGCTGCGGAAGATCACCAGCGCGCTCAACCAGTCCAAGACCACCGCGATCTTCATCAACCAGCTCCGCGAGAAGATCGGCGTGATGTTCGGCTCGCCGGAGACCACGACCGGTGGCCGCGCCCTGAAGTTCTACGCCTCGGTGCGCATCGACATCCGCCGTATCGAGACCCTCAAGGACGGCACCGAGGCGGTCGGCAACCGCACCCGCTGCAAGGTCGTCAAGAACAAGGTCGCCCCGCCCTTCAAGCAGGCCGAGTTCGACATCCTGTACGGCCAGGGCATCAGCCGCGAGGGCGGCCTGATCGACATGGGCGTGGAGCACGGCTTCATCCGCAAGTCCGGCGCCTGGTACACCTACGAGGGCGACCAGCTCGGCCAGGGCAAGGAGAACGCCCGCAACTTCCTCAAGGACAACCCCGACCTCGCCAACGAGGTGGAGAAGAAGATCAAGGAGAAGCTGGGCATCGGCGTGAAGCCGCAGGACCTGGCGGAGCCCGGCGCGGACGCGGCGGGTGCGGAGGCCGGCGCGGAGGTCCCGGCCAAGTCCGTACCGGCACCGGCCGCCAAGGGCGCCAAGGGTTCCAAGGCCGCCGCGGCCAAGAACTAGTCCACCGTGACGCGGCGAACGGAATGGCCCGACGGCCACGGCTACGGCCACGGCGGCGGAGCCGGTCACGACGGGGGGCGTGACGGCGACGAAGGCCGGGCCGGGAGCGGCGGCGCCGCGGGTGGCGCCGAGAACCGTGGCCAACGCAAGGACGGCGGTGGTTCCTCCTCGTCGAGGGCCGAGGCGGGACCGCCGCGTACGCCCGAGGAGCAGGCGCGGGCCATCTGCCTGCGCCTGCTCACCGGGTCGGCGCGGACGCGCAAGCAGCTCGGGGAGGCCCTGCACCAGCGGGGCATCCCCGAGGAGGCCGCGCAGGAGGTGCTGTCCCGCTTCGAGGAGGTGGGGCTGATCGACGACGCGAAGTTCGCGGACGCCTGGGTGGAGTCCCGCCACCACGGCAGAGGGCTGGCGCGCCGGGCGCTCGCCCGCGAACTGCGGACCAAGGGCGTGGACCCGGCGACGGTGGACACGGCTCTCGGGCAGCTGGACTCCGAGCAGGAGGAGCGCACGGCCCGCGAGCTGGTCGACCGCAAGCTGCGGACGACCCGCGGCCTGGACCGGGAGAAGCGGATACGGCGCCTGGCGGGGATGCTGGCCCGCAAGGGGTACGCCGAGGGGCTGGCCCTGCGCGTGGTCCGGCAGGCGCTGGAGGAGGAGGGGGAGGACCCGGAGCTGATGGAGTATCACCTGCCCGAGGCGTGAGGGCGAGGCCGAGGCCGGTGCGAGTCCGACGTGCGGACGGGGCTCACGCGGACGGAGCGTAGGCGTAGGTGGATACGGCGTACGAAGACGTGGCGTAAGCGGACGCGACGTACTTCGCGGCGCACCGCCGAGCCATGCGCTTCCGGACGTGCACCGTCCCCGTACGGCCCGCTCCGGACGTACCCCTCTCTGGACGTACCTCTGCCCCCGCATGGCCCGCTCCGGGCAGAGATCGGGTCGGGCAGAGATCGGGCCGGGCAGGGACCGGGCCGGAAGGCCGCCCGGTCCCCGTGTGCCTCAGCCGGAGACCGGCAGGCCCGCCGCGCGCCAGGCCTGGAAGCCGCCCGCCAGGTCCGTCGCCCGGTACAGGCCCAGCTGCCGCAGGGACACGGCGGCCAGGCTCGACGCGTAACCCTCGTTGCAGACCACCACGACCGGCCGGTCGTGGCCGGTGGCCTCGGGGGCGCGGTGGTCGCCCGTGGGGTCGAGGCGCCACTCCAGCTCGTTGCGCTCGACGACCAGCGCGCCGGGGATCGTGCCGTCGCGCTCGCGCAGGGCCGCGTAACGGATGTCCACCAGGAGCCCGCCGTCCCGCTGGAGCGCCGCGGCCTGCTGCGGTGTCACCCGTTCCAGTTCGGCGCGCGCCGCCTTCAGAAGTGCGTCGACCGCGCTCACGACCAGTCCTCCGGGCGCTCGACCTCTTCGAGCCGCAGGACCGGGCCGGTGCGGCTGTAGCGCCGCATCAGCGGCAGCGGCGGGTAGTAGGCGTGCACCGAGACGGCGTGGGTGTCCTCGGAGACGTTGAGTACCTGGTGGACGTGGTGGGGACCGAAGGCGCGGCCGCGGCCGTCGGCCAGCTTGCGTTCCCGGTCCACGCCGTCCGCCAGTTCCAGCGTCTTCCAGCCCTCGGTGGGCAGTCGGGCGGTGAGCGACTGCTCGGTCAGTTCGCCCGCGGCGGCGGCGAACGCGCCGTGCGAGCCGCCGTGGTCGTGCCAGCCGGTGCCCGTGCCGGGCGGCCAGCCGATCAGCCACGCCTCGCTGCCGCCGGGCCCGTCCAGGCGGATCCAGGTGCGGCCTTCGGGATCGAGGGGGAGCGAGGCGACGAGTGCGGTGTCCGCGGCGGTGCGGCGGACGAAGTCGAGGAGGTCGGCGGCGCCGGGTCCGCCGGTGGCGGGAGGCCGCGGGCGCGCGGGAGTACGTACGTCGGGCACAGGAACCGTCCTGAATGATCGCTAAAGGGCGCGCGGGCGGCGTGGAACGCGGCGGCGCGCGGGGAAAGAAGGCGGATCAGCAGGACGGACGACATACGCAGCCCGCGTAGCGGACCAGGTCCAGATGGACCCTCCGCCAGAATCGCGAACCGTTCTCCGTCACGTTCCGGAGTCAAGCACGGGGCTTCCCGCAGGGTCAACCGCCGATCGACCGGACCTCGGCCGCGGAAACGTCCCGGGCGGCGTCCCCCTCCACATGCGGAAACGGCTCTCCGGAAGGCGGCGGCAGCTCCTCGGCCGGCCGCACGTCGGAGAACAGTCCCGGGGAAGCCGTACCGGCCGCCCCGCCCGCGGGGACGGCCAGGGCCTCGGCCCGTCCCTCCGGCCCGCCCGGCGCGCTCCCCGGCCCTTCGGGCCCCGCCGCCCCGCCCCGTACCGCGTCCGCGCACGCGTACAGCTCCGCCGGGCGGACGCCGCCCAGCGCCGCGACGAGGTGCCCGTCCGGCCGTACGACCAGCACGGTGTGCGCGACCGCGCCCGGATACGCCTCCGCGACCAGCACCTCGGCCCGCATCGGCAGTGCGGTCACCGTCTTGGACAGCCGTGGCATCAGTCCTGCGGACTTCCAGTGCCGCTGCTCCCACACGCCCGTGCCGGGCGCCACCAGCACTACCAGCAGCCCTCGGCCGAGCCGTTGGCTCAGCGGTACCTGTGAGCCGTCCGGGGCCGTCACCGGGACGTCGGCGACCGGCGCGCCGGGCCGCGTACCGACCGCCACCGTGCAGGCGGGATCGGTGACCGGCGCCAGCGGGGAGCGGGCGTACGCGGGGGGCGCACCGAGCGGCCCGCGCCCCAGGTGCCCGTCGGTGAGCATGGCCGTGTGCCCGCGGGCGGCCCCGGGGAGCACGGCCCGCCAGCGGCCGCCGCGCTCGCCGTCGCGCAGCAGCGGCAGCGCTTGGTCGGCGGCGCGCAGCCGGGCCGTGACCGCGCCCCTGCGCTCCGCCTGGTAGCTGTCCAGCAGGGCTTCGGAAGCGCCCTGGTGCCAGGCCAGCGCCAGCTTCCACGCCAGGTTCTCGGCGTCCCGCAGCCCCTCGTCCAGGCCCTGGGTGCCGAGCGCGCCGAGCAGGTGCGCCGCGTCCCCGGCGAGGAAGGCGCGCCCGCGCCGCCAGCGCCGCGCCAGGCGGTGGTGGACGGTGTGCACGCCGGTGTCGAGCAGTTCGTACGGCGGGACGAGCGGGCCGCCGGAGTCCTTGGGGGCGTGCGCCGGCGCAGCGCCGGCGCGCACTTCCGGGCCCGCGCTCGCGCCCGACCCGGTGCCCGCCGCCGCCTCGGCGGTCCACACCGCCAGCGAATCGCGGATACGGGCCACCAGAGCGTCCGGAGTGACCAGGTCCCGGCCGGGCGGCAGCAGCCAGTCCAGCCGCCACACCCCGCCGGGCAGCGGCCGGGCCGTCACCTCGCCGCCCGAGCCGCCGCCCCCCTGCCGCGCGGGCGCGCGGTGCAGCAACGCCTCTCCGGGCCAGGGGAGTTCGGTGCGCAGTGCCGCCACCGCGTGGCGCTCGACCGCCGTACGGCCGGGGAAGCGGATCTCCAGCAGCTTGCGGACCGTGGAGCGCGGGCCGTCGCAGCCGACCAGGTAACTGCCGCGCCACCAGATCCCGCTGGCGCCGCGGGTGTGGGCGCTGACCCCGCGCTCGTCCTGCCGCAGTTCGTCCAGCCGGCAGCCGCCGACGACCTGGACGAGGGGCTCGCGCGCGAGCGCGGCCCGCAGGGCCTGGGTCAGCGCGTGCTGCGGCACGTGCACGGGGGAGGGGATGTCGGGGCCGAATTCCACCCGTTCCAGCAGCCTGCGGCGGCGCACCGAGCGCCAGGCCGTCCACCGGGTGCCGGCCTGGTCCAGGGCCGGCCCGCAGCCCAGCCGGCTCAGGAGCGCGGTGGTGTCCGGGCGCAGTACGACCGTACGGGCGGGCCGGGGGTCGCCGGGGCCCGCGGCCTCGTCCAGGACGAGGCACGGTACGTCGAGGCGGGCGAGGGAGAGGGCGAGCGCGAGGCCGACGGGCCCGGCCCCGACCACGATCACCGGTTCCACGGCGCGGCCTTCCCGGTCCGCAGGTACTTACTGGACGTACGGGAACTGGCAGTTGGAGCCCGGTGCGCGATCACACAGCGTATGCAACCCATTGCGGGCGCCCGCGTCAAGTGACGGGGGCAGCGGCGCACGCGTCACTGCCCCCGTCCACGGTGTCACACCGTCAGCCTCAGGCGCCGCCGCCCGCGCCGGGGAGGTCCGGTGGCCGCCGGGTGGCGGCCGGTCCTTCCGCGTGGCCGTCGGCCACGTCCAGCGCGTCCGCCGCGGTGACCGGCTCGGCGGCGCCGGCCATCACGATGCCGGTCTTGGCCCGCCGCCCGCGCCGCTCGATCCAGTTGGCCAGCCCGGACAGCGCCAGACACATCGCCACGTAGATCGCACCGGCGACGATGATCATAGGTACGTACGGGTTCTCGTCGTTGACGACGATGGTGCTGGCCATCTGCTGGATCGTGTACAGCAGTTCCTCGAAGGTGATGACGTAGCCGAGCGAGGTGTCCTTGAGGGTCACCACCAGCTGGCTGATGATCGTCGGGAGCATCGCCCGGACGGCCTGCGGGATCAGCACCGTCGTCATGACCTGCGTCTTGCTCATGCCGAGCGCGTACGCCGCCTCGCGCTGGCCCCTGGGCACCGAGTTGATGCCGGCGCGCAGCACCTCCGCCTGCACCGATCCGTTGTAGACGGTCAGGCCGACGACCAGCGCCCAGAACTGCGGGGTGTCGCCGGTCAGGCCCAGCTCCTCCTTGTAGGAGAGCAGGATCACCCACAGGGCGTAGATCGTGATCAGCAGGGGGACGGCACGGAAGAGTTCGACGAACCCGGTCGCCAGCCAGCGCACCGGCTTGTGGTCCGAGAGCCGGGCGACGGCGAGCAGCACGCCGAGCGCCAGGGAGAGCACGGCGGCGACCGCGAAGACCTGGAGGGTCGTCAGGACGCCGTTGCGGATGTTGGTCCGCACGCCCGCGTTGTTGAAGATGTTCCACATCCCCGGCTCGAACTGGCCCTTGGCGGCCAGCCGCAGCACGACGAAGAGGATCAGGCCGAGGACGGCGAGCGCCCCCGCCACGGTGTAGACGCGGTTGCGTACCTTGGCCTTGGGCCCCGGGGCGTCGTACAGGACGCTGGTCATCGGGCCACCTCCAGGCGGCGTTCGAGCAGCCGGAAGATGCCGCTGATGGCGAACGTGATGATCAAGTAGGCGAGGGCGATCCAGAGGAAGATCCAGCCGATCGGCCGGCCCTGGTCGTTGAGGAGCTTGGAGACGTTGAACAGCTCGGTGGTGCTGAAGGCGCCCGCGATGGCCGAGTTCTTGGTGAGCGCGATCAGGATGCTGCTCAGCGGCGGGATCACGGTGCGGGTGGCCTGCGGCAGGATGATCATGCGCAGCGTCTGGATGAAGGTCATCCCGATGCTGCGCGCGGCCTCCGCCTGGCCCAGCGGCACGGTGTTGATGCCCGAGCGCACGGCCTCGCAGACGAACGAGGACGTGTAGAAGCCGAGCGCCAGGGTCGCGAGCACGAACGGGCTGGTGCCAGGGAAGAGGACCTGCGGGACGACGAAGAAGGCCACCAGGAACAGCAGGGTGAGCGGGGTGTTGCGCAGCAGCGTCACCCAGGCTGTCCCGAAGGCACGCAGCGGGGGCACGGGCGAGACCCGGAAACCGGCTATGAGGAGGCCCAGCAGGATGGCGAGCGCCGCGCTGGCCGCGGTGAGCGACACGGTTCCGAGGAACCCGTCGCGGAACTCGGGGAGGTAGTCGAGGAGTACGTTCATGGGTTCTCCGCGGTAGCGGTCAGGGTCAGCGGCGGACGGATGGACGGCCCGGCGTGGGGCGTGCGCGGTGCGCGGCGTACGGGAGTGCGGTCGGGTGTGCGGGTACTTCCGTACGCCGCGTACGGGTGTACGACGGGATACGCGGGGGCCCGGACGGCGGTACGGGTGTGCGGCCGGGGCGGAGCCTCAGGCACCCACGCCCCGTACGCCCGCCGAGGCGGCGTACGGGGCGTGCGGCTACGGAAGGCGGGTGGTGCGGGTGGCGCGGGTCAGTCGCGCGGCAGCGGCGTCTCCGGCGTGACGAAGCTGGTCCCGGACTTGCCGAGGGTGCCTTCGTAGGCCTTCTTGTAGTCGCCGTTCTTGATGTGCTTCTCCAGCGCGTCGGTGATCGCGTCCCGCAGCGCCTTGTCGCCCTTCGTCAGGCCGACGCCGTACGGCTCCTTGGTGAACGGCTTGCCGACGACCCGCAGCTTCTTGGGCCGCTCGGCCGCGTACCCCTTGAGGATCGCGTCGTCCGTGGTGACCGCGTCCACCTGGCCGTCGAGGAGCTGCTTGACGCACAGCGAGTACTTGGCCAGCTCGGTGGTGACCGCGCCGTACTTCGGCTTCTTGATCTCCTGGAGCGGGGTGGAGCCGACGATCGAACAGACCTTCTTGCCCTTGAGGCTGTCCGGGCCGGTGATCGACTTGTCGTCCTTGCGCACCAAGAGGTCGGCGCCCGCGGTGTAGTACGGGCCCGCGAAGTCGATCTGCTTCTTGCGCTCGTCGTTGATCGTGTACGTGCCGACGTAGTAGTCGACCTGGCCCTTGGAGATCGCGGTCTCGCGGACGTTGGAGTCGACCGTCTTGAACTCGATCTGCTTCTCGGAGAAGCCCAGGTCGGCGGCGATCATCTTGGCGATCTCGATGTCGAAGCCGGTCCGCTTGCCGGTGGTGTCCTGGAAGCCGAGGTAGGGCTGGTCGGCCTTGGCGCCGATGACGATCTTCCCGGCCTGCTTGGCCTTCTTCCAGGCCGGCGAGTTCACGTTCGCCTTGTCGTTGACCGGGTACGTCCCGCTGTAGACCTCCCCGCCCGACGCCTTGTCGCCGGCCGTGCCCGACTCGCCGCCGCATGCGGTCGCCGTCGCCGTCAGCGCGAGCACCACCGCACCCGCCGCGGCCGTCTTACGAATCCTCATGGTGAACATCCTTCGATTCAGCGGAAGTTGGCAATCATGATGACCGGCCGCGTGGTCAGTGGTGGAGGATCTTCGAGAGAAAGTCCTTGGCCCGGTCGCTGCGCGGGTTGCTGAAGAACTGGTTCGGCTCGGCCTCTTCGACGATGCGGCCGTCCGCCATGAAGACGACGCGGTGGGCGGCCGAGCGGGCGAAGCCCATCTCGTGCGTGACCACGACCATCGTCATGCCGTCCCGGGCGAGCTGCTGCATGACCTCCAGCACCTCGTTGATCATCTCCGGGTCCAGTGCGGAGGTCGGCTCGTCGAAAAGCATGACCTTGGGGTCCATCGCCAGGGCCCGTGCGATGGCCACCCGCTGCTGCTGGCCGCCGGACAGCTGGGCGGGGTACTTGTCCGCCTGGATGCCGACACCGACCCGGTCCAGCAGGGCCCGCGCCTTCTCCTCGGCCGCCTTCTTGTCGGTGCGGCGCACCTTGGTCTGGCCCAGCATCACGTTCTCCAGCACCGTCTTGTGTGCGAAGAGGTTGAAGGACTGGAAGACCATGCCCACGTCGGCGCGCAGCCGTGCCAGCTCGCGCCCCTCCTGCGGCAACGGCTTGCCGTCGATCGAGATCGAGCCGGAGTCGATGGTCTCCAGGCGGTTGATCGTGCGGCACAGGGTCGATTTGCCGGACCCGGAGGGCCCGATCACCACGACCACCTCACCGCGCCGGATGGTCAGGTCGATGTCCTGGAGTACGTGCAGCGCGCCGAAGTGCTTGTTCACGTTGTCCAGCACGACCAACGGGTCGCCCGCCGGCGCGGGGCCCTTGTCGCTCTTGGTCACCGATACTTCGCTCATCGGCGTACAGCTCCGTCCTCCTCGGTTGGGGAGGACCCTAATAACGCCCTGCGACCAGCGTCATTACATCTGAGCGGGATTTGAGCATAACGATACGGCCGCGGAGGGACACGCGGCGTGAAGGGGGCGCGGCCGCCTCCGCGGGCCGTGGTACCGGCTGGATAACGGAACCGTCCAACCGGGGACAGGCTCTTGACGTGCGCACCGTCCATCGTCCTAGATGCCCTGTGGCCTGTCGCTGGACGGCCGGCGCGCGTACGCCTCCGCGTACGGGCGCACACCTATGCACCCACGCGCCCGGATCTGCGCGTCCGGGTACGCGCTTACGGGAAAGGGGGGCCGATGCGGCTGCTGCTTGTGGAGGACGACGATCATGTCGCGGCCGCCCTGTCCGCGGTGCTGGCCCGGCACGGCTTCGACGTCACGCACGCGCGAAGCGGAGAGGAGGCCCTGCGGGCCCTGCTCCCCGGCGAGCAGGCGCCCTTCGGCGTGGTCCTGCTCGACCTGGGCCTGCCCGACCAGGACGGCTTCGAGGTGTGCGGGCGCATCCGGCGGATCAGCAGCAGCCCCGTGATCATGGTGACCGCGCGCTCCGACGTACGGTCGCGAATCCACGGCCTGAACCTCGGCGCCGACGACTACGTGGTCAAGCCCTACGACACCGGGGAACTGCTGGCCCGCATCCACGCCGTCAGCCGGCGCAACACGACGGCGCCGCCGGCCCCCGGCGAGCCGCCCGCCGAGGAGGGCGCCACCCAGGAGGCGCTGCGGCTGGGCACCGTCACCATCGAACTGCCCACCCGCCAGGTCTCCGTGTGCGGCACCGCCGTACCGCTGACCCGCAAGGAGTTCGACCTGCTCGCCCTGCTCGCGCAGCGTCCCGGCGTGGTCTTCCGGCGGGAGCAGATCATCAGCGAGGTGTGGCGCACGAGCTGGGAGGGGACCGGCCGCACGCTGGAGGTGCACATCGCCTCGCTGCGCGCGAAGCTGCGGATGCCCGCGCTGATCGAGACGGTGCGCGGGGTCGGGTACCGGCTCGTGGCGCCCCCGGCCGCCGTGACGCCGGCCGGCCCGGCGTCCTGAAGGCCCGCGCCGCCCCGTGCGTACCCGACTCCTCCCCCTCCTGATCGTCCTGCTGGCCGGCGTGCTGCTCGCGCTGGGCTTCCCGCTGGCCGGCATCACCGCCGGCGTCGAACAGCAGCGGGTGGTCGTCGACCGGATCGACGACGCGGCGCGCTTCGCCTCCCTCGCCCAGTACGTCACCACCCGTCCGGGCGCCGGCGGCGAGACGCCCGACGAGGACGAGCGCCAGGCGACGCTGAGCGCGGAGCTCAGGCGCTACCACGAGCTGTACGGCATCCGCGCCGGCGTCTTCTTCCGCGACCGCACGCCCATGGCGGCGGCGCCCGCCGACTGGTCCGTGCCGGACACCGGGGAGAGCGACCGGGCCTTCACCGAGGCGGTGGCGGGCCGCCGCAGCCACGACCCGCGGCAGGTCTGGCCCTGGGACGACGGCGGCCGGATCCCCGTCGCCTCGCCCGTCGTGCGGGACGGCGACGTGGTCGCCGTCGTCGTCACCGACTCGCCCACCGGGCAGATGCGCTCGCGCATCCTGCACAGCTGGCTGCTGATCGGCGCGGGGGAGTGCGCCGCCATGCTCGGCGCCGTCGCCGCGGCCTTCCGGCTCACCGGCTGGGTGCTGCGCCCGGTACGCGTCCTGGACGCGGCGAGCCACGACATCGCGACCGGCCGGATGAAGTCCCGCGTCGCCGCCGCCTCCGGGCCGCCGGAACTGCGCCGCCTGGCCCGTTCGTTCAACGAGATGGCCGACAACGTCGAGGACGTGCTGGAGCAGCAGCGCGCCTTCGTCGCCGACGCCTCGCACCAGCTGCGCAACCCGCTCTCCGCGCTGCTGCTGCGCATCGAGCTGCTGGCGCTCGAACTCCCCGAGGGCAACGAGGAGATCGCCTCGGTCCGCACCGAGGGCAAGCGGCTGGCCCGGGTCCTGGACGACCTCCTGGACCTCGCCCTGGCCGAGCACGCCGCCGCCGACCTCCAGCTCGTCGACGTCGCCGCGCTGGCCGCCGAGCGGGTCGACTCCTGGCGCCCGCTGGCCGGCGGCAAAGGGGTGCTGCTGTCCTACGAGGGGCAGCGGGCCGTGACGGGCTGGGCGGACCCCGTCGCCCTGTCCAGCGCCCTGGACGCCGTGGTGGACAACGCGCTGAAGTTCACCCCCGCCGGGGAGCGGGTCACCGTCTCCGCGGCGCCGGACGGCGAGAGCGTACGCATCACCGTCTGCGACCACGGCCCCGGCCTCACCGAGGACGAGCTCGCCCGCGTCGGCGACCGCTTCTGGCGCAGCGGCCGCCACCAGAACGTCTCCGGCTCGGGGCTGGGCCTGTCGATCAGCCGCGCGCTGCTCGCCGCGGGGGGCGCCACCATGACCTTCGCGCCGCACCGGCCGCACGGGCTGCGGGTGACCGTGGAGGTGCCGCGTACCGCGCCGTGACGGCCGTCACCCGCTCCCGGAGCCGCCCCGTCCGTACGGGTCCGACGGGAACACGGACGTGTGTTACCGTTGGCGGTGTTGCAGTTGTGGTACCCATGAACTTTGTGCGCGCCCGGAGGCTGGAAGCCCCGGGCGTTCCTTGTTTTTACCGGACCTTTCTCCGGTGTGGGGCGATCATCTCGGCGACAGGGAGGCCGTGCAGTGCGGTCTCCGGTTTGCGCCCCATGAAGGAGAAAAACATGGCTACCGGCACCGTGAAGTGGTTCAACTCGGAAAAGGGCTTCGGCTTCATCGAGCAGGACGGCGGCGGCCCCGACGTCTTCGCCCACTACTCGAACATCCAGTCCCAGGGCTTCCGTGAGCTCCTGGAGGGCCAGAAGGTCAGCTTCGACGTGACCCAGGGCCCGAAGGGCCCGCAGGCGGAGAACATCATCCCCGCCTGACGGACACAGCGTCCGTGGACGGGGCCCGCACCGGCCGGTGCGGGCCCCGTCCGCATCCGTGCGGCCTGAGGCCGTGCCCCCCGCACGTGAGCACCGCAGCCGCACGACCCGCATGCGTACGCCCCGTACCCGTGCGGCCCGAGACGGACGGCCCCATGCCGCTCGCGCTCGGCCCATCCGCCACAGAAGGGCTTTCAGTGACCCGAGCGACCGCACCGCGACAGAGCGCCGCACCGAGGACGTCCGCGCAGACGTCCCCCCAGCCGCCCGCCGTCTCCTTCGACGAGCTGCCGCTGGCCCCGGCCCTTCTCACCGCGCTGCGCGCGCAGGGCGTCACCGAGCCGTTCCCGATCCAGGCCGCCACGCTGCCCGCCACCCTCGCGGGCCGGGACGTCCTCGGCCGCGGCAGGACGGGCTCCGGCAAGACCCTGGCCTTCGGACTCGCGATGCTCAGCCGTACGGCGGGCCGGCGCGCGGACAGCAAGAGCCCCCTGGCGATGGTGCTCGTGCCCACCCGTGAGCTGGCGACCCAGGTCACCCAGGCGCTCGCGCCGTACGCCACGGCGGTCGGGCTGCGTACGACCACGGTCGTCGGCGGCACCTCCATCAACCGCCAGGTCGAGGCGCTGCGCAAGGGCGCCGAGATCCTGGTCGCCACCCCCGGTCGGCTCGCCGACCTGCTGGACCGCCGCGCCTGCAAGCTGGACCAGGTCGCCATCACGGTCCTCGACGAGGCCGACCAGATGACCGACATGGGCTTTCTGCCGCAGGTCACCCGCCTGATGGAGAAGGTGGACCCGAACGGCCAGCGGATGCTGTTCTCCGCGACCCTCGATCGCAATGTCGACAAGCTCGTCCGCCGGTTCCTGACCGACCCGGTCACCCACTCCGTGGACCCGTCGGCCGCGACCGTCACCACCATGGAGCACCACGTCCTGTACGTGGACGACACCGACAAGCGGGCCACCGCGACCGAGATCGCCGCCCGCGACGGCCGCGTGATCATGTTCGTGGACACCAAGCGCGGCGCCGACCGCCTCACCAAGCACCTGCTGGCGCAGGGCGTACGGGCTGCCGCGCTGCACGGCGGCAAGTCCCAGCCGCAGCGCACCCGCACCCTGGAGCAGTTCCGCACCGGGCAGGCCACCGCGCTGATCGCCACCAACGTCGCGGCGCGCGGCATCCACATCGACGGCCTCGACCTCGTGGTCAACGTCGACCCGCCGACCGAGGCCAAGGACTACCTGCACCGCGGCGGCCGTACCGCGCGGGCCGGCGAGTCCGGCACCGTCGTCACGCTGGTCACCCCCGCCCAGCGCCGGGACATGACCCGGCTGATGTCCCGGGCGAAGATCACTCCCGGTACGGCACGGGTCCGGCCGGGCGACAGCGAGCTGATACGCATCACGGGCGCGCAGGCGCCGAGCGGCCGGCCGGTGGTGCTCACCGTCCCCGCGCAGCAGACCCAGCAGAAGCCCGCGGGCTCCGGCGGGCGGCGGCGTCCGCGCCGCGGCGGCTCCGGCGGCGCGGCGGGCACCGGTTCCGGTGCCTCGGGCGGCGGCCGCCCGGCCAGCCGCCCCTCCCGTCCGAAGGGGCCGCGCACCCCGAGGGCGCCCAAGGCATGAGTCGCGCCGGGGCGCGTACGGCTCTCCATACGCGCCCCCGGGCTGCCGATCGGCAGCCACCGCCCTCCTAGGGCTTCTCCGACAGGTAGTAGCGCCGCGCGCCCTCGTGGAGCGGCAGGGGATCGGTGAAGACCGCGGTACGCAGGTCCACGTTCTGCGCGGCGTGCACCTGGTGCCCGATCCAGTCCCGGCTCCTTATGACGGTCTTGGTGATGGCCTCCGTCAGCACCGGGTCCTGCCGGTCGGTGGTCACCAGAAGGTTCGCGACCGCGATCGTCTTGACCGCCTGCCCCTTCTGGACCCGCGGATACGCGTCGGCCGGCATCACGGCCGCCCGGTAGTAGCGGGCGCGCCCGCCCTGCCCGTGCAGCGCCGGAATCAGGTCCGCCAGCTGGACGAGCCGTATCGGCAGCCGCGCGGCCACCTCCTGCAGGGCCGACGTCGGCAGCCCGCCCGACCAGAAGAAGGCGTCCAGCTTCCCTTCCTCCAGCAGCAGCGGCATCTGGTCGATGCCGACCCGCACCGCCTCGATGTCCTGCTCGAAGTCGAGCCCGGCCGCCGCCATCAGCCGCCGGGTGACCAGTTGTACGCCGGAGCCGTCCGCCCCCACGCCGACGCGCAGCTTCTTGAGGTCCTTGGCCGAGGTGACCGGGGAGCCCTTCGGCACCACCAGCTGTATGTAGTCGTCGTACAGCCGCGCGCAGGCCCGCAGCCGGGCCGCCTCCCGCGGGGCGAGGCGCTGCTTTTCGGCCACCGCGTCGGCGGTCGCTATCGCGAACTGCGCCCGCCCGGAGGCCAGGTGCCCCAGGTTGTCCAGCGACCCCGCGGTGTTCATCAACCGCACGTCGACCCGCGGCAGGTCCTTGCGCAGATCGTGTTCGAGCAGCTCGCCGTAGCGCGCGTACACCCCCGACCGCACACCGGTGGCCAGCGTCACCCGCCCGCTCGGGCCGGGCGGGCTGCCCAGCGGCAGCAGCCACCAGAGCAGCAGGCCGAGCGCGGCCAGCGCGGCGGCCGCCGCGAGCAGCGCCCGGCGGCCGCCGGTGCGGGGGAGTGCTGAGACCATGGACGGGATCCTGCCAGCCCCGCAACCGGAAAGGGAGGGGCGAGCCGGTGGCGGGAGCACGTACCCTGGTCGATTGAGATGAGTGCGAAGACATACGAGGTGCGCACCTACGGGTGCCAGATGAACGTCCACGACTCCGAGCGGCTGTCGGGCCTGCTGGAGGACGCCGGATACGTGCCCGCGCCCAAGGACGCCGACGGCGCCGATGTGGTCGTCTTCAACACCTGCGCGGTGCGGGAGAACGCCGACAACCGGCTCTACGGCAACCTCGGCCAGCTCGCGCCGAAGAAGGCCGCGCGGCCCGGCATGCAGATCGCCGTCGGCGGCTGCCTGGCCCAGAAGGACCGCGACACCATCGTCAAGAAGGCCCCCTGGGTCGACGTGGTCTTCGGGACGCACAACATCGGCAAGCTGCCGGTGCTCCTGGAGCGCGCCCGCGTCCAGGAGGAGGCGCAGGTCGAGATCGCCGAGTCGCTGGAGGCGTTCCCCTCCACGCTCCCCACCCGCCGCGAGAGCGCGTACGCGGCGTGGGTCTCCATCTCCGTCGGCTGCAACAACACCTGCACGTTCTGCATCGTCCCGGCCCTGCGCGGCAAGGAGAAGGACCGCCGCCCCGGCGACATCCTCGCCGAGATCGAGGCACTGGTCGGCGAGGGCGTCTCCGAGATCACCCTGCTCGGCCAGAACGTCAACGCGTACGGCTCCGACATCGGCGACCGCGAGGCGTTCAGCAAGCTGCTGCGCGCCTGCGGGAAGATCGAGGGCCTGGAGCGGGTCCGCTTCACCTCGCCGCATCCCCGCGACTTCACCGACGACGTCATCGCCGCGATGGCCGAGACGCCGAACGTGATGCCGCAGCTGCACATGCCGCTGCAGTCCGGTTCGGACACGGTCCTCAAGGCGATGCGCCGCTCGTACCGCCAGGAGCGCTTCCTCGGCATCATCGAGAAGGTGCGCGCCGCGATGCCGGACGCCGCCATCTCCACGGACATCATCGTCGGCTTCCCCGGCGAGACCGAGGAGGACTTCGAGCAGACCCTGCACACGGTCCGCGAGTCCCGCTTCGCGCAGGCCTTCACCTTCCAGTACTCCAAGCGCCCCGGGACCCCGGCCGCCACGATGGAGGGCCAGATCCCCAAGGAGGTCGTCCAGGCGCGCTACGAGCGGCTGGTGGCCCTCCAGGAGGAGATCTCCTGGGAGGAGAACAAGAAGCAGGTCGGCCGCACGCTGGAGGTCATGGTCGCCGAGGGCGAGGGGCGCAAGGACGACGCCACGCGCCGCCTGTCGGGCCGCGCGCCCGACAACCGCCTGGTGCACTTCACCCGCCCCGAGGAGCCGGTACGCCCCGGCGACATGGTGACCGTCGAGATCACCTACGCCGCGCCGCACCACCTGCTCGCCGAGGGCCAGGTCCAGGCCGTCCGCCGTACGCGTGCGGGCGACGCCTGGGAGAAGCGCAACGCCGCGCCGGCCGCCCAGCCGGCCGGTGTCATGCTCGGCCTGCCGACGATCGGCGCGCCCGCCCCGGCGCCGGCCCCCGCGGCGGGCTGCGGCTGCGACTGACGGGCCCGCCGGGGCCCTGCTGCCCCGGCGGCGGCGCGGCGTGCTCCGCGCCGGAGCTTCCGTGGCCGGTACAGCCGCCTTGCTAGGGTTCCAGCCATGCTTGTCGCCGCAGCCGTCTGCCCCTGCCCGCCGGTGCTCGTTCCCGAGGTCGCCTCCGGCGCCGCACCCGAGCTGGACGGCCTGCGGGCCGCCGCCCTCGACGCGGTGGGCGTGCTCGCGGCGGCCCGCCCGGACCGGCTCGTCGTCGTCGGCCCGGCCGAACAGGCGGGCCGCGGACCGCACGGACAGGGCGCGGTGGGCTCGTTCCGCGGCTTCGGCGTGGACCTGGAAGTGAGCCTGGGCGCCGCCGCCGAGCCGGCCCCTGAACGCCGGCTTCCGCCGTCGCTGTCGGTCGGCGCCTGGCTGCTGGCCCGCACGGACTTCGCCGACGCGCCGGTCGAGGGGCTGGGCGTCGGCGAACCGCTGTCCGGCGACCGCTGCGCACAGGTGGGCCGGGAGATCGCGGCCTCGGCCGAGCGGGTCGCCCTGCTGGTCATGGGCGACGGCAGCGCGTGCCGCACGGTCAAGGCGCCGGGCTATTACGACGAGCGTGCCGAGGACTTCGACGCCGCTGTGGCACGCGCACTGGGCGCCGCCGACACGGCCGCGCTGGCCGGCTTGGACGCGGAACTGGCGTACGCGCTGAAGGCGTCGGGGCGGGCCTGCTGGCAGGTCCTGGCGGGCGCCGCCCAGGACGCCGGTCTGCGTGGCGAACTGCTGCGCGAAGAGGCGCCGTACGGTGTGGGCTACTTCGTGGCGGCCTGGTCGTAGGCCGCACGCGCGACGGCCGCGGAGCGCGTCGCTCCGCGGCCGTGGTGCCGCGTCGGCCGCCCGGCACCCCCAGGGCCGGGGCCTACGGGAACATCAGGAAGCCGGCCCCCGGGAGCCGGGGCCGCCGGAGCGGCGGGACTCCTCGGACAGCCGGCCGAGGGCGTCCTTCGCCTTGTCCGCGCCGGTCCCGATCTGGCTGCTGTACTTGCCCTTGGTCCGTTCGTCGACCGCGCGCGCAGCCTTGTCGAGCCCCTGCCCGATCCTGTCCCCGTGCTGCTGCGCCAGGTCACCGGCCTTGCCCTTCAGGGGACCGAGCTTGGCCTTGAGGTTGTCCAGCAGGCCCATGGGCCACCTTCCTTCGTACGCCGTGCTATTTGCGGGCGCCTTCCCCGGCCTCGCTGTCGGCGGCCTCGCCGGCCGACTGCTGCTTCGGGATCTCGACGCCCTCGGCGGCAGCGGCCTCGCCGGCCTCCTCGGCGGACGGCTCCGCGCCCGCCGGCTCGTCCCGTTGCACCGACGGGCCGGCCCCGGCCGCCTCCCGCGCCGCGGCCGCGTCGGTCTCCGCGCCCTCCGGCTCCGCGGTCAGCGTCGCGGCGGACGCTTCCTCGGTGGACGACTCACCCTTACGACGACGAAACCGTGAAAACACACCCATATCTACTCCATACCTTACTCGTGTGGGCGAAATCCCGGGACGCCCGGAGCGTCCCATTGCGCCGCCCGCGGGCTCCGGTCCGTGAACCGGCGGCCGGAACCTCGCAACAGGCAACGAACACGAAGACGAGCCGTAACGTCGCTCGTTCGAGATGTGCCCCGGAGGTTTGCGAGACTGGGCCGGTGAACAACGCAGTTCCCGCACCCCGGGTCATCGCCGTCGTCGGTCCCACCGCGGCCGGAAAGTCCGATCTGGGCGTCGCGCTCGCCCGCCGGCTCGGCGGCGAGGTCGTCAACGCCGACTCCATGCAGCTCTACCGAGGTATGGACATCGGCACCGCCAAGCTGACGGTGCCCGAGCGCCAGGGGGTGCCACACCACCTCCTGGACATCTGGGACGTCACCCGCGCGGCCAACGTCGCCGAGTACCAGCGGCTGGCCCGCGCCGAGATCGACCGGCTGCTCGCCGCCGGCCGCACCCCCGTCCTCGTCGGCGGCTCCGGCCTGTACGTGCGCGGCGCCCTCGACGCCCTCGACTTCCCCGGCACGGACCCCGAGGTACGGGCCCGCCTGGAGGCCGAACTCGAAGAGCAGGGCAGCGGCGCGCTGCACGCCCGGCTCGCCGCCGCCGACCCGGAGGCGGCCCGCGCCATCCTGGCGGGCAACGGGCGCCGCATCGTGCGCGCCCTGGAGGTCATCGAGATCACCGGGCGCCCCTTCACCGCCAACCTCCCGGGGCACGAGTCGGTCTACGACACCGTGCAGATCGGCGTCGACGTGGAGCGCCCCGAACTGGACGAGCGCATCGCGCGGCGGGTGGACCGGATGTGGGACCAGGGCCTGGTGGACGAGGTGCGCCGCCTGGAGGGCGAGGGGCTGCGCGACGGCCGTACCGCCTCGCGCGCCCTCGGCTACCAGCAGGTGCTCGCGCAACTGGCGGGGCAGTGCACGGAAGAGGAGGCCAAGGCCGAGACGGTCCGGGCCACCAAGCGGTTCGCGCGCCGCCAGGACTCCTGGTTCCGCAGGGACCCCCGCGTCCACTGGCTCAGCGGCGCCGCCGCGGACCTCGGGGAACTCCCGGGGCGGGCGCTGGCGTTGGTCGAACGACCGGTCACAGCCTGATCACGTCATGGCATCGGGACGCTCCGCCCGTCATCCGGGCCGCCGGGAGCGTGTCATCATCGACCTTCGATCGAGGCGTGCAGTCGGGAGTGGGGAGGGCGCGTGGCGATGGAGGCCGGCCCTCGCAACAGACCGCAGCAACCGGACGGGCGAAGAGACGGACAGCAGGACGCGACGGAGTCGCTGGCCCAGGACGGGCCCGACGCCGCGCGTCCGGACAGCCCTGCCCTGGACCACACCGCGGCCGGTGCGGCCGACGGGCCCGGCCTCCTCGGCGAACCGGCGCGGCCCGCGTCGCTGGAGGCCGCCGACGGCCCCGAGGAGGCGGCCGAAGGCGGCGAGTCCTTCCGCGAGCTGCGCCCGCCGCGCCGGCTGCGCGTCTGGCAGCTCGCGCCGATCGTGGGACTGGCCATCCTGGGCTCGCTGATGTTCGCCTTCCCGCTCGCCTTCGAGTTCGGCGGCGACGGCGGATCGGTGATCTCCATGCTCGGCCTGCTGCTGTTCGGCTGCGCCGCCGGCTGGGGCATGATGGCCGCCCGCCGGGTCGGCCACACCTGGCCCGGCCTGCCCGCCCGCGGCTCGGGCCGCCGCCCGGACTGGCGCGTGGTGCTCGGGTACGCCGCGCTCGTGGTGGTGCTGGCGCTGCTGGCCGTGTGGCGCGTGGCCCGGCTGCACTGACCCGCGTCCCGCGCCGTACGATGCAGGCATGAGCGACGCACAGGGGACCACGGAGGCCACCGGGACCGCAGCGGACACCGAGCCGACCGCCGCCGGCGGCCCCGGGCGCGGCATCGCCTTCCTCAAGGGACACGGCACGGAGAACGACTTCGTGATCGTCCCCGACCCGGACGGCGTCCTGGAGCTGACCCCCGCCGCCGTCGCGCGGATCTGCGACCGCCGGGCCGGCATCGGCGGCGACGGCCTGCTGCGCGTGGTGCGCTCCGCCGCCGACCCCGAGGCCCGCGCCCTGGCCGGCGAGGCCGAGTGGTTCATGGACTACCGCAACGGCGACGGATCCGTCGCCGAGATGTGCGGCAACGGCGTCCGCGTCTTCGCCCGCTACCTCCAGCACGCGGGCCTGGCCGAGGCCGGCGATCTCGCCATCGCCACCCGGGCCGGCCTCCGCCGCGCCCACCTGGCCAAGACCGGCGAGGTCACGGTCTCCATGGGCCGCGCCGAGCTGCTCCCGGACGGCGTGACGGTCACCGTGGGCGACCGCAGCTGGCCCGCCCGCAACGTGAACATGGGCAACCCGCACGCGGTCGCCTTCGTCGAGGACCTCGGCCACGCCGGGGAGCTGCGCGCCGTCCCGCCGTTCAGCCCAGCCGCCGTCTACCCGGACGGCGTCAACATCGAGTTCGTCGCCGACCGCGGCCCGCGCCACGTGGCGATGCGGGTGCACGAGCGCGGCTCCGGCGAGACCCGCTCCTGTGGCACGGGCGCCTGCGCCGTGGCCGTGGCCGCCGCCCGCCGGGACGGCGCCGACCCCGCGGTCACCGGTTCCCCCGTCACGTACCGGGTCGACGTCCCGGGCGGCAGCCTGGAGATCACCGAGCTGCCCGACGGCACGGTCGAGATGACCGGCCCCGCGGTGATCGTCGCGCAGGGCACGATGGACCCGGCGTGGCTGGTCACGGCCCTGGGCTAGGACTTCGCTCGAATGGGTGATCCGGTTCACGCTGGGCGAGAGCGGGACAGCGCTGCGTGATGGGCTCGGTAGCATCAAGCACCGGCGCGGGCACCTGACTGCGGGCGCCCCACCGCCGGTCGACGCCGCCGGAGGTGCCCATGAGCGCAGAGGCCACGAACCCAGGTAACCCCGCCGCGCCTCCCCAGGCCGCCCCACCCGACCCGGTGGACGCCTCGCACCGCAAGCGCGGCCGCCCCCGCCTGGAGCTGCGCGGGCTGCGCCGCATCGGCCGGGCCGCGCTCCTCGGGCCGGCCCCCCGCGACGGCCTGCCGGACGCCCTGGAGCACGTCGCCAAGGTGCACCGCGCCCACCACCCGGACGCCGACCTGGACACCCTCAGCAGGGCTTACGCGCTCGCCGAGAGCTCGCACCGCGGGCAGCTGCGCAAGAGCGGCGAACCGTACATCACCCACCCGCTCGCGGTGACCCTGATCCTGGCCGAACTGGGCGCCGAGACCACGACCCTGACCGCCTCCCTGCTCCACGACACCGTCGAGGACACCGACGTGACGCTGGATCAGGTGAGCAGCGAGTTCGGCAAGGAGGTCTGCTACCTGGTCGACGGCGTCACCAAGCTGGAGAAGGTCGACTACGGGGCCGCCGCCGAGCCGGAGACCTTCCGCAAGATGCTGGTCGCCACCGGCAACGACGTCCGGGTGATGTCCATCAAGCTGGCCGACCGGCTGCACAACATGCGCACCCTGGGCGTGATGCGCCCCGAGAAGCAGGTCAGGATCGCCAAGGTGACGCGCGACGTGCTGATCCCGCTGGCCGAACGGCTGGGCGTACAGGCTCTCAAGTCCGAGCTGGAGGACCTGGTCTTCGCCATCCTCCATCCCGAGGAGTACGCCACCACGCGCGCCCTCGTCCTGGACCACGCCGGCCGGCCCGACCCGCTCGCCGCCATCGCGGAGCGCGTGCGCGCCGTCCTCGGCGAGGCCGACATCGACGCCGAAGTCCTCATCAGGCCGCGGCACTTCGTCTCCGTGCACCGGGTGCGCCTGGCCCGCGGCACGGTCACCGGAGCCGATCTCGGCCGACTGCTGGTGCTCGTCGCGGAGGACGCCGACTGCTACGCGGTCCTCGGCGAGCTGCACACCTGCTTCACACCGGTGGTCTCGGAGTTCAAGGACTTCATCGCCACGCCGAAGTTCAACCTCTACCAGTCGCTGCACACGGCCGTCACGGACGAGGAGGGCGCGATCGCGGAGACGCTCATCCGCACGCACCAGATGCACCGCGTCGCGGAGGCCGGCGTGATCGCGCTCGGCAACCCGTACGCCCCCGCGGACGGCGCCGACCCCTCCGGCGCCGAGCGCGCGGCCGCCGGCGGGAGCGCGGACGACGAGGGCGAGCGGGTGGACCCGACCCAGCCCGGATGGCTGTGCCGGCTCCTCGAATGGCAGCGCGCCACCCCCGACCCGGACACGTTCTGGACCTCGCTGCGCGCCGACCTCGCCCAGGACCGCGAGGTCACGGTCTTCTGCGCGGCGGGCGGCTTCGACGACGAGAGCGGCACGGCGGAGCCGGACGCCGCCGGCACGGGTACGGCGGTGACCGGCACGGTCGGGCTGCCGGCCGGCGCGAGCTGTGTGGACGCCGCCTACGCGCTGTACGGCGAAGGCGCCCACCACTGCATCGGCGCCCGCGTCAACGGCCGTCTCGCCACGCTCTCCACGGTCCTGTGCGACGGCGACAGCCTGCACCTGCTCATGGCGCCCGATTCCGCCGCCGGCCCCTCGCCTGACTGGCTCGACCACACCCGTACCCCTGCGGCCAGGCTCGCCATCTCCCGGTGGCTGGCGGCGCATCCGGGGGCGGAGACCGCGGCGGCCGGTGCGGCCGGCGCCGGCGCGGCCGGGGCCTTCCAGGCCTGCGCGGCCCCCGGTGCCACCGGTTCCGCCGCCGCGCCCAGGCACCCCGGGCCGAACGCCGCCGGCCTGACGACCGACCTCCCCGACGCGACCGTACGGCTCGCGGGCTGCTGCACGCCCGTACCGCCGGACAACGTCACCGGGTTCGCCGTACGGGGCGGCTTCGTCACCGTGCACCGCACCCTGTGCCCCGTGGTGGCCCGCATGGCGGCGGCCGGGCGGCAGCCGGTCGGCGCCCGCTGGCACGGCGCGGAGGACGGCGCGCAGGGCTGCCGGGTCACCCTCCTCGCGGAGGCGTTCACCCGGCCGCATCTGCTCGCCGACCTCACCGAGGCCATCGCCGCCGAGGGGGCCGCGGTGGTGGCGGCGGCCGTCGAGCCGCCCCGCGAGCAGCGGGTGCGGCACACGTACACGCTGCACCTGCCGGACGCGGCCAAGCTGCCGTCCCTGATGCGGGCGATGCGGCAGGTGCCGGGCGTCTTCGACGTGCTGCGGGCGGGCCGGGCGCAGTCGACGGTGGCGGCGCGCTCCTGAGAGCGACACCGCCACCCACACGTGTCCCTCCAGCCTCGTCGGACGCACGAACCCGCTCGTTCGGGTGCCGTACTGTCGCGCCAGCCACGGGGGAGGGCGCCGCGCTGATAGCCGTTTGTCATGCCGCACTCCTCGTACCCCACCGCCCCAGGCCCCGGGTCCGCCTTCCGCCGCCGGGCCGCGCTCGGCGTGCTCGCCGCCGCCTCCCTGGTCGCCGCCGGGCTGCCCGACGCCGGGCCGCTCGGCGTCGGCGACCGCCTCTACCCGCACCTCGGCAACCCCGGCTACGACGTCCGCGCATACGACATCGCCCTGGCGTACTCCGGGCGCAACGACCGGCCGCTGGACGCCGTCACGAAGATCACCGCGCGCTCCACCGCCCGCCTGGACCGCATCAACCTCGACTTCTCGCACGGCACCGTCCGCTCCGTGGAGGTCAACGGGCGCCCGGCAGGCCACCTCACCAGGGGCGAGGACCTGATCGTCACGCCGCGCGGCACCGTACGCGCCGGCACACCGCTGCGCATCGTCGTCCGGCACACCAGCGACCCGCGCCCCGGCAAGACCGGGAAGGGGCGGGAGGGCGGCTGGCTGCGCACGAAGGACGGGCTGGCGATGGCCAACCAGGTCGACGCCGCGCACCGCGTCTTCCCCGGCAACGACCACCCCTCGGACAAGGCGATGTACACCTTCCGCGTCACCGCGCCCAAGGGCCTGACGGTCGTCGCCAACGGGGTGCGCCTCGCGCGCTACCCGAGCACCGTACGCGGCCTGCCGGACGGCGGGCACGCACCGGCCGCACGGGGCGGTCGGGACGTACGGCAACCGCCGGCGCCCGCGGCCGCCTCCACCTGGGTCTACCGCTCCGCCCACCCCATGGCCACCGAGGTGGCGCAGGTCTCCATCGGACGCTCCGCGGTCGTGCGCCGCGGCGGCCCGCACGGCCTGCCGCTGCGCGACGTCGTACCGGCGGCGGACCGCAAGCGCCTGGAGCCGTGGCTGGCCGAGACACCCGGCCAGCTCGCCTGGATGGAGGGCAAGGTCGGCCGCTATCCCTTCGAGACGTACGGAGTGCTGCTCGCACAGGCCGAGACCGGCTTCGAGCTGGAGACCCAGACCCTGTCGCTCTTCGAGGAGCGGCTCTTCACGACCAAGCAGTACCCCCGCTGGTACATCGAAGCGGTCATGGTCCACGAGCTGGCGCACCAGTGGTTCGGCAACAGCGTCACCCCGCGCACCTGGTCGGACGTCTGGCTCAACGAGGCGCACGCCACCTGGTACGAGGAGCTGTACGCGCACGAGCACTCCAAGGTCTCCATGGACCAGCGGACGCGGCGCGCCTACAGCGTGTCGGACCGGATGCGGGCCGAGGGCGGCCCGCCCGGCTCGCCGAAGGCGCCGGCCCCCGGCAACAAGACCGGCATCTTCCGCCCGGTCATGTACGACGGCAGCGCGCTCGTCCTGTACGCGCTCCGCAACAAGATCGGACCTGCCGCGTTCGACCGGCTGGAGCGCACCTGGGTGACCCGGCACCGCGACGGCGTCGCGGGCACCGCCGACTTCACCGCGCTGGCGTCGCGCATCTCGGGACAGGACCTCACCGCCTTCTTCCGCAGCTGGCTGCACGACGCGAAGACCCCGCCGATGCCGGGACACCCGGACTGGAAGGCCCACTACCGGACCCCGCAGCCACCCGCCAAGGCGCCCGCCGCGAAGCCGGGCAAGCAGCGGCCCGCGGCGGCGGGCCGCGCACCGTCCTAGCCGCCCGCACGGCCCCGGGAAAACCCGCGTGACGGCCCGTGCCGGTCGTGCGACCATCGTCTGGCCGACGCCACGGCGGCCGGGAATCTCCCGGGCGGTCCGGACGTTGTCACGTAACGAGAGCCCCGGGGCCGTACGGCCCCGCCACGGGGCTTCCCAACGACGCAAAGGATCAAATGACCTCCTCTTCTTCCCTTCCGCAGGACCGGCAGCGCCTCCCCGAGAGCCTTCGGGCCGACGCCCTGATGGAAGAGGACGTCGCCTGGAGCCACGAGATCGACGGGGACCGTGACGGCGACCAGTACGACCGCTCGGAGCGTGCGGCGCTGCGCCGCGTCGCGGGACTGTCCACCGAGCTCGAAGACGTCACCGAGGTCGAGTACCGCCAGCTGCGCCTGGAGCGCGTGGTGCTGGTCGGCGTCTGGACCACGGGGACCGTGCAGGACGCGGAGAACTCCCTCGCCGAGCTGGCCGCGCTGGCGGAGACCGCGGGCGCCATGGTGCTCGACGGCGTCATCCAGCGCCGCGACAAGCCCGACCCGGCGACCTACATCGGCTCGGGCAAGGCCATGGAGCTGCGCGACGTCGTGCTCGAATCCGGGGCCGACACCGTCGTGTGCGACGGTGAGCTGAGCCCGGGCCAGCTGATCCACCTCGAAGACGTCGTCAAGGTCAAGGTCGTCGACCGTACGGCCCTGATCCTCGACATCTTCGCGCAGCACGCCAAGTCCCGTGAGGGCAAGGCGCAGGTCTCGCTGGCGCAGATGCAGTACATGCTGCCCAGGCTGCGCGGCTGGGGCCAGTCGCTGTCCCGGCAGATGGGTGGCGGTGGCTCCGGCTCGGCGGGCGGCGGCATGGCCACGCGTGGTCCCGGTGAGACCAAGATCGAGACGGACCGGCGGCGGATCCGCGAGAAGATGGCGAAGATGCGCCGGGAGATCGCGGAGATGAAGACCGGCCGGGACATCAAGCGGCAGGAGCGCCGCCGTCACAAGGTCCCCTCGGTCGCCATCGCCGGGTACACGAACGCGGGCAAGTCCTCGCTGCTCAACCGCCTGACCGGGGCCGGCGTCCTGGTGGAGAACGCGCTGTTCGCCACCCTGGACCCGACCGTGCGCCGGGCCGAGACGCCCAGCGGGCGGCTCTACACCCTCGCCGACACCGTCGGCTTCGTGCGGCACCTCCCGCACCACCTCGTCGAGGCGTTCCGGTCCACGATGGAGGAGGTCGGCGACTCCGACCTGATCCTCCACGTGGTCGACGGCTCGCACCCGGTGCCGGAGGAGCAACTGGCCGCCGTGCGCGAGGTGATCCGCGACGTGGGCGCCACCCACGTACCGGAGATCGTCGTCGTCAACAAGGCGGACGCCGCGGACCCGCTGGTGCTCCAGCGGCTGCTGCGCAACGAGAAGCACGCGCTGCTCGTCTCGGCCCGCACGGGCCAGGGCATCGAGGAACTGCTCGCGCTGATCGACGAGGAGCTGCCCCGACCGCAGGCCGAGATCGAGGCGCTGGTCCCGTACACCCAGGGCGCGCTGGTCTCGCGCGCGCACGCCGAGGGCGAGGTGATCTCCGAGGAGCACGTCGCGGAGGGCACCGTCCTCAAGGCGCGGGTGCACGAGGAACTGGCCGCCGAGTTCCAGCCGTACGTACAGGCGGCGTGACGGCGGCCGCAGCAGTACGAAGGCCCGCCCCCGGTTTCCGGGGGCGGGCCTTCGCCGTGCGTCACCTACCGGCGCGCGCCGGTCACTTCGTGGCGAACTTCTTGCTCATCGCGCCGAACATACTTTTGGCCTCCGGGCCGAGGTGCGGGCCCGCCAGCCAGCCGGCCGGACGCGGGCCGATCGAGGTGTTCGACACCAGGACCGGCTTGCCGTCCGAGCCCTTGGCGAACCAGGGGCCGCCGGAGGAGCCGGCGGTCATCAGGCAGCCGATGCGATACATGGTCGGCTTCTTGGCGTCCAGCGACAGCCGGCCCGGCTTGTCGGTGCACTGCTGCAGCGTCGCGCCGTCGAACGGGGCCTCGGCCGGGTAGCCCTGCGCCGTGAGGCTCGGGATCTGCGGGATCGCCGAGGCGTTGAAGTCGACCTGGTAGGCGCCGCCGGCGACCTCTTCGAGGGACGTGCCGCCCGCCCCCTTCTCCGGCGTCACGTGCATGATCGCGAAGTCGTACGGCGCCATCGGCACGCCGTTGCCCTGCGCACCGCCCTGGCTGATCCACTGGTTCGAGGTCGACGCGCCGTCGGCCCACCACACGCCCTTGGGGAACATCTGCTCACGCGAGGCGTTCTCCAGCTGGGCCGCGGTCTTGCCGGTGTCGTTGAACGACGGGGCGAAGACCATGTTGCGGTACCAGCCGCCGGTCTTGCCGGCGTGCACGCAGTGGCCCGCGGTCCACACCAGGTTCGACTTGCCCGGGTGCGCCGGGTCCTTGACCACCGCGCCGGAGCAGACCGCGTGGCCCTCGGGGGTGTCGAAGAAGATCTTGCCGAGGCCGGGCGCGTTCTGCCCGAACGGCGGCTTGACCGCCTGGGCCCGCACCGCGCGCGGCTCCGGGTCGGTCCGCCCCTGGTCACCGGAGATGTCCTTGGGCGTCGGCTCCTTCGGCGGCTTGGCCTTGCTCGCCCGGTCCGGGTCCCACAGGCCCTTGATGATCGGGTTGATGAAGTCACTGGCCTCGCGGAGCCACTTGTCCTTGTCCCAGTTCTTCCACTCGCCGTTCTTCCACTTGTCCAGGTCGACGCCGTGTTCCTTGAGCTTGTCCTGGATGTCCTTGGGGATCGTGAAGCCACCCCCGCCCGCGCTGCCCTGATCTGCGGACTGGCCGGGCTTGCCGCCCGCCTGGTCACCCTCCGGGCCACAGCCGGTGGCGGTCAGCGCCACCACGGCGGTGAGAGCGGCGGCGGCCAGGACCGGCCGACGTATGGATCGCATGGGTGAACTCCCCCTGGTTTGTTCAAGTTTGCCGTGTGAACTTGTCCGGCCTCGGGAGGCCGTGCCGCGCCTTGGGCTGACTTGCCCGGTCCTGCTCCGATCTGCTGCTTTGTCATGCACCGGAAAGGTGTGGCGCAGGCCCCCACTATGCCGGTGCCGATGGGGACGGCGGCGGGCGGGTCCCCGGTTCCGGCCCGCGGCGGATCTTCGCGGAAGGCCCGTCGCAAGGATCTTCCGGCAGGCCGTGTTCCCCCGTCGGCGGCGTCGTTGGTACGTACGGGGGACAGCTGAGCCGTGGCCTGCGGCCCGGACCGGCGGTCCGCCAGGAGGGCCGGCGGGCCCGCCGGAAGGGGGGCGGGCCCGGTCGTGCCGGAGCGGTCCGGTGACCCCGTGAATCCGCCGCCTGCGGTGTGCGGCCACGGGAGCGCCGGGCCGTCGCCGGCGTGAGCGGCCCGCCCGCAGTCCGGTGGGGCCGTCGGAGCAC
The DNA here is from genome assembly GCF_044329785.1 of Streptomyces sp. NPDC017529. Taxonomy (NCBI): domain Bacteria; kingdom Bacillati; phylum Actinomycetota; class Actinomycetes; order Kitasatosporales; family Streptomycetaceae; genus Streptomyces; species Streptomyces sp. NPDC017529. The sequence continues at coordinate 62,382 of NZ_JBIRJY010000014.1, forward strand.
GGCGGGCCCGCCCGCAGCCCAGCAGCAGAGCTTCAGCAGCAGGAGGACCGAACCGCCGTGGCCGTGACCCAGCCTCAGCCGATGGCACCCCCTCCCGCCCACGAGGGCATCCTGCGGCGGCAGTCGCTCCGCGAGTCCGCCGCCCGCACCTACGCGCGCTCGCTGCCCATCGTCCCGGTGCGGGCCCGCGGGCTGACCATCGAGGGCGCCGACGGCCGCCGCTACCTGGACTGCCTCTCCGGCGCCGGCACCCTGGCGCTCGGGCACAACCACCCCGTCGTCCTGGAGGCGATCCGCTCCGTCCTGGACTCCGGCGCCCCGCTGCACGTCCTCGACCTGGCGACCCCGGTCAAGGACGCCTTCACCACCGAACTGTTCGCCACCCTGCCCCCCGAACTGGCGGACCACGGACGCGTCCAGTTCTGCGGACCGGCCGGCACGGACGCCGTCGAGGCCGCCTTCAAGCTGGTGCGGGCCGCGACCGGCCGGGACGGGCTCGCGGCCTTCACCGGCGCGTACCACGGCATGACGGCGGGGGCGCTCGCGGCGTCCGGGGGCGCGCGCGACACCACCGTGACCCGCCTCCCGTATCCGTACGACTACCGCTGCCCCTTCGGCACGGGCGGCGAGCGCGGCGCCGAGCTGGCCGCGCGCTGGGCCGCGAACGTGCTCGACGACGAGAAGAGCGGCGTCCGCAAGCCGGCCGGGATGATCCTGGAACCGGTCCAGGGCGAGGGCGGCGTGATCCCGGCGCCCGACAGCTGGCTGCGCCGGATGCGCGACCTGACGGCCGAACGGGACATCCCGCTCATCGTGGACGAGGTGCAGACCGGCGTCGGTCGTACCGGCGCGTTCTGGGCCGTCGGACACAGCGGCGTCGTACCCGACGTCCTCGTCCTGTCCAAGGCGATCGGCGGCAGCCTGCCGCTGGCGGTCGTCGTCTACCGCGAGGAACTGGACGCCTGGCCGCCCGGCGCGCACGCGGGCACCTTCCGCGGCAACCAGCTCGCGATGGCGGCGGGCGCCGCCACCCTCGCCTACGTACGGGAGAACGACCTGGCGCGGCGCGCCGGCGACCTCGGCGCCCGCATGCTCTCCCGGCTGGGCGGACTCGCCGCCGAGTACGACTGCGTCGGCGACGTACGGGGCCGCGGCCTGATGCTCGGCCTCGAACTCGTCGACCGGGACGGCGCCACCGACCCCGCGGGCGCCCACCCCGCCGCGCCCGTGCTGGCCGCCGCCGTCCAGGAGGAGTGCCTGGCCCGCGGCCTGATCGTCGAACTGGGCGGCCGGCACGGCGCGGTGGTCCGGCTGCTCCCCCCGCTCACCATCACCGACGAACAGGCGGAAGCGGTCCTGGACCGCCTCGCCGACGCGCTGGGGGCCGCGGTGCGCAGGGGCCGGGGCGGGGCCGGTGCGGCGCGCGCCGGTGGCGAGGCGGGTGCGGCGCTCGCGCCGGGCGCGGCAGAGCGCGCCGCGCAGACCGTGACGCCGCACCGGGCGACACCGCTCGGAGCGGACCGGTGACCGGCGCACCGGCGGCCGGCAGCACCACGGCCGGCACCCCGGCCACCCGCATGTCGAGCCGCTCGGGCCACCGGCCGCCGCCCCCCTTCACGCCCACCGACCACCGCCCCACGATCGCCCAGCGCGCGTGGACCGCGCCGACCCTGCGAGGCACACCCCGATGAACGAACGCCCCGTCCCCGACGGGACCCCGGCCGACGAGCGACGTCTGCCCCGTGAACCCCTGGCCCGGCTGCGGGAGCCGGCCGTACCGCGCCAGAACCGGCGCGGCGGCGCCCACGACACCACCGAGAGCGGCGAGCACGCCGGCCACGCCGCCCGTACGGTCCGTGTGGGACACCTGGAGCGGCACGGACACGAGGAGTGGCTCGGGGCGACCCGCGTCGTCACCGTGCTCTCCGAGGAGGACGAAGCCGATCCCGAAGCCGCCGCGGCCCCCGCCGGGACCGGGACCGAGCGGGAAACCGCCCACCGCGCTCACGGGTCCGACCGGCTGGCACACCCGGACCCGGCCGTCGCCGCCGACGCCGCCGGCACCGAAGGCCTGCTCCGCTGCTGGATCCGCGAGAGCGGCACGCCCCGCCCGGCCGGCGAGCGGCTGCTCGTCCCGCTCGACGCCAGCGCGGCGGCCCTGCGCGTCCCCGTCCTGTACTGGTCCGACACCGGCTGGCACCGCTTCGGCGCACCCGCGCTGGAAGGCGCCCCCGCCGACGCCGCGCCCCTGGACGCGGTGACCCTCGCCGCCCTGCTGCGCCGCGAGGCCGTACACGGTGCCCCGGCGCCGCAGCCCGCCGGAGACCCGCCCGCCGACCAGCCCTGCGGCGCGCCGGACAGCGAGAGCACCGACCTCGTCGGCCGGGTCGCCGACTCCGTACGGCGCACCGCGGCGTTCCTCGCCGACCGGCGCGCCGCTCCGGCCGACGCCCCCGGCGGCTCCCGCTTCCTCGCCGCCGAACAGGCCCTGCTCTTCGGCCACCCCATGCACCCCACCCCCAAGAGCCGGGAGGGACTGACCGACGCCGAGACACGCGCCTACTCCCCGGAGCTGCGCGGCGCCTTCCGCCTCCACTGGATGGCCGTCGACCCGGACGTGTTCACCGCCGACTCGGCCTGGACCGAGCGCGGCCGGACCGTACCCGCCGAGCAGCTGGCCGCGCGGCTCGCCGCCGGAGCGCCCCGCGGCCCCGCCGGGACCCTGCCGCTGCCGCTGCACCCCTGGCAGGCCCACCAGCTCAGCCACCGGCCCGACGTCGCCGAACTGTGCGAGGTGGGCTTCCTCCACGACCTGGGCCCCGGCGGACCCGCCTGGCACCCCACCTCCTCCGTCCGCACCGTCTTCCGCCCCGGCTCCGACGCCATGCTCAAACTCTCCCTGGGCCTGCGCATCACCAACTCCCGGCGGGACAACCTCCGCAAGGAACTGGAGCGCGGCGTCGAGGTGCACCGCCTGCTGCGCACCGGCCTCGCCGCGCAGTGGCGGGCCGCCTTCCCCGGCGCCCAGGGCTTCGACATCGTCCGCGACCCGGCCTGGCTCGGCGTCACCGGGGCCGACGGAGAGCCGGTGCGCGGCCTGGACGTGGTCGTCCGGCACAACCCGTTCGCCGACACCGACGACGCCCTGTGCATCGCCGCGCTCACCTCCCTGCGCCCCTGGCCGGGCCGCACCGGTCTGCGCTCCCGCCTGGCCGGCCTGATCGGCACGCTCACCACCCGCACCGGCCGGCCCGCGGGCGCCGTCGCCACCGAGTGGTTCCTGCGCTACCTCGAAGCGGTGGTGCGCCCCGTCCTCTGGCTCGACGGCACCGCGGGCATCGCCCTCGAAGCCCACCAGCAGAACACGCTCGTCCTGCTGGACGCCGACGGCTGGCCCGCCGGCGGCCGTTACCGGGACAACCAGGGCTACTACTTCCGCGAGTCACGGCGTACGGACCTGGAGCGACGGCTGCCCGGCATCGGCGCCACCAGTGACACCTTCGTCACCGACGAGGTCACCGACGAACGCTTCGCCTACTACCTCGGCATCAACAACGTCCTCGGGCTCATCGGGGCCTTCGGCTCCCAGCGCCTGGCCCGCGAGAACGTGCTCCTCGCGGCCTTCCGGCGCTTCCTGGCCGACGCCGCCGCCGGGCCCGCCGGACACCGCTCACCCCTGCCCCGTCTGCTCCTCGAAGCCCGCACCCTGCGCTGCAAGGCCAACCTGCTGACCCGGCTGCACGGTCTCGACGAACTCGTCGGCCCCGTCGACACCCAGTCCGTCTACGTGACCATCCCCAACCCCCTCCACCCCTGACCCGGCCTCCGCGGCCGCCCCCCCACGCCCCCCACGCCGCCACGTCCCCCACGCCCTTCGCCTCCGGTTCCCGTCCGCCCGCACCGTGACCTCGTGAGGAGGCCCGGAAAGGAGAGAGCGCCGCCGTGCCCCCCACCGAATCCGGCACCAGCTCAGGATCCGAGGAGGCCTTCGCCCACCCCCGCGAAGCCTCTCCGGATGACGCGCTCGACGACACCCTCGACCTGCACCTCCCGCCCGAAGTCACCGCGATGTTCAGCGCCGAGCCGATCACCGCCGAGCCGATCACTGCGGACCCCGCCGGCAGCCCGCGAGCCGGGTTCCTGCTCGACGACGTCGCCGACTGGGGCCCGGCCACTACCCACGCCGGGCCCTTCCAACTCGTACCGGTGCGCCTCGACCGTGACCTGTCGCTGATCTCCGGCTGGATGAACGACCCGGCCGTCGCGGCCTTCTGGGAACTCGCCGGGCCCGAAGAGATCACCGCCGCCCATCTGCGCACCCAGCTGGACGGCGACGGACGCAGCGTGCCCTGCCTCGGCGTCCTGGCCGGCCTTCCCATGAGCTACTGGGAGGTGTACCGCGCCGACCTGGACCCGGTCGCCCGCTACTACCCGGCGCGGCCGCACGACACCGGACTGCACCTGCTGATCGGCGGCGTCGCCGACCGCGGCCGGGGCCTGGGCACCGCACTGCTGCGCGCCACCGCCGACCTGGTCCTGGACCACCGCCCGCAGTGCGGCCGGGTCATCGCCGAGCCAGACCTGCGCAACACGCCCTCCGTCGCCGCGTTCCTCGGCGCCGGATTCCGTTACTGCGACGAGATCGACCTCCCTGGCAAACGCGCGGCCCTCATGGTCCGCGACCGGGCCCACCGTCATCTGCTGTGACCACCGCCGCCAGCCGCGCCTGCCGCCGTCGTCGCCCCGCCGGCGGCGCACGCCTGCCCGCTGCCCGTCACGACCGCACCGGTTTCTCCCTTTCGTCCGCCCGTGCCGTTCGCTTCCCCGCGCCCGTCCCCACGCCCGATCCCCTCTCCTCTCGCACGATCCGTGTTGCCCAGGTCTCGTCCCAAGGAGTCCCGCCTTGCCTCCTTCATCCGAACCTCTCCATAGCCCCGCTCACGGCACTACCGCCCCCGGCGCCGACAGCCCCGGCCCCAACAGTCCCGACACCGGCAACCCCGGCCCCGGCAATCCCGGCCCCGGCGATCCCGGCACCAGCGGCTCTGCCCCCGCTGGCCATGGCTTTCCGGGCGCCGGCGCGCCCGGAGGCGACGCCGACAGCGACCGCGTATGGCGCAGGGCCGCCCGCCGCCTGCTGGCCAAGACCCTGGCGGAGTTCGCGTACGAGGAAGTCATCACCCCCGAACCCGACCCCCGCCCCGCCCCCGGCCACGCTCCCGAGCCACGTCCCGGCCCGGGCACCGTCCACCTCCCGGCCCCCCGCCCCGGCACCCGAGCCGCCAGCCCCGGGCTCCCCGCGCGGCCGGGACAATCGGGCGGACCGGAAGGACCCGGCGGACCGGCACAACGCGGCGGGCCGGCGCAATCGGGCGCGCCGGGAGCCCAGGCCCCGCAGGGCCCGTCTCCCACCCGCACCGAGGGCGAGTACCGGCCCTACCGCCTGAGCCTCACCAAAGACGTCACCTACCGCTTCCGGGCCTGCCGCGGCGCGTACGGACACTGGCGCGTCGACCCCGACTCCATCACCCCCACCGGCGACCCCCTTCACTTCCTCTTCCACGCCCACGACACCGTCCTGGGCCTGTCCGGCGACACCACCGGCCACCTCATCCGCGAGCTGACCGCCACCCTCGCCGCCGACGTCCGCCTCGACACCACGGCCCTCAGTGCCGCGCAGCTCGCCGACCTCGACTACGCCGCACTGGAAGGCCACCAGACCGGCCACCCCTGGCTCGTCGCCAACAAGGGCCGCCTGGGCTTCTCCGCGTCCGACGCCGCCATCTGGTCACCCGAGGCCCGCACCCCGCAGCGCCTGCCCTGGATCGCCGCGCACCGCCGGCTGGCCGTTTACCGGGGCGTCCCCGCCCTGGCCACTCCCGATCGTCTCTACGCCGATGAACTCACCCCCGAAACCCGCGACGCCTTCGCCCGCATCCTCTCCACGCAGGGCCTCGACCCCGCCGACTACCTCTACCTCCCCGTCCATCCCTGGCAGTGGGACGAGACCATCGCGCCCCTCTTCGCCCCCCAGCTCGCCGACAAATCCATCGTCGCACTCACCACTGACAACGACCTGCGACTGCCGCAGCAGTCCATCCGCACCTTCCTCAACACCAGCCGCCCCAGGGCCCGTACGGTCAAGCTCCCGCTCTCCGTCCTCAACACCCTGGTCTGGCGCGGCCTGCCGACCGAACGCACCATCGCCGCCCCCGCCGTCACCGCCTGGGTCCACGGCCTGCGCGACGCCGACCCGTACCTGCGCGACGAGACCCGGGTGGTCCTGCTCGGCGAAACCGCGTCCGTCACCGTCGAACACCCGCTGTACGACCGGCTGCCGGGCGTTCCGTACCAGTACAGGGAACTGCTGGGCTGTATCTGGCGCGAGCCGGTCAGCCGCCACCTGGACCCGGGAGAGCGTGCCCGCACCCTGGCCGCACTCCTCCAGACCGACCCGCACGGGCGCGCTTTAACGGCCGAGCTGGTGCAGCGCTCGGGCCTGGCCCCCAGGGTCTGGCTGCGCCACCTCTTCACCGCCCTGCTGCCGCCGCTGCTGCACTTCCTCTACCAGTACGGCACGGTCTTCTCCCCGCACGGCGAGAACGCCATCGTCGTCTTCGACCAGCAGGACGTCCCCACCCGCCTCGCGGTCAAGGACTTCGTCGACGACGTCAACACCAGCGCCGAGCGCCTGCCCGAGCACGCCACCATGCCCGAGGACGTCCGCGCGGTGCTGCTCACCGAACCACCGGAATTCCTGACCCAGTTCATCCATTCCGGCCTCTTCGCCGGGGTCTTCCGCTACCTCGCCCCGCTGTGCGAGGAGCAACTGGCGGTCCCGGAGGCCGAGTTCTGGTCCCTCGTACGGGCGGAGATCCTGCGCCACCAAGGACGCTTCCCGCACCTGAAGAAACGCCACGAGACCTTCGACCTGCTCACCCCGCGCATCGCCCGGCTGTGCCTGAACCGCAACCGTCTGCACCTGGACGGCTACCGCGACCGCGCCCAGCGCCCGCACGCCGCCGTACACGGCACCGTGCCCAACCCCCTCCATCACCCGTGACCGGGAAGATTGTCAGTGGGCCCGCGTAGGGTGGCAACGCTATGACGAAGCCCTCCCTCCCCGATCTGCTGCACGCCGCCGTCACCGCTGTCGGCGGCACCGAGCGCCCCGGCCAGATCGCCATGGCCGAAGCCGTCGCCGAAGCGGTCGACGACGGCTCCCACCTGCTCGTGCAGGCCGGCACCGGCACCGGAAAGTCCCTCGGCTATCTGGTGCCGGCGCTGGCCCACGGCGACCGTGTGGTCGTCGCCACGGCCACGCTCGCGCTCCAGCGCCAGCTGGTCGAGCGCGACCTGCCGCGCACGGTCGACGCCCTGCATCCGCAGCTGCGCCGCCGCCCCGAGTTCGCCATGCTCAAGGGCCGCTCCAACTACGTCTGCCTGCACCGCCTGCACGAGGGCGTCCCCCAGGAAGAGGAGGAGGGCCTCTTCGACCCCTTCGAGCACGCGACGCCGACCAGCAAGCTGGGCAAGGACCTGCTGCGGCTGCGTGACTGGGCCGACGAGACCGAGACCGGTGACCGCGACGACCTCACCCCCGGCGTCTCCGACCGGGCCTGGGGCCAGGTCTCGGTCTCCTCGCGCGAGTGCCTGGGCGCCTCGAAGTGCGCGTACGGCGCGGAGTGCTTCGCCGAGGCCGCCCGCGAGCGCGCCAAGCTGGCCGACGTGATCGTCACCAACCACGCCCTCCTGGCCATCGACGCCATCGAGGGTGCACCGGTGCTGCCCCAGCACGACGTACTGATCGTCGACGAGGCCCACGAGCTGGTCTCCCGCGTCACCGGCGTGGCCACCGGGGAGCTCACGCCCGGCCAGGTCAACCGGGCCGTCAAGCGCGCCGCCAAGCTGGTCAACGAGAAGGCCGCCGACCAGCTCCAGACCGCCTCGGAGACGTTCGAGCGGCTGATGGAGCTGGCCCTGCCGGGACGCCTCGAAGAGATCCCCGAAGACCTCGGCTACTGCCTGATGGCGCTGCGGGACGCGGCCCGTACGGTCATCTCGGCCCTCGGCACGACCCGCGACAAGTCCGTCCAGGACGAGGACGCCGTGCGCAAGCAGGCCCTCGCCTCCGTGGAGAACGTCCACGCCGTCGCCGAGCGCATCGCCAACGGCTCCGAGTACGACGTCGTCTGGTACGAGCGCCACGACCGCTTCGGCGCGTCCCTGCGCGTCGCACCCCTGTCGGTCTCCGGCCTGCTGCGCGAGAAGCTCTTCGCGGACCGTTCCGTCGTGCTCACGTCGGCCACCCTCAAGCTGGGCGGGGACTTCAACGGCGTCGGCGCCTCGCTCGGCCTCGCCCCGGAGGGCACGGAGGGCGAGGACGTACCGCAGTGGAAGGGCCTGGATGTCGGCTCGCCGTTCGACTACGGCAAGCAGGGCATCCTGTACGTCGCCAAGCACCTCGCCCAGCCGGGCCGCGAGGGCAGCCGTACGGACATGCTCGACGAGCTGGCCGAGCTGATCGAGGCCGCCGGCGGCCGGACCCTCGGCCTGTTCTCCTCCATGCGCGCGGCCCAGGCCGCCGCCGAGAACCTGCGCGGACGGCTGGACATGCCGATCCTCCTCCAGGGCGAGGAGACCCTCGGCGAGCTGATCCGCACCTTCGCCGCTGACGCCCGCACCTGCTTGTTCGGCACGCTGTCCCTGTGGCAGGGCGTCGACGTGCCGGGCCCGAACTGCCAGCTGGTGGTCATGGACCGGGTGCCGTTCCCGCGCCCCGACGACCCCCTGATGAGCGCCCGGCAGAAGGCCGTGGAGGAGGCCGGCGGCAACGGCTTCATGGCGGTCGCGGCGACCCACGCCGCCCTGCTCATGGCCCAGGGGGCGGGCCGCCTGGTCCGCGCCACGGGCGACCGCGGCGTCGTGGCCGTCCTGGACCCCCGCGTCGAGCGCGCCCGCTACGGCTCGTTCCTGCGCAAGTCCATGCCGGACTTCTGGTACACGACGGACCGCAACCAGGTCCGCCGCTCCCTCGCCGCCATCGACGCGGCAGCAAAGGCGGCGGAGGGGTAAGCCCGATCTCACCCGCAGTAACCCGGGCCATCGATTGAGCAACCCTCGCTCCGAGCAACCACTACCGCGAGAGCGGCGTCGGCCCAGGCGCACAGCACAGAGCCCCGGGACCGGCGCAGTGGTCCCGGGGCTCGGTCGTGAGGGGCAGGTCAGACCCGCCGCAGTACCGCCACCACCTTGCCGAGAATCGTGGCCTCGTCGCCGGGGATCGGCTGGTACGCCGAGTTGTGCGGGAGCAGCCACACATGGCCGTCCTCGCGCTTGAAGCGCTTGACCGTGGCCTCGCCGTCCAGCATCGCCGCCACGATGTCGCCGTTCTCCGCCACGGGCTGGCGGCGCACCGTGACCCAGTCGCCGTCGCAGATCGCGGCCTCGACCATCGAGTCGCCGACGACCTTCAGGACGAACAGCTCGCCGTCACCGACCAGCTGCCGGGGCAGCGGGAAGACGTCCTCGACCGACTCCTCGGCGAGGATCGGGCCACCGGCGGCGATCCGGCCCACCAGGGGGACGTACGAGGCGGCGGGCTTGCCGGCCGTGTCGGTCGGGGCGCTGCTCGGCTGGTCGGAGCCGCGGACCTCGTACGCCCGGGGGCGGTGCGGGTCGCGGCGCAGGAAACCCTTGCGCTCCAGAGCCATGAGCTGGTGGGCGACGGAAGAGGTGCTGGACAGCCCCACCGCCTGGCCGATCTCGCGCATGGACGGCGGGTAGCCGCGGCGCTGGACGGAATCCCGGATGACCTCGATGACCCGGCGCTGCCGGTCGGTGAGGCCCGAACTGTCGGCGCGGATGCCTGGAGGACGGCCGGGCAGTGAGCGGGCTGGCTTCTGCCCCTCGGGGGTCATTGCGTCGTCCATCGGCGGTTTCCGGGTCGGCTCGAATCGGCTCTGGGAGTGGCTCTGGGCGGTGATGGTGGCGCTGTCTGCGGTGGTGGTCACGTCGGCCCCTCTCGGAATGTGCTCCCTAGTTAGCCAACGGTAGTTGCTTTCGAAAGGTTGCGCCAAACACACGTTCGAGTGAAAATTTCCGGATTAGCTGACCTGATCACGGGCTGAGGTGTATAGCCGAAAGGCAATTCGGGTCATTGCGGTACTCTTCGCCGCGAGCTTATGGCCGGGCGGTAACGCTCCGGGCCGTCCGGTCGGACGGCCGCCGTGACGCGCCCGATTCTGCCATCCCCGCCCCGCCGGGACCGCTTCCGGGGCTCGTCCCGTACCCTCGTCGGCGGCCCCGCGAGTCGCCGCCCCGGCCACTCGCCGCCGCGACACGCTGGGTGTGTGGATGGCCACCCAACACCACATGTAGTGCTTTGATGACTGCGGCCGCCTAGAAGTAGTGGTGGCTGTGTCTTTCGGGACTCCGTGGATCGCCTATGCTTGGGGCTGCTCCGAGGGGCCCGTGAGGGCCGCCAGGGGCCCATCAGCCGTACGCCGGGACCATGGGCGTACGACCGTAATTTTCGAGGGTGAGGAGGGTGAATTCATGCATTGCCCCTTCTGCAGACACCCCGACAGCCGGGTGGTCGACAGCCGCACCACCGATGACGGCACCTCGATCCGCCGGCGCCGCCAGTGCCCGGACTGCTCCCGCCGTTTCACGACCATCGAGACGGCGTCACTGATGGTGATCAAGCGGAGCGGGGTCACCGAGCCCTTCAGCCGCAACAAGGTCATCGCCGGGGTGCGCAAGGCGTGCCAGGGCCGGCCGGTCACCGAGGACGCCCTCGCCAAGCTGGGTCAGCGGGTCGAGGAAGCGGTGCGCGCCACCGGTAGCGCCGAGCTGTCCACCCATGACGTCGGGCTGGCCATACTGGGCCCGCTGCAGGAACTCGACCTCGTCGCGTACCTGCGTTTCGCGAGCGTCTACCGGGCCTTCGACTCGCTTGAGGACTTCGAGGCGGCCATCGCCGAGCTGCGGGAACAGCGTGAGCAGGGACCGCCCGCGCGGGAGTGCGGGTGCGAAGGGGGCGCCGGACACCCGGCGGTCCCCGTGCCCGCCACCGCCGCCGACTGAGATCGGCACATCACAGACCTGATCAGGGCAACGTGCAGGCGCCCTGGTTCCAGACAGAACACACCGTGCCACGGGAAGAAAGTGCGCACATATGGGCGTTTGCCCGTACAGGGAGGCGGAATGACAGAGACGACGAGCGGCCCGGCACGAGGCTCCCGCGCCAAGGGCAGCAAGGCGAGCAAGGGTCTGCGTATCGAGCGCATCCACACGACTCCCGGCGTGCATCCGTACGACGAGGTGGCGTGGGAGCGCCGTGACGTCGTCATGACCAACTGGCGCGACGGCTCGGTCAACTTCGAGCAGCGTGGCGTCGAGTTCCCCGAATTCTGGTCGGTGAACGCGGTCAACATCGTCACGAGCAAGTACTTCCGCGGTGCGGTGGGCTCCGACACCCGGGAGTCGAGCCTCAAGCAGCTCATCGACCGGGTCGTCAAGACCTACCGCCAGTCCGGTGAGGACAACAACTACTTCGCCTCCCCGGCGGATGCCGAGATCTTCGAGCACGAGCTGGCGTACGCCCTGCTCCACCAGGTCTTCAGCTTCAACTCCCCGGTGTGGTTCAACGTCGGCACGAAGCAGCCGCAGCAGGTCAGCGCGTGCTTCATCCTCTCCGTCGACGACTCCATGGACTCGATCCTGGACTGGTACAAGGAAGAGGGGATGATCTTCAAGGGCGGCTCCGGCGCCGGCCTGAACCTCTCCCGCATCCGCTCCTCCAAGGAACTGCTGTCCTCCGGCGGCAACGCCTCGGGTCCCGTCTCCTTCATGCGCGGCGCCGACGCGTCCGCCGGAACGATCAAGTCGGGCGGCGCCACCCGCCGTGCCGCCAAGATGGTCGTCCTGGACGTGGACCACCCGGACGTCGAGGCCTTCATCGACACCAAGGTGAAGGAGGAGGAGAAGGTCCGCGCGCTGCGCGACGCGGGCTTCGACATGGACCTGGGCGGCGACGACATCACGTCCGTCCAGTACCAGAACGCCAACAACTCGGTCCGTGTGAACGACGAGTTCATGAAGGCCGTCGAGACCGGCTCGAAGTTCGGCCTGCGCGGCCGGATGAACGGCGAGGTCATCGAGGAGATCGACGCCAAGGGCCTGTTCCGCAAGATGGCGGAGGCCGCCTGGGCGTGCGCCGACCCCGGCATCCAGTACGACGACACGATCAACCACTGGCACACCTCGCCGGAGTCGGGCCGGATCACCGCCTCGAACCCGTGCAGCGAGTACATGCACCTGGACAACTCCTCGTGCAACCTGGCCTCGCTGAACCTGATGAAGTTCCTGCGCGACGACGACAAGGGCAACCAGTCGTTCGACGCCGAGCGCTTCGCGAAGGTCGTCGAGCTGGTCATCACCGCGATGGACATCTCCATCTGCTTCGCGGACTTCCCCACCGAGAAGATCGGTGAGACCACCCGCGCCTTCCGCCAGCTGGGCATCGGCTACGCCAACCTCGGCGCCCTGCTGATGGCCACCGGCCACGCGTACGACTCGGACGGCGGCCGCGCCCTGGCCGGTGCCATCACCTCCCTGATGACCGGCACCTCCTACCGGCGCTCCGCCGAGCTGGCCGCGGTCGTCGGCCCGTACGAGGGCTACGCCCGCAACGCCGACGCCCACAAGCGCGTCATGAAGCAGCACTCGGACGCCAACGGCACCGCCAAGCGCATGGACGACCTGGACACCCCCGTCTGGGCCGCGGCCACCGAGGCCTGGCAGGACGTGCTCCGCCTCGGCGAGAAGAACGGCTTCCGCAACGCGCAGGCGTCGGTGCTCGCGCCGACCGGCACCATCGGCCTGATGATGGACTGCGACACCACGGGTGTCGAGCCGGACCTGGCCCTGGTCAAGTTCAAGAAGCTGGTCGGCGGCGGCTCCATGCAGATCGTGAACAACACGGTCCCCAAGGCGCTCAAGCGGCTCGGCTACCAGCCGGAGCAGGTCGAGGCGATCGTCGCCCACATCGCCGACAACGGCAACGTGATCGACGCCCCCGGCCTGGACCCCGCCCACTACGAGGTCTTCGACTGCGCCATGGGCGAGCGCTCCATCTCGGCCATGGGCCACGTACGGATGATGGCGGCGGCCCAGCCGTTCCTGTCCGGCGCGATCTCCAAGACCGTCAACCTCCCCGAGTCGGCCACCGTCGAGGAGGTCGAGGAGGTCTACTTCGAGGGCTGGAAGCTCGGCCTGAAGGCGCTCGCGATCTACCGCGACAACTGCAAGGTCGGCCAGCCGCTCTCCGCCAAGAAGAAGGAGGAGGAGAAGAAGACCGAGGAGAAGCCGGCCGAGAAGGTCGTCGAGTACCGTCCGGTCCGCAAGCGCCTGCCCAAGGGCCGTCCCGGCATCACCACCTCCTTCACGGTCGGCGGCGCCGAGGGCTACATGACCGCCAATTCCTACCCGGACGACGGTCTGGGCGAGGTCTTCCTGAAGATGTCCAAGCAGGGCTCGACCCTCGCGGGCATGATGGACGCCTTCTCCATCGCCGTCTCGGTGGGCCTCCAGTACGGCGTGCCGCTGGAGACGTACGTCTCGAAGTTCACCAACATGCGTTTCGAGCCGGCCGGCATGACGGACGACCCGGACGTGCGGATGGCGCAGTCGATCGTCGACTACATCTTCCGCCGCCTGGCGCTGGACTTCCTGCCCTTCGAGACCCGCTCCGCGCTCGGCATCCACTCCGTCGAGGAGCGCCAGCGTCACCTGGAGACCGGTTCGTACGAGCCGACCGACGAGGAGCTGGACGTCGAGGGCCTGGCCCAGTCGGCGCCGCGCCGCCTGGAGTCGGCGAAGGAGCCCGCGTCGACGACCGAGATCGTCGAGGAGGCCGCGGCTCCGGCCCCCAAGCAGGCGCACACCAACGCCGAACTGGTGGAAATGCAGCTCGGCATCAACGCCGACGCGCCGCTGTGCTTCTCCTGCGGCACGAAGATGCAGCGCGCGGGCAGTTGCTACCTGTGCGAGGGCTGCGGCTCGACCAGCGGTTGCAGCTGAAATACCCAGGAGCCCTCACGGGTGACTGAGTGAGCAGGGTGGGGAACCGGTTTCCGGTTCCCCACCCTGATTTCGTGTGCCGTCGTTTTCTTTCCCGGCCGGCTCAGCCGCCCATGAGAGTGGCGAAAGTCACCGGGTCGGCGTCGAATCCCCTTACGGAGCGGTGGAAGTGCCATTCGCCGAACTCGTCACGGTCGAATTCCGCTATCACCGCGGCGGTGGAACCGGCGACCGAGGAGAAGTCGTCCGCGGTCAGTTCTTCGTATCCTTCGCTGACGCGGACAACGGTATTGGCGACGTCGCCGAACGTCTTGCGTCCGTTGCGCTGCTGAATGGCCACACCGACGACCACCCGCGCGTAGATGTCCGCCAGCCGCTTCAGCTCCAGGGTCATGGCTTCGTCGGTACCCAGGCCGAGGCCGGTCCGGCTGTCCCTGCTGAGGATGATGGTGCCGTCGGGGGAGCGGTTGTCGAAGTGCACGAGGTAGGCGGGCTCACCGCGCGGGTCGTCCCTCGTGTAGGTCGCGGCGACGATGTCCAGATCGTGGGCCGGAGTGCCGTTGGGGCTCGGGTCCCACTTGAGGGTCACTTCGGCTTTGCCGATCCCTTTGTTGAGGCTGCTCACAGAGATCCCTTCCGGTGTTGCAACTCCCGGGCTGTGCAAGGCGACCACCATCGTGTCACGCTCCGCACACCCTGCCCCGGCGGTCGGGGCGACGCCGTCCCGGTCGGCAGGACTGGTACGCGTACTGCCACTCCGACGCTTTTGATAGCACGGGAGTTCCATCGGGGTGCCGTCCGGCCGTCCGGCCGTCCGGCCGTCCGGGCCCATGGCACCGGCCGGAGCGATCAGGTGTCCAAGTCGCCCCAGAGGCGCGTCAGATGGCTGTCCAGGGTGTCCAGGGCCGTCTCGGGGGAGAGGTGGCCGATCAGGACGTGTGTGGTGAGTCCGTCGGTGAGGGCGAGCAGGGTGCGCGCCTCGCGCTCGGCGTCCGGCGTGCCGGTGGCCTCGGTGATGAGACGCGTGAAGAGGCTGTGCAGATCGGCGTAGTTGCCGCGCAGGGTGTCGGCCAGCGGTGGGCTGACCGCGGCCTGGGCGACGAAGGCGAGCCAGACGCGCGCCTCGGCGCGGTGCTCGGGGCGCAGCAGGGAGATCTCCGTGGTCGCGTGCCCGAGTGCCGTACGGGCCGACTGTGCCGGGGACTCGGCGAGCCGGGCCGTCACCCGGGCGGCGATCCGCGTGCCGATGTGGCCGAGCGCGAAGACCAGCATCTCCTCCTTGGTGCGGAAGCACCTCTGGACCGCCCCCATGGACACCTCGGCGCGCGCCGCGACATCGCGCAGGGTGACGCCCTCCAGGCCGTGTTCGTCGGCGAGGCGGCAGACGGCCTCGGCGATCTGCCGGCGGCGGCTCTCGTGATCCACCTGCTTGGGCATGGGGGCTCCCGTTTATGCGATGCGTTCGTATCGAGACAAGGGTACGATGTGATGCAGTTGCATCGGAACGCTGTGCGGCGAGGCCGCGGGACGCGACCGCGGCAGGCGCCGCGCCTGCCGCGGGCCGTCCGGGACGAAGGAGTGCGAAGTGGGAGCGCAGAAGGCGCTGTGGGAGCTGTCGGCCGGGGAACAGGCGGCGGCCGTGCGCAGCGGTGAGGTGACCGCCGTCGAGTTGGTCGACCGTCATCTGGAGCGGATCGCCGAGGTCAATCCGGCCGTCAACGCCGTCACGCAGTTGCTCGCCGACCGGGCGCGCGACGCGGCGGCCGGGGTGGACCGGCGGCGCGCCGCGGGGGAGGACCCGGGGCCGCTCGCCGGGGTGCCCTTCACGGTCAAGGAGACCACGGCCATCGAGGGCGTGCCGACCACGTACGGCGCGGAGCGCTTTCGTCACAACGTCGCGCGCTGCGATGCGCCCCCGGTGGCACGGCTGCGTGCGGCGGGCGCCGTCCCGATCGGGCACAGCAACATGCCCACCCTCGTGCTCGCGGGTGTCCACACCCGCAGCGAGCTGTACGGCGACACCGCCAACCCGTGGTCACGGCGCGTGACGCCGGGCGGCACGAGCGGGGGCGACGGTGCCGCGGTGGCCGGCGGCATGGCGGCGATCGGCCTCGGCAACGACTCCGGAGGATCGGTGCGCCTTCCGGCCTCCTTCTGCGGTGTGGCGGGGCTCAAGCCCACCTACGGGCGCTTTCCCGCCGACCACCGCCTCGGCGCGGACGATCCGGCGCTGGCCACCCAGGAGCTGGTGGTCGACGGTCCGCTGGCACGCACGGTCGGTGACCTGCGGCTGGCGTACGAGGCGCTGGCGGGCACCGATCCGCGCGACCCGAGGGCCGTACCGGCTCCCCTGTACGGTGCGTCCGTTCCGCGGCCGATGAAGGTCGCGATGGTCGCCGATCCGGGCGGCCAGGGCGTGCACCCCTTGGTGCGCAAGGCCGTCGAGGACGCGGCGGGCGCGCTGCGCGACGCCGGGTACGAGGTGTGCGAGGTGCCGGACGTGCCGTGCCTGGAGGAGGCACTGGAGGTGTACGGCTGTATGACCTTGGCCGAATTCGCCCCTTCCTGGCCGGTGGTACGCGACCTCCTCGGCGAGGGCGGGCACCGCTACATCGAACTGTCCATGGCGGCGGCGCGGGATGCCGTGCCGAAGGACGTACCGGCGTACCTGCGGCTGACGGGCCTGCGGCTCGGCATCCGGCGGGCGTGGGCCGAATTCCTGGACACCTACCCGTTGTTGCTGGGCCCGGTGTTCACCGAGCCGCCCTTCGAACCGGGGCTCGACGCGCGCGACCAAGAAGGGCACGCGCGCGTCCAGAAGGCGATGCGGCTGTGTACGGCCACGAGTTTCGCGGGCGTGCCGGCGGTGGCCGTGCCGACCGCGGTGGTGGACGGGCTCCCGTACGGCGTGCAGCTGATCGGCCGCGCCTACCGGGAGGACCTGTGCCTGGAGGCGGCGGAGGCCGTGGAAGCGCGGCTCGGGGTGTTCACGCCCATCGACCCACGGCCCTAGGGGAGTTCGGGGGGTGGGTGCGTGGCGGGCGGTGAGTTCCGGCCTTCCTTGGCCGTACCATGGCGCGGTGCTGGTCAAGTGGATTAGATGCACGGTCGTGGACCGCCGGGGGTTCGAACGGGGGCAGCGGAAATGGGCGGGGCTGCTCGGCGAACCCGGATTCCGGGGGCAGGGCGGCGGTTGGAGCCGGACGCGGCCGTCGGTCGCGCATCTGGTCGCCTTCTGGGAGAGCAGAGCGTTCTACGACTCCTTCATGGCGCGCTCGCACGACCGGCTGGCGGCGGCCCAGGTGGGCACGTTCAAGGACTCCCGGGTGCGCCTGTTCGAGTACGAACTCGACGTGAAGGTGGGCTTCAGGCCCGTGTTCGCGGACGCCGACGTGCTGCGGATCGCCCACTGCCAGGTGCGCGCCGACCGCGTCGAGCACTTCACGCTCATGCAGGAGAAGGTGTGGAATCCGGCCATGGCCGGGTCTCCCGGGATGCTGCGCGGCCTGATGGGACGGGCCCCCGGGGAGGAGTTCCTGATCCTGTCCATGTGGGAGTCGGCGGCCGAGCGGGGCAAGTACCGGCCGGAGCGGGTGGAACGGCTGGCGCTGCGGGCGCAGACGGAGGCCGACGTACGGGCCGTGACGGGGGACGTGACCGATCTCGAACCGTCGTGGACGGTGTGACGGGCGCGTGCCCCGACACGGCCCTGGAGGGCTGACGGGGCACGTGGCCGCCACGGCTCTCGGGTGCGCCGCTGTCACGCTCCGGGAGGGGCGGCGGTTTCCGGCGGGGTGAACGCTCCGGCGCGTGCGGCTGCCAGGGCCGCGGCGGCGGCCTGGTCGGCGCTGTGTCCGTCGACCGGCTCGCGCGTGACGAAGAGCCGGAAGTAGAGCGGCGCGGAGACGGCGCGCACCAGCGCTCCGGCGTCGATGCCCCCCTCCCGTACGCCCGGGAGCTCGCCGCGTTCGACCGCGCGCCGGGCGATGGCCTCGCAGCGCCTGAAGCGTTCGGTGTAGAAGGCGCGCAGCGCGTCGGCGGCCTGCTGCGACTGGAAAGCGGCCGCGATGATCGCGGAGCTGGAGGCCGAC
This sequence comes from Streptomyces sp. NPDC017529, assembly GCF_044329785.1. Classification (NCBI taxonomy): domain Bacteria; kingdom Bacillati; phylum Actinomycetota; class Actinomycetes; order Kitasatosporales; family Streptomycetaceae; genus Streptomyces; species Streptomyces sp. NPDC017529. Next base: position 80,558 of record NZ_JBIRJY010000014.1, read on the forward strand.
ATGGCCGGATCGCGGAACGACTCCACCACCTCATGGGCGAGTGCGCGCAGGTCACCCTCCAGTGATCCGGTGTCGGGCGGCGTCCAGTCGTCCTCGCCGGCCAGGTCGAGGGTGTCGGCCAGCAGTCCTTCGAGGCTGCCCCAGCGGCGGTAGAGCGTCGTCTTGTGGACTCCCGAACGCTCCGCGACGTACTCGACGGACAAGCCGGGGTAGCCGTGTTCGGTCAGGCCGGCCAGCACGGCGTCGCGGACGGCGGCGCGGGTGCGGGCGGTGCGTCCGCCCGGCCGGCGGGTGCCGGGACCCGGCGGGCGGGCATCGGCGCTCGGTGCGGAAGAGCCCAGATCGTCAGACAACTGCTACTCCTGTTGCGTTAGGGCGATGAGGTGTGTCATCATCGACGTAATGCAACAAGCGTAGCGTTTGCCTGCGGTGTCGTGCCGCGCCACTGCCCCGGGAGGTCCGCATGGTCACCACTCAGATCGCGCTTCACGAGGTGTCCAAGTCCTACGGTGACCGGCTTCTGCTGGACGGGATCTCCCTGTCGATACGCCCCGGGGACCGGGTCGGGATCGTGGGGGAGAACGGCGCGGGCAAGTCGACGCTGCTGCGTGTCGTCGCGGGCCTGGAGCAGCCGGACGGCGGGCGTGTCGTGCTGACCGCCGACGGCGGGACGGGCTACCTCGGCCAGGTGCCCGACGTGCCCGCCGACTGCACGGTCCAGGAGGCCGTGGACGCGGCGCTCGCAGAAATACGGGTCATGGAGCGCGGACTGCGCGGCTTGGAGGCGCGCCTCGGCGCCGGCAGACCGGAGGACATGGAGGAGTACGGGCGGCTGCTCGGCGTCTACGAGCTGCGTGGCGGCTACGAGGCCGATGTACGGGTCGACAAGGCGCTGTACGGTCTGGGGGTGGGGCATGTCGAGCGGGACCGCCCGTTCGGCAGCCTGTCCGGCGGGGAGCAGGCCCGGCTGGGGCTGGCCTGCCTGATCGCCGCGTCACCCGAGGTGATGCTGCTGGACGAGCCGACCAACCACCTCGACGCGGCAGCGCTGGACTGGCTGGAAGACGCGCTGTCGGCCCACCGCGGAACGGTCCTCGCGGTCTCGCACGACCGCCTTTTCCTGCAGCGCGTGGCGAACACGATCGTCGAGGTCGACGCCGAGCGGCGCGCCGTCGTCCGGTACGGCGGCGGATACGGCACCTTCGTCGCGGCCAAGGCCGCGGCCCGCCGCCGCTGGGAGGCGGAGTACGAACAGTGGCGCGCCGAGACGGAGCGGCTGACGGACTTCGCGGCGGGAGCGGCGCACCACGTCGCCCAGGGCCGGGCGATCAAGGACAACAACAAAATGGCGTACGACCGCGCCGCAGGGCGGGTCCAGTCGTCGGTGGCCGGCCGGGTGCGCAACGCGCAGGAGCGGCTGCGGAGGCTGCGCGCCGACCCGGTGCCCCGGCCGCCGGAGCCGCTCCGCTTCCGCGCCACGCCGGCCTCCGGGGGCACCGAGGGCACGCTCGTCGAGCTGGACGGGGTGCGCGTGGGGTCGCGGCTGGCGGTGGACACGCTGACCGTCGCCGCGGGGGAGCGGCTGCTGGTCCAAGGTGCAAACGGTGCGGGGAAGAGCACGCTGCTGCGGGTCCTGGCGGGCGTGCGGCAGCCCGACGAGGGCGCGGTCACGCGGCGCGGGCGTATCGGCTACCTGGCTCAAGAGATACCGGTGTCCCGGCCCGGGGAGCGGCTGCTGTCGGCCTTCGGCCGGGGTCTGGCCGAAGATCCGGAGGAGCTTTCCGAACTTCTCCTGTCGTTCGGCCTGTTCAGGGAGGGCGATCTGCGGGTGCCAGTGGGCGCGCTCTCCGCCGGCCAGCGGCGCCGGCTGGCCCTGGCCCGGCTGCTGGCCCGCCCCGCCGACCTCCTGCTCCTGGACGAGCCGGCCAACCACCTGGCGCTCGGCCTCGTGGAGGAACTGGACGAGGCGCTGGCCGCCTGGCCCGGCGCGCTGGTCGTCGTCTCGCACGACCGGCTGCTCGGCCGGCGCTTCCGCGGCCGCCGGTGCGAGATGCGGGCCGGGCGGCCGGTGTTCGACGTTCGGTGACCGGGGGAGGAGGCGTTGTGGGCGCAGAGTGACGGTAGGGGGTGGCTGTGGAGGCGGAAGACGGGGGATGGGGCATGTACAGGGCAACCGTTTTAGGGTGGCGGCATGGCACGGCCCCGACGCATCGTCCTCATCCGCCACGGAGAATCGGAGGGGAACGCAGACGACACGGTCTACGAGCGGGAGCCCGACCACGCGCTGAGCCTGACGAAGGACGGACTGCGCCAGGCCGAGGAGGCGGGCGGGTCGCTGCGTGCGCTCTTCGGCGAAGAGCGGGTCTCCGCGTACGTCTCGCCGTACCGGCGCACGCACCAGACGTTCCGCGCCCTCGGTCTGGACATGGACCGGGTCCGGGTCCGCGAGGAACCCCGGCTGCGCGAGCAGGACTGGGGAAACTGGCAGGACCGGGAGGACGTGCGGCTGCAGAAGGTCTACCGCGACGCCTACGGCCACTTCTTCTACCGCTTCGCCCAGGGCGAGTCCGGCGCCGATGTGTACGACCGCGTCGGCGCGTTCCTGGAGAGCCTGTGGCGCAGTTTCGAAGACCCGGACCACCCGCCGAACGTCCTGATCGTCACGCACGGCCTGACCATGCGGCTCTTCTGCATGCGGTGGTTCCACTGGACCGTGGCCGAATTCGAGTCCCTGTCCAATCCGGGCAACGCGGAGTGGCGCTCGCTGCTCCTGGGCCCGGACGGCCGGTATGCGCTGGACCGGCCGTTCGAGCGCTGGTGTGAACCGGAGTCGTACGGCATCACCGGTTAGAGTGCACACCGATGAGCGCCGACCACCGTGACGCAGACCGCTTCGAGCGGGCCCTTACGAGCCTGCGCGGACTTTCCCTGGGCGATGCCCTCGGCTCCCAGTTCTTCGTTCCCGCCAACTACCCCGCCCTCAAGCGCCGCGAACTGCCGCCCGCACCGTGGCAGTGGACCGACGACACCGAGATGGCCTGCTCGGTACTGGCCGTACTCGCACGTCACGGCCGTATCGACCAGGACGCGCTCGCCCGGTCCTTCGCCGATCACCACGACTTCGACCGCGGCTACGGTCCGGCCGTGAACCGTATGCTCCGGCTGATCAGAGAAGGCGGCGACTGGCGCGAGCTGGCCTCGGCGCTCTTCAACGGCCAGGGCTCATGGGGTAACGGCGCGGCCATGCGCATCGCGCCGCTCGGCGCCTGGTACGGCGACGACCCCGAGCAGGCGACGCACCAGGCGGAGATCTCCGCCTACACCACCCACCAGCACCGCGAAGCGGTGGTCGGGGCGATGGCGGTGGCCGCGGCGGCCGCGCTGGCCGCCGCTCCCGGTCGTACGGCCGGGCCTGAGGCGCTGCTGGACGGCGTGCTGGAGCTGATCCCGCGCAGCGCCGTACAGGCCGGGCTGCGGCGTGCCCGGGACATGCTCGACTACGGGAACCCCGGCACGGTCGCCGCCGTGCTGGGCTGCGGACGCCGGACCAGTGCCCACGACACGGTGCCGTTCGCGCTGTGGGCGGCCGCACGCCACCTCGGAGACTACGAGGGAGCCTTCTGGGCCACCGCCCAGGCAGGCGGGGACGTGGACACCACCTGCGCCATCGTCGGCGGGATCGTCGCCGCCGGTGGCGGCACCCCGCCCCAAGACTGGCTGGACCGCGCGGAACCGCTCCCAGGCTGGGTTCCGGAGCTTTCCGGCTGAAGCGTTCGGCGGACGGCTTGCCGGGCGGCGGGCCGTGTGGGCTTCTGCGCGGGCTACCGGGCTACCGGGCTACCGGGCAGCCAAGGAGGCCGCCCGGGCGCGTAGTTGATCTTGGCGTGCGCCGAGCCCCGGGGGCGTCGGACGGTCCGCCGGGGGCCGGCAGTGGCGCCCCCGCCGCCCGCGACCGCGAAGCCGCTGATCAGCTCGCGTGCCGTCGTCGCCGAAGCCCGGCCGAGGGGCGGCGGCGGTATGCGCCGCGGCCAGGCGGTACCCGGTGCGCACGGCTGCTCCGGTTAGGCGTACGCTTGCTGGCGCCATGCCGTACGAGCCCCCAACCCACACCGTCGAGCGATCGCTTCGCGCCACCACGGGCGCCAAGATCATCGCTGGGGTGGACGAAGTCGGGCGCGGCGCCTGGGCCGGTCCGGTCAGCGTCTGCGCAGCCATCACCGGACTGCGCCGCCCGCCGGCCGGACTCACCGATTCCAAGCTGCTGACACCCAAGCGACGCACCGAGCTCGCCGAAGTGCTCGACGGCTGGGTCACGGCGCACGCCCTGGGGCACGCCTCTCCGGAGGAGATCGACGAGCTGGGCATGACCGCGGCACTGCGACTGGCGGCCGTGCGAGCCCTGGAGGCGCTGCCGGTCCGCCCGGACGCGGTCATCCTCGACGGCAAGCACGACTACCTCGGCGGTCCCTGGAAGGTCCGTACGGTCATCAAGGGCGACCAGTCCTGCATCGCGGTGGCCGCGGCCTCCGTGCTCGCCAAGGTCCGTCGCGACGCGATGATGGGTGAACTGGTGGGCGTACACGCCGACTTCGCCTTCGCGGAGAACGCCGGCTATCCGTCGCCCGCGCACCGTACGGCGCTGGAGGAGTACGGCCCCACCGCGTACCACCGGGTGTCGTGGTCCTACATGGACGCCTTGCCCCGCTGGCGCCACCTGAAGAAGGTGCGCAGCACCCCCGAAGCAGCCGCTCTGGAGGCCGGTGGCCAACTCGGCTTCGACTTCTGAGCGGTGCGGGCATCAATTCGGTACCCGATGACGTGTCCCGCACCTACGTTTGATAGACATCCTTTTATGCCTCTCATCCCCGAGGAGCCTCAGATTCACGAGAGTGTCCCGGGTCCCCGCGCAACTCCGGCCGCCGGCCGCACCGCGTCGACCCCCCGTCCTGTTCCTGGCCCCGGTCCCCGCCCCGCGCCTCCGCGCGGCGCCCCCGCGGCCAGCGCCCGCCCCGGCAAGCCCGGACCCGCCGCGCCGCCCCGTGGGCCGGCCGGCACTCCTCCGGCGCAGCGCTCGGGCCCCAAGCCCGATGCTGCCGGTGCTGCTTCCGGAGCGCAGCTCCAGCTGATCCCGGCCTCGGAGTCCGGCGCTCTCGACGCCGCCGACGAGGCCGTGGACCTGCTGCTGGACTCCGGACGCGCGCCGGGTGAAGTTCTGGTGCTCACCACCGGCGAGACCCACCCCTGGGCCGCGCACGAACTGTCCTTCGGCGAGACGTCCTACTGGGCGCAGCAGGACGCCGCTGACGACGTGTTCTACGCGGACGCCACCGCCGAGCGTGCGACCGGGCGGCCCGTTGTGGTCGTCGCGGTCAACGGCGGTGCCGAGGAGACCGTCGCCCGGGCCCTGCCCGCCGCGATGGCCCGCGCCGGGGCGCTCCTGGTCGTGTGCGGTGACCCGCAGCGGATCAACGCCCTCCTGGGCGTGAACGCCTGACGGACGCCGGCAGGGGGAGCCCGGCGGCCCGTGGGCCGGCCGGGCGTCTCACGCCGGGTGCCCGCGGGTCGTCAACGAGCCGCGGAACGCCGGCGGGACTCCGCCGTGCCTTGCCGTCGGCCGGCCGTCGTTGCGCGACGGCTCCGCGGGAGGGCGCGACTCCGCCGGGTACGGCTGCGGTGCGGTCGCACACGGCCGTTCCGCCGGACTGAACCGTTCCGGTGAACCGGACGGCGTCGGCCCCGGCCGTCGCGCCGCTTCGGCGTGTCCGGGTGCTCCGGACTGCCCCGCGCTGTCGGCATGCCCGGGTTCCTGCGTACCGGACCGCCCGGACGCTTCCTTCCGTTCCGAAGGACCGGCCCGCGCCGTCCGGTTCGCCGACTGCGTACGCAGCGACGGGGCCGGCCGCCCCGTGCCGGCCGGCTGCCCCATCGGAAAGGATCGTTCCGCCGTGGCAGGCCATCCTGCCGGACCGGGCTGTTCCGGAACGCGCCCACGCGGCGGCTGCTCCGCCGCACGCGCGCGCTCGGTGCGGACGACCGAGCGCGGCCGCCGGCCACCACGGCCCTCTCCCAGCACCTGCCAGCCGCTGCGGGTCAGCGTGATGTACGCGCCACAGCGAAGTCCGTGCAGGGTGCAAGCGTCGCGCAGTCCCCACATCCATGCGCCGTCCGCCTCGGTCCAACGCGGGTCGCCCTCGCGGCAGTAGAGCAGCACGGCCGTACGGACCGGTACCCGCAGCCGCAGGTCGTGCGGGACGACCAGCCGCAACCGCGCCAGAAGCGCGTTGCGGAACTCCCAGCCGTCCGGAGCCGAGGCGTGCTGGACGAACGACGCGCTGGCGGTGACGCGCTCCTCGGGGCCGAGCACCGCCACGATGGCCGTCGAGAGTCCCGGCAGGTGGCGGTCGTGCAGACCGGTGACGACCTCACGCGGATTGCGCAGCAGGGGAATCCCCGCCGACGCCCACTCGGAGGGCTCCAGCATGCGGCTCAGCCGGGCGGCGGAATCGGCGGAGGTGGGCAGGGACACACCCGGGGGCTGGGCGAAGCCGAAGGTCACGGCCCTCCCTTCGTCTACGCGTCCACGCCCGACGGCGGACGGCCGTGCGGGCACGGCGCGGTACCGCCGTACCTGACCGCGGACGGCGGGTACGGGGAAGCGGTCCAATTCTTACGTTCGTACAGGCATGCGGCAATGAACCGTGGGCGTGCACGGCTGGAATCCTCTGGTGCGCCTTCCCCATACCTGCCCGCCGCACGGGCCCCTGACGCCCGACCGCCCCCTTCACCTCACCCCTGTACGGCAAGGACCAGCGGAAACACCCCCGTGGCACCCGCCTTGCGCACCAGCCGCGCGGCCACGGCCAGGGTCCACCCCGTATCCGCGTAGTCGTCGACCAACAGGACAGGGCCCCCTGCCGCCGCCAGGGCCTGAGCCAGCTCCGGCGGCACGCCCAACGAGCCGTGCAGCGACCGCAGTCGCTGCGCGCTGTTGCTCCGCGGCACGCGGGCGTCCTCCGCGTGCTCCCCGTACGTCACCGTCCCCAGGAACGGCATCCGCCCGACGGCGGCGATGCGCTCCCCGAGGGAACGCACCAGCTGAGGACGGGTGCGCGAGTCGAGTGTCACGACCCCCACCGGCCGCGCCGGGGCGTCCGGAGCCCCGGACGCCCAGCCCCCGGGGCCCTTCGCCCAGTCGGCGAGAACGGTGACGACCGCGGAGGCGACGTCGTCCGGAATCGGACCGTCCGAGGCCTGCGCGGCGAGCATCGGACGCAGCCGGTTCCCCCAGCCGATGTCGGAGAGCCGTCCCAGGGCACGCCCGGCGGACGCCTGCTCACCCGCCGGGATGCGCCCCTTGAGGTCGACACCGATGGCGGGCAGGCCCGTCGGCCACATCCGCCGCGGCTCCACTTCCACACCCGGCCGCCCCAGCTCGCCGCGCGCCGCGTCCAGCGACGCCGCCGACACCTCGGTGGTGAAGCGCGCTCCCGCGCAGTTGTCGCAGCGTCCGCACGGCGCTGCCGCCTCGTCGTCCAACTGCCGCCGCAGGAACTCCATCCGGCAGCCGGTCGTCGTGGCGTAGTCCCGCATGGCCTGCTGCTCGGCCTCGCGCTGCCGCGCCACCCACGCGTACCGCTCGGCGTCGTACGCCCACGGCCGCCCGGTCGCGGTCCAGCCGCCCTTGACGCGGTGCACCGCGCCGTCCACGTCGAGCACCTTCAGCATGGTCTCCAGGCGCGAGCGGCGCAGCTCGACCAGCGGCTCCAGGGCGGGCAGCGACAGCGGCCGGTCCGCGCCCGCCAGCACGTCCAGCGTCCGGCGCACCTGCTCCTCGGGCGGGAACGCCAGCGAGGCGAAGTACTTCCAGATCGCCTCGTCCTCGCGGCCGGGCAGCAGCAGCACCTCCGCGTGCTCGACGCCGCGGCCGGCGCGCCCCACCTGCTGGTAGTAGGCGATCGGGGAGGACGGCGAGCCCAGGTGCACCACGAACCCGAGGTCCGGCTTGTCGAAGCCCATGCCGAGCGCGGAGGTGGCGACCAGCGCCTTGACGCGGTTGCCGAGCAGATCGTCCTCGGCCTGCTGGCGGTCCGCGTTTTCGGTCTTCCCGGTGTACGAGGCCACCGTGTGGCCGCGCTGCCGCAGGAAGGCGGTGACCTCCTCGGCCGCGGCGACCGTGAGCGTGTAGATGATCCCCGAGCCCGGCAGCTCGTGCAGATGGTCGGCCAGCCAGGCCAGCCGGTGCGCGGCGTCCGGCAGCGGGAGCACGCCCAGGCTCAGGCTCTCCCGGTCGAGCGGGCCGCGCAGGACGAGCGCCTCGGCGGCGCCCTCGCCCGTACCCAGCTGCTCGGCCACGTCGGCCGTGACCCGCGCGTTGGCCGTCGCCGTGGTGGCGAGCACGGGGACGCCGGGCGGCAGGTCGGCGAGCATCGTGCGCAGCCGCCGGTAGTCGGGCCGGAAGTCGTGGCCCCAGTCCGAGATGCAGTGCGCCTCGTCGACCACCAGCAGTCCGGTGGCCGCGGCCAGCTTCGGGAGCACCTGGTCGCGGAAGTCGGGGTTGTTCAGCCGCTCCGGGCTGACGAGCAGGACGTCGACCTCGCCCGCCGCCACCTCGGCCTGGACCGTGTCCCATTCCTCGGTGTTGGAGGAGTTGATCGTGCGCGCGCGGATCCCGGCCCGGGCCGCCGCGTCGACCTGGTTGCGCATCAGCGCGAGCAGCGGGGAGACGATCACGGTCGGTCCGGCGCCGCGCTCGCGCAGCAGCGCGGTGGCGACGAAGTAGACCGCCGACTTGCCCCAGCCCGTGCGCTGCACCACCAGCGCGCGGCGGTGGTCGGCGACCAGCGCCTCGATCGCCCGCCACTGGTCCTCGCGCAGCCGGGCGGTGCCGCCGGGGTCCCCGACGAGGCGGGAGAGGACGGCATCGGCCGAGGCACGCAGGTCTTCGTTGCTCATGGCTCCATGCAACCCGATGCCACTGACAACGCGCGAACTGCCGCCCGATGCTGTGGATAACTCGCGTCACCCGCGAGTTATCCACAGGGGTCGCGGCGATGCGGCGTTCCGCGGGATCTTCGAGCCATGAACCAGCACGGCGACACGCCTCATCACCCCGACCGGCCCGCCCGGTCCCACCCGTCCGTACCGACCCACCCGGCCGCCGGATCCGGGTCCGCCACACCGCCCTCGCCCGACGCCGCGGCAGCGGCGGAAGAGACCAGGGTCACCCTGCGCGGGCCGGGCGAGCTGGCCGACGCGCTGCCGTATCTCCTCGGCTTCTACCCGGACGACAGCATCGTCCTCGTCGGCCTGCACGGTGAGCGGGGCCGCTTCGGCGGCCGTGCCCGCCTCGGCATCCCCGCCGAGCGCGGGCAGTGGCCGTACGTGTCCGACCAGCTCGCGAGCTGTCTCGTGGCAGCAGGCCAGGAGCGCGGCTCCCGGCCCGAAGGCATCATCGTCTACCTCTGCCAGGATCCCGCGGAGGGGGAGAACGGCCGGGACGTTATGGAGCGCCTCCGCCCGCTCGCACAACGGCTGCGGGTCGCCTGCGGAGCACTGGACGTCCCGGTGCTCGAAGCACTGTGCATCTCCAGGGGCCGCTTCTGGTCCTACTGCTGCCCTGACTACCGCTGCTGCCCCGCCGAGGGCACGCCCATGGCCCTTCCCGGCACGTCGGTGATGGCCGCCGCCGCTGCGTATGCGGGTATCCAGGTGCGCGGCTCACTGCGGGAGATGGAAGCCCGGCTGGCCGCGCGCACTGGACCGCGCGCCGCGGAACAGACGGGCGCGCTGGACGCGGTGGCCGGCGCGCTCGTCACGCGCATGGTCCAGGAGGAGACGGCGGCGCCCGTGCGGACGGAGACCCTGGCGCACGCGAGCCGTCTGATCCGCCGGTTCCGCGAGGACCCGCCCACGGGCAGCCGCCGGGCCCGGGACGCCTGCGACGACGCGCTCCTGACCGATGCCGAGGCCGCCCGCCTCATCGTCGGGCTCCAGGACCGCGTCGCCAGGGACCGGGCTGCGGAGTGGATGGAGGGCCCGGACGCCGAACCCGCGCTGCGCCTGTGGCAAGCGCTGTCCCGCCGCTGTGTCGGCGGCTACGCCGAGTACGCAGTGGCCCCGCTGGCGCTGGCCGGCTGGGTCGCCTGGGCGACGGGCGACCAGCCGTCCGCCCGCGTCGCGCTCGGCCGGGCGCTGACCCTCGACCCCGAATGCCTCTTCGCCCAGCTGCTGCACCGGGGAGTCAACGCGGGGCTGGACCCGGAGTCGCTGCGACGCTGCCTGCGGGAGGAGCGCGCGGAGCGGAGCACTTCGGACCCATCGCTCGCACTGGCGCCCGGGTGTGACTCCGTACCGGTGCTTGTCGACGGGCCCGTGCCGGTGCCCGGAGTCCCGTCCGAGGCGGCCGGACCGGGCGAGGCGGCCCGTGCCGGCCGGCCCGGGCAGACCACCGCGGACGGCGGCCCCCGCGGGACGGCCCGCCCCGGCGGCAGCGGCCGTTGCGGCGGATCGGACCGCCCCGGCGGCCCGCGTGGCAGTACGCGTCCCGGGTCGCGTACGGGAACCGGCCGGACCAAGCGGCGTACCGGTCGCAACGGTGACCGGAGCCGGCCGTGAGCCCGCCGTCGCCGCGGTGCCGGCGTGACCTGCGCGCCCGCCTCGCCGTTCACCACTGTGGCGCAGTCCGTTTGGAGCCCAGACCCCAGCAGGGAGCGCAGAGAGTGTCAGGCATGGTTCCCACTACTCAGCCGGCCCGCCGGGCCCCCGGAGAACACCGCTCCGGGGTGCCCAGGCCCCCGGAACCGCAGCCTGTCCACGGGGCGCTCATCTGCGTGGCCCTGCCGGCCCTCGCCATCTCCTCCGAACAGGGCCAGCTCACCGGCCGGGGCACGGACGGTTTCTACCGCGCCGGGCGCCGCGTCCTGTCGCGGTGCCAGCTGAGTGCCGGAGGCGCCGAACCCGTCGTGGTGCAGGGCAGGTTGATCGCGACGGACCGCGCGCGGTTCGTCGGTACGGTCCGTACGGCCGTCGACCGCGGCCCCGACCCGGAGATCCGCGTCGAACGGCTGCGGTGCGCCGACGGCGTCGAACGGCTCACGTTCCACAGCAGTGCCCCCCGGCGGGTGCGGCTGCCCGTGGAGCTGCGGCTCGGCACGGACCTCGCCGAACTCGGCGCGATCGCCGTCGGGTTCACCGGGCCCGAACTGCCCGCCAGCGTCCACGGCTCAGGGCTGCGCTGGTCCGCCGCGGGGGCGCACGCCGTCGTCGCGGCGTCCCCCGCGCCCTCGGACGTCATGGCCTCGGCCGGGCTGCTGTGCTGGGAACTGGACCTCCCGCCCGGCGGCCACCACACCATCGAGGTGCGCGTCCGGCTGGAGCACGCCGCCCAAGGAGCCTTCTCCGGCGGACCGGGGTCGCTGCTCCCGGCTACCCGCGGTGGCGAACAGCCGCCCCGCCCCTGGTCGGCGGCGCGGCTCCAGTGCGACGACCCCCGGGCCGACGCGCTGCTGGCGACGGGGCTCGACGATCTCCACGGCCTGCTGATGCGCGGCCCCGGAGCCCTCACGGACATGTACGTCGCGGGTGGTGTCCCCTGGCGCTGCGGCCTCTCGCCCGCCGAGGCCCTCTGGGCCGCCCGCATGCTGCTGCCCCTGGGCACCCGGCTCGCGGCGAACACTCTGCGCGCCCTCGCCCGACTCCAACTGGGCGGGCCAGGGGCGGATTCCGGCCGAATTCCCGGCGCGCTGCGGGACGCGGGACCGTACGCGCCCCCCAGCTGCACCGGCGTCGAGGCCACGCTGCTGTTCCCCACGGTCCTCGCAGAAGCCCGCCGGTGGGGGCTGCCCGAACGCGAGGCCGAGCAGCTGCTCCCCGCCGCGGAGCGCTGCCTGGGCTGGCTGCGCACCACCGCCGGTGACGGGCGCGCCTCCGGGGACGGAGCCCTGAGCGGAGGCAGCGGCTACGTCCCCGACCCCGTGCCCGGAGGGCCGTACCGCTGTGCGACCCAGGCCCACGCGCACCGTGCCGCGCTGCTCGGTGCCGACCTCCTCGACGCCTACGGGCGACCGGGCGCGCCGGAACTGCGCGACTGGGCGGCAGGCCTGCGGGCGCGGTTCCGTGAGGAGTTCTGGGTGGAGAGCCGCAGCGGTGGCAGCCCGGCCGCGTTGCGGACCTCCGGCGGGCGCCTGCTGCCGCACCTCGGCTCCACCGCCGCCCACCTGCTGGACACCGGCCTGCTCGGCGGCGGCCGGTCGGCCGTCGGCCTGCTCGACAGGGCGCGTACCGAGCAGCTGGCCCGGCTGCTGGGGAGCCCGGCCATGGACTCGGGCTGGGGCTTGCGGGGTCTCGGGGCGAAGGAGGGCGGCTACAACCCCTTCGGCCATCGCAGCGGCGCCGTACGGGTCCACGAGACGGCGGTCGCCGTCGCGGGCCTGGTCGCCGCGGGCTACGAGAAGGAGGCCGGAGCCCTGGTGCGCGGGCTCCTCGACGCGGCGCAGAGTTTCGCCTACCGGCTCCCGGAGATGTACGCGGGCGAGCAGCGCACCCGCGACGGAGCGCCCGTCCCGCACCCCGCGGCCTGCCGCCCGGCGGCCGTGGCCGCGGCGGGCGCGGTGCACGCCCTGACCGCCCTGGCCGGGGTGCGTCCCGACGTGCCCTCAGGGACCGTGGCGGTCCGCCCGGTCGCCAGCGCGCCGCTCGGAGCCATGCAGTTCACCGGGCTCAGCGTCGCCGAGCAGCCGTTCGCCGTGCGGATCAGCAGGCTGGGCATGGGCCTGGTGGAGGAGGCCGCGAATGGCTTGCAACTGGGGGCGTGAGGTGCGCCGGGGCCTGTTTATCGTCAGGCGGACGACTATGATCGCGCCATGCCTCCCTACGACCCGTCGGCCTTCCCCCCGTTCGCCGTTACCGTCGATCTGGTCGTGCTCACCGTGCGCAGGCACGCGCTGTGCGCGTTGGCCGTGCGCCGTGGCGAGCCGCCGTTCCAGGGGCGCTGGGCCCTGCCGGGCGGTTTCGTACGGCCCGACGAGGACCTGGAGGCGGCCGCGGCGCGCGAGCTGGCCGAGGAGACCGGTCTGCACGCCCACTGCCCGGCCGGTCCTCCGCCGCCGTACGGCGCGCACCTCGAACAGCTCGCCACCTACGGCGACCCCAAGCGCGACCCCCGTATGCGGGTGGTCAGCGTCGCCCACCTGGTGCTCGCGCCCGATCTCCCCGCCCCGACGCCGGGCGGTGACGCCCGCGGCGCGCGCTGGGCCCCCGTCGAGACGTTCCTGGAGCAGGACGGCGGCCTGGGCCGGGACGAGGAGCAGTCCGCGCCGCTCGCCTTCGACCATGCGCGCATCCTCGCGGACGGGGTGGAGCGGGCCCGCTCGAAGATCGAGTACTCCTCGCTCGCCACCGCCTTCTGCCCGCAGGAGTTCACGGTCGGTGAGCTGCGCAGGGTGTACGAAGCGGTGTGGGGCGTGGCGCTGGACCCCCGCAATTTCCACCGCAAGGTCACCGGCACTCCCGGCTTCCTGGTGCCCACCGGCGGCACGACGACCCGTCAGGGAGGCCGCCCTGCCCAGCTGTTCAGAGCCGGCGGCGCCACCCTGCTCAATCCGCCGATGCTGCGTCCCGAGGTCTGAGCGGCGGCCTGTGGGGGAGCGGCGGGCTCTGGCGCCGTGACGGCCGGTGGAGGGCTGATCTCGGGCTGCGGAGGCGCCGTCGGCGGCGGGTCGTGACACGAACGGGCAGTAACCGCTAGGCATTACCGGCAAATCAGACATATGCGGTTACCTTTGGTCGGGTGAGACCCCACCTCCTCCCCCCTGCTTCCGTACGGTCCCGCACCCTGCGGAGGCCGCGATGATCCAGGCCATCGGGCTGACCGGCGGGTCCCGCGAGGGGCAGCGCCCCGCCGTCGACGACCTGAGCTTCGAGGCTCCGGCCGGCCGGATCACCGTTCTGCTCGGCCCCGAGGGCGCCGGCAAGACCACCGCGCTGCGGCTCATGCTCCAGTTGGAGAGCGGCCGGGGCGTCGCGCTCTTCCGCGGCCGTCCGCTGCACCGCGTCCCGAACCCGGCCCGTGAACTCGGCGTGGTCCTCGGAGACGTCCCCGGCCATCCGGCCCGGACGGCGCGTGGGCACCTGCGCATGCTCAGCGCGGCGGCCGGGGTCCCCGCGTCCCGGGCCGACGACGTCCTGGACGTCGTCGGCCTCAGCGGCCTGGCCGACGAACGGCTCGGTGCGTTCTCGCGGGGCATGGACCGCAGGCTGGGCCTGGCCGCGGCCCTCCTCGGCGACCCGCACACCCTCCTCCTCGACGAGCCTTCCGTGGACGTGTCCCCGCGCGAGGCGGCGTGGCTGTACGGCCTGCTCCAGGGGTACGCGGCACAGGGCGGGACCGTACTCCTGACGTCGCGCGACGCCCGGTCCGCCGCCCGGCTCGCCCACCGTGTGGTCACCATCGAGGACGGCAGGCTGATCGCCGACCAGAACGCGGCCGACTTCGCCCGCACCCGGCTGCGCCCCCGCGTCGTGGTCCGCTCGCCACACGCCGACCGGCTCGCGTCACTCCTCGTCGACGAGTCGCAGCGCGCCCGCCCGGCAGCGGACCCGAACGCCGGTCACGCCGTCGAAGTCGTACGGGAGAGCGGCAGCCGTATCGCCGTCTACGGCAGCAACTGCGCCACCGTGGGCGATACCGCCTTCCGGCACGGCATCCTCGTGCACCGGCTCGCCGACGAGGTGGGGGACACCGGCCCGATCACCCCGCTCACCCGCGCCGACGGCCGCGCGCGAAGCCGCACCGCCGTCAACGGCCCGGATAGCCCGGCCCCTGCTGCGCCCGCACCGTCCGCGTCAGGCGAGGGCGCGGTCCACGAAATGGCCGTATTCATTGGCACGGAAGCCCCCGCCGAGCCCGCGGCCTGCGCCGAATCGATCCCGCACGCCACCTCTCCGGCCCCCGCCGCGCCCCCCGCACCGATGCCGCACGCCGAACCGGCCCCGCTCACCGCCACAGGCCGGCTTGCCGGCTCCGCCGCCTTCGTCGAGGCGGTCACCCTGCCCGAAGTGACCAGCGCGGCGGTCTCCCAGCACGCGCTCCCGTCACCCGCGGCCGCCCTCACGTCCCCGGCCCACCCCGAGCCCGCAACCACCTCACCCACCTCCAACACACCACCCACCTCCAACACATCGCCCACTTCCGTCACTTCACCCGCACCGGCGCTCGCCGAAGCACCGACCGCCGAAGCACCGACCTCCCCGCCTTCCCCTGCCGCGACCTCAACCCGGCGCCCGGCATCCACCTTCAAGCCCCTGAAGCCCCTGCGTACCTCTCTCCCCACGGGTTCCCCCGGCCCCGCTCCCGTTTCCGCTGAATCCGCCGCCCTGAAGCTCGCCGGTCTACGGCTTTCCGGGCGCGGCCCGCAGTGGCCGCTGCGCTACGAGCTCCGCCGCGCCTCGACCGACCCCACCGGGCCGATCGTGGCCGTGCTCTCGCTCGTCGTCACCCTGGTCTTCGCGCTGGCGCTGGCCCGCGTCGGCGACACCTCGCGTGTACACGTCATCACCGGATGGCCGCGTCAACTTCCGTTCCCGCCGACCGCACTCGCCGCCGGGCTGATCGGCGCGCTCTCCTTCGGCCAGGAGTTCCGCTATCCCGCGCTCGCCCCCGAGCAGGGGACGGTTCCCCGCCGCCTCGGCCTGCTCGGTGCCAAACTGCTGGTCAGCGGCGGTGCCGCGGTGCTGCTCGCGATCGGCACGCTGCTCCTGGACGGCGTGCTGGTGCGCGGTCTGTTCGGCTCGGCGGGCCTTCCGCAGGGCGGCGACTGGAAGATGCTGGCCGTCAGTTGGACGGCCCTCCTGGTCGGCTGTGCCTGGGCCGGCGTCCTGGCGGCCGGGGTCTTCAGGTCCACCGCGCTGGGGATGGCGGCGGTCCTGGCCGTACCGGTCGGCGTTCTGCCGCTCGTGCAGCAGGTGTTGGCGGTTCCGGCCGCTCGCTCCCTGGTGGGAGTGCCGGCGCGGCTGCGGTCGGCGGCGCTGATCCAGTGGCCGGCCGGGTTCGACCAGGCGGTCGCGGGGGTGCTGCGGCTGGCGGCCCAACCGGTAGGCGGAGCCGTCGCGTTGTCGCTCGCCGCACTGGTCTGCGCCTACGCCCTGATCGCCCTGCGAAGGCGGGCCCGCTGACCGCGTGCGACCCCTGCGGTGGCCCGCTCACCTGGCAACTCTCCGCACCCGCCCGCGAGACGCGTCTTCTTTCCGATAAAGCGTCAATTGGGGAAGGATGGGCGATCACCCTTTCGTGTGCTTTTCACCAAAGACCTCAAGGGGTCCCGGGACGTCGCCGACAAATGATGCGTGAGTACCCTTGCGCACACCATGATGACCGCGGCTCGCCCCGCCGACGCCGGCCTCGCCGGCCCGGGCGAGCTTGACCGCTACTCCTACGCCAACGCCGCGGGCGCGCCCGGCGCCGTCGGCGCCGGCCACGCTCCGGGTGTGGAGCGGGCCGATCGCGTGCCGCCCGTCTGGGACGGCCCCGAGGCCGACATGGCCAGGGCCGGCCGCCGGGCGGCGGGCAACCGCGGCCGCGGACTGCACGGCCAACTCGTCCAGCAGCTCGGGCAGATGATCGTTTCCGGCGACCTGGGCGCCGACCGCCCGCTCGTGCCCGAGGAGATCGGCCAGCGCTTCGAGGTCTCCCGCACCGTGGTGCGCGAGTCCCTGCGCGTCCTCGAAGCCAAGGGCCTGGTCAGCGCCCGGCCGAACGTGGGCACCCGGGTGCGTCCGGTCAGCGACTGGAACCTGCTCGATCCCGACATCATCGAGTGGCGGGCGTACGGACCGCAGCGTGACGACCAGCGCCGGGAACTGTCCGAGCTGCGCTGGACGATCGAACCCCTCGCCGCCCGGCTCGCCGCGGGCCACGGCCGCGACGACATCCAGCAGCGCCTCGCCGACATGGTCGAGATCATGGGGCACGCCGCGGCCCAGGGCGACTCGCTGACCTTCGCCCGCGCCGACTCCGAGTTCCACACCCTGCTGCTCCAGCTCGCCGGCAACCGCATGCTGGAGCACCTCTCCGGAATCGTCTCCTCCGCTCTGCACGTCTCGGGCGGCCCGGCCGGCGGCTGTGAGCGTCCCGCGGAGAAGGCCGTGGGACAGCACATGCGCATCGTCGACGCGATCGGCGCCGGGGACGCCGCGGGCGCCGAGAGCGCGATGCGGACCCTTCTGACCGCCCACGGCGAGGCAGGCGGCCAGAACGCCGGCGGTTCCGGGGACCTCACCGTTCCGCCGCCCCGCGAACACTGAACACCAGAGGCCGCTGAAGGCCTCCGCCCGCCCGGGCCTCGTACCGGCCGGGCGGCACCGGCCGGAGGGTGCGTATGTACGGGGCGGGGCGCGTCCGCGCGGGGCGGACGGCCTGCCTCCCTCACGCGACAGACTGGCCGAGAACGCGCGAAGCACCCGGGGCGCGCGATGCAGACGCCCGGCGCACGAAGCGCACTGGGGCGCACAAGGCGCACAAGGCGTGCGCACGCCATCGGAGCGCACAGGCGCTGCCTGCGGTCCGCGGCAGCGCGCCGCCGCGAGCGTGGCGGCGCCGCACGGCCGTCGCGCGAGCCCGCATACGGAAGGCCGCCGGGCCCGGGAGCATGCTCCGGGCCCGGCGATTGCTTGGGAGGGTTGCGCATCGTAGGGGAGGGAATGTGTGGATATGTGGTGTGACTCGGGCCACGCAGATTGGGCGTAACGCTCGCCGGGGAGGCGCGATGACTTAAGAGGTGATAGCCGAGGAGGGAATGCGAGCGGCGCTTTCGGCGCTGTTCAACTCCCCGGCTTCCCCCGCGCCGTCGGTCCATCCCCGCCGGCGGTCGTCGGCTCCGATCCACAGTGGACGGGGTCGGAAGCCGTTTCCATCGTTCCGAGAGGTTGTTCGTGTCGGCCAGCACATCCCGTACGCTCCCGCCGGAGATCGCCGAGTCCGAGTCAGTGATGGCGCTCATCGAGCGGGGAAAGGCTGATGGGCAGATCGCCGGCGATGACGTGCGTCGGGCCTTCGAGGCTGACCAGATTCCGCCAACCCAGTGGAAGAACGTTCTGCGCAGCCTCAACCAGATCCTCGACGAGGAGGGTGTGACGCTGATGGTCAGTGCCGCAGAGGCGCCCAAGCGCACCCGCAAGAGCGTCGCAGCGAAGAGTCCGGCAAAGCGCACCGCCACCAAGACCGTCGCGGCCAAGACCGCCACGGCGAAGAAGGCCACCACCGCGGCCGCCCCGATGGGCGACAGTCCGTACGGCGAGGCCGAGGGCGCATCCGAGAAGAAGACGGTGGCGAAGAAGACCGCCGCCAAGAAGACGGTCGCGAAGAAGACAGCGGCCAAGAAGACCGTGGCGAAGAAGACAGCGGCCAAGAAGGACGTCGACGAGCTGCTCGAAGACGAGCCGATCGAGGAGACGGCGCCCGCCGGCAAGGGCGGCGACGCCGCGGCCGAGGTGCCCGAGGGCGCCGAGAACGCCGGCTTCGTGCTGTCCGACGACGACGAGGACGACGCCCCCGCGCAGCAGGTCGCGGCGGCCGGTGCCACCGCCGACCCGGTCAAGGACTACCTCAAGCAGATCGGCAAGGTCCCGCTGCTCAACGCCGAGCAGGAGGTCGAGCTCGCCAAGCGCATCGAGGCCGGTCTGTTCGCCGAGGACAAGCTGGCCAACTCCGACAAGCTGGCGCCGAAGCTCAAGCGCGAGCTGGAGATCATCGCCGAGGACGGCCGCCGCGCCAAGAACCACCTGCTGGAGGCCAACCTCCGCCTGGTGGTCTCGCTGGCCAAGCGCTACACCGGCCGCGGCATGCTCTTCCTGGACCTGATCCAGGAGGGCAACCTCGGTCTGATCCGTGCGGTCGAGAAGTTCGACTACACGAAGGGTTACAAGTTCTCCACGTACGCGACGTGGTGGATCCGCCAGGCGATCACCCGCGCCATGGCCGACCAGGCCCGGACGATCCGTATCCCCGTCCACATGGTCGAGGTCATCAACAAGCTGGCGCGCGTGCAGCGCCAGATGCTCCAGGACCTGGGCCGCGAGCCCACCCCGGAGGAGCTGGCCAAGGAACTGGACATGACCCCCGAGAAGGTCATCGAGGTCCAGAAGTACGGCCGCGAGCCGATCTCGCTGCACACTCCGCTGGGCGAGGACGGCGACAGCGAGTTCGGTGACCTGATCGAGGACTCCGAGGCGGTCGTGCCGGCCGACGCGGTGAGCTTCACGTTGCTGCAGGAGCAGCTGCACTCGGTCCTGGACACGCTCAGCGAGCGTGAGGCGGGCGTGGTCTCCATGCGCTTCGGCCTGACCGACGGCCAGCCCAAGACGCTGGACGAGATCGGCAAGGTCTACGGCGTCACGCGTGAGCGGATCCGGCAGATCGAGTCCAAGACGATGTCGAAGCTGCGTCACCCCTCGCGCTCGCAGGTGCTGCGCGACTACCTGGACTGATCCGGGCGGTCGTTTCGGACGGCTGTACGAGGGACTGCGGGCCCGGTCCTCCTTCGGGAGGGCCGGGCCCGCAGTGTGTCCGGGTGCGTGATCAGCGCGGCTGGCTCACCCTGGGTGTGCGAACACTTCCGCACAGTCAGGAGCGTGTATGCGAGCCTACGTCCGGGCCGCCCTCGGGGCCCTAGTCCTGGTCCTCGCCGTACCGGCGACCGCGCAGGCGGACGGGGTGGTGGTGGGAGGACAGCAGGTGAAGCTCTCCAACAGTCCGTGGATGGTGGCCATCAGCTCCCGCTCGCGCTTTGGCTCGGACCGTTCCGGCCAGTTCTGCGGCGGGGTGCTGGTCGGCCGGGCGACGGTGGTCACGGCGGCGCACTGCCTGAGCCGTGCCGTGCTGGGAGTGGAGTGGCAGCATGTCAGGGATCTGCGGATCATCGTGGGCCGCGAGAACATGCGAGGCCGCACGGGGGAGGAACTGGTGCCGCGGCGGGTCTGGGTGAATCCGACGTACGACAGTTACAGCAACGCCGGCGACATCGCGGTGCTCACGCTCGGCAAGCAGCTGCCCAAGGGGCGTTCGCTCCCGATGGCCAAGGCCGGCGACGCCGCGTACAAGGCGGGCACCAAGGCGAACGTGTACGGGTGGGGTGACACCACCGGGAACGGGAGCTACGCCGACGCGCTCCGTACGGCGCAGGTCCAGGTGCTCTCGAACGCGGCGTGCAGCAGGGCGTACCCGGGCAACGCCGACGGTAAGTACATGGCCGATTCCATGCTGTGTGCGGGAGCGCCGGAAGGCGGGCGGGACGCCTGCCAGGGGGATAGTGGTGGTCCGCTGGTGGCGAAAAAGCGCCTCGTGGGGCTGGTCTCCTGGGGGACGGGCTGCGGAAAGGTCGGTAAGCCCGGTGTCTACACGCGCATCTCGACGATGATGAAGCACGTGACCGCCCATGGCGCCGGCTGAGAGCCGCAACGCGGGGCGGAGGCCCCACAGGGCGAGGCGGGGGCCCGCGGAGCCTCAGTGGGCCTCAGAGGGCACGCTGAGCGGCAGCCGTAACGCAGGGCCCGTCGGTCACGGGGGCAGACGCGAGTGCGGGCGGTCTCCCGGGGTACCGGGAGACCGCCCGCTGCACGGCCCTAGGCCGCTGCTCGCTCGTCGTCGGATGCGATGTGTCAGCGTTCCTCGTCGGACGCAGACGCGGGAGAGGCGGTCAGCCGCTCCGTCTCGTCCTGTATTTCCGCGGCGATCTTCTTGAGTTCTGGCTCGAACTTGCGACCGTGGTGGGCGCAGAAGAGCAGTTCGCCGCCGGACATCAGGACGACGCGCAGGTATGCCTGGGCGCCGCAGCGGTCGCAGCGGTCAGCGGCCGTCAGCGGGCTCGCGGGGGTCAGAACAGTAGTCACGTCGCCTCTTCTCTAGCTCGACGAGCTGTCGTACCAGGGTCAACATCCAACCAGGCCGAAAACGTTCCCGCTCGTGCCTATTCCCTGAAAATTTTTTTCCGGGGAAGCCGGGTGTTGCCGGGTGGCGGCGAATGAGCCGTATTGCGTGGTGGTCTGATTCACGTTGGTTGCTGGGATTTTGTCCTCCCGGCTGGCTTGCCGGTTGTTCAAGAGGACGTGCCCGGAGCCTAAATGGTTCATGCCTCGAAGGGAACGTGATGTGCGCGTCACTGGGGACTCACCCCAACGAGGTATCGAACACGTGAGCGAAAGTCTACTACCATGGACATCCTTACGGGTGGCGTCACATCGGCTCTACCGGGCCTCGGTACGCTCTGAGCGGCGACACCGCCACGACCGGGTCCGCGGAATGCGGACCACCAGTAATTCAGCGAGGAGCGAACCGCGTGACCGCCGAGATGTCCGTGCCGTCCACCGCAGTGCTGACCGGGGCAGACCGGGACGGTTCCAACTACACCGCGCGGCACCTGCTCGTCCTGGAGGGGCTGGAGGCCGTCCGCAAGCGCCCCGGCATGTACATCGGCTCGACGGACAGCCGCGGCCTGATGCACTGCCTCTGGGAGATCATCGACAACTCCGTCGACGAGGCGCTGGGCGGCTACTGCGACCACATCGAGGTAGTCCTCCATGAGGACGGTTCGGTGGAGGTGCGGGACAACGGCCGTGGCATCCCGGTCGACGTGGAGCCCAAGACCGGGCTCAGCGGCGTCGAGGTCGTGATGACCAAGCTGCACGCCGGCGGAAAGTTCGGCGGCGGCTCGTACGCGGCCTCCGGCGGTCTGCACGGCGTCGGCGCCTCCGTGGTCAACGCGCTGTCGGCGCGGCTGGACGTGGAGGTGGACCGCAACAGCAAGACCCACTCGATCAGCTTCCGCCGCGGCGTGCCCGGCATCTTCACCGAGTCCGGCCCCGACGCCCCCTTCGATCCGGCCAACGGCCTGCTCAAGGGCAAGCGGATCGCCAAGACGAAGACCGGCACCCGCGTGCGCTACTGGGCCGACCGGCAGATCTTCTTGAAGGACGCCAAGCTCTCCCTGGAGAACCTGCACGCGCGCGCCCGCCAGACCGCCTTCCTGGTGCCGGGCCTGACCCTGGTCGTACGGGACGAGCGCCGCGTCGAGAGCGAGGCGGTGACGGAGGAAACCTTCCGGTACGACGGCGGCATCAGCGAGTTCTGCGAGTACCTGGCGCAGGACAAGGCCGTCTGTGACGTGCTGCGCCTGTCCGGCCAGGGCACCTTCAAGGAGACGGTGCCGGTCCTGGACGACCGCGGCCACATGACGCCCACCGAGGTCACCCGGGAGCTGGGCGTCGACATCGCGCTGCGCTGGGGCACCGGCTACGACACCACCGTCAGGTCCTTCGTCAACATCATCGCCACCCCCAAGGGCGGCACGCACGTGTCCGGATTCGAACGGTCGGTGGCCAAAACCGTCAACGAGGCCCTGCGCGCCACCAAACTGCTGCGCGTCGCCGAGGACGACGTCGTCAAGGACGACGCCATGGAGGGCCTGACCGCGGTCGTCACCGTCCGGCTGGCCGAGCCGCAGTTCGAGGGCCAGACCAAGGAGGTGCTGGGCACCTCGGCGGCTTCCCGCATCGTCGCGCAGGTCGTGGCCAAGGAACTGAAGGCGTTCCTGACCTCCACCAAGCGGGACGCCAAGCAGCAGGCCCGCGCCGTCCTCGACAAGATCGTGGCGGCGGCCCGCACCCGCATCGCGGCCCGCCAGCACAAGGAGGCCCAGCGCCGCAAGACCGCGCTGGAGTCGTCCTCGCTGCCCGCCAAGCTGGCCGACTGCCGCAGTGACGACGTCGAGCGCAGCGAGCTGTTCATCGTCGAGGGCGACTCGGCGCTGGGCACCGCCAAACTGGCGCGCAACTCCGAGTTCCAGGCGCTGCTGCCGATCCGCGGCAAGATCCTCAACGTTCAGAAGGCGTCCGTTTCGGACATGCTCAAGAACGCCGAGTGCGGCGCCATCATCCAGGTCATAGGAGCCGGATCCGGCCGTACCTTCGACATCGACGCCGCCCGCTACGGCAAGGTCATCTTCCTCGCGGACGCCGACGTCGACGGTGCCCACATCCGCACCCTGCTGCTGACCCTCTTCCAGCGCTACATGCGCCCGATGGTCGAGCAGGGCCGGGTGTTCTCGGCCGTGCCGCCGCTGCACCGGGTCGAGCTGACGCAGCCCAAGAAAGGCCAGGACAAGTACATCTACACGTACTCCGACAACGAGCTGCGCCAGACCCTGCTGGAACTGCAGCGCAAGAACGTGCGTTACAAGGACAGCATCCAGCGCTACAAGGGCCTGGGCGAGATGGACGCCGACCAGCTCGCCGAGACCACCATGGACCCCCGCCACCGCACCCTGCGCCGCATCAACATCAGCGACCTGGAAACCGCCGAGAAGACGTTTGACCTGCTCATGGGCAACGACGTCGCGCCGCGCCGGGAGTTCATCACCAGCTCCGCCGCCACCCTGGACCTTTCCCGCATCGACACGTGACGGGAGTCCGCGGGGGCGCGTGAAGCGCCGCACGCGCCGGTACGGGCGCCTGTCCACCCACGGGTGGAGAGGCGCCCTCCGTTTTTCCACCCGCGGCCCACCCGTGCGCCGATCCGGGCGGCGGGGCGCGCTTCGTAGCGTCGACGGCGTTGTTGTTGCCACGCCACGGAGGCCCAGGTCATGAGCGGCTCGCTCAACGTTCTCGTCATCGTCGCGATCATCGCGCTGGTGGTCGTACGGCAGCTCAAACCGCAGCGGCTGGACGCGGACGGCAAGCGCTGGTGGCTGCTGCCCGCCGTCCTCGCCTTCATGGCGGTCCGCGAACCGGGGCTGCTGGACGCCGCGCACCCGGCGGAGTCCGGCGTCCTGCTGGCCGTGGGGGTCGCCATCGGGGCGCTCACGGGCGTGGCCTGGGCGTGGACCATGCGGGTCTGGACCGATCCGGACGGCGCGGTCTGGTCCTCGGGCCGCCCTGTGACCGCCGCGGCCTGGGTTCTCGGCGCGGCACTGCGGTTCGGCCTGTACGGCGTGGGGCTGCTGATGGGGGTCCATCTGGGTACCCAGGCCACGATGCTGTCCGTGGCCGCCACGCTGCTGGCCCGTACGGGCACCATGGTCTGGCGGGCCCAGACGCTGCGGCCGACGTACCGTGTTGCTGCCGGTGGCTGAGACCGAACGCCCCGGGAGCCCGTGCCGGAAGGACCGTTTGTGCAGCTGAGTTCCTGGACGAGCTGGCCCCTGCGGGAGGCGCTCTCCCGAGAGAGATTCAGCGGTTCACGGCTGTGGGTCGGGTGGGCCATCCGCATTCTGGTGCTGGCCGCCCTCCTGTGGAGCGCCGTGGCCGACCGGCAGTTCAGCGGTACGGGCGTGGCGCCTGGCCTGGCCGGGGCCGCGCTGTGCGGGGCCGTTCTGTGGGGCTTCTTCCGCACGACGCTCCAGCACCGGCTGTGGCCGTCGCTGGGCCTGCTGGCGCTTCTGGAGGCGGGCGCGATCGTCTTCCACCTGGAGGGTGCGACGGCGCCGGCCGCCGTGGTGTGGGGCGCCAGCGCCGTCGTCTCGATGCAGCGGCTGCCGCTGGCGGCGGCGGTGCCGTGCGTGGTGTTCTCCCTGGCCGCGTACGCCGTGCGCAGCCCGGACGGCTGGATGTCGGTCGGGACGACCGTCATCGGGCTCGGGCTGGCCGGGTACGTGCTGCGGCTGGACTCCGAGGCGCGCGGCAACGCACAGCGGCTGCTGGCCCAGGACCGGGCCGCCCGCAAGGCCGAGGCCGAGACGGCGGCGCTCGCGGAACGGGGGCGCATCGCCCGTGAGATCCACGACGTACTCGCGCACAGTCTGAGCGCGCAGCTGGTGCACCTGGAAGCGGCGCGGCTGCTCATCCAGGGCAGCGACGACCTGGAGAAGGAGCGCGAACAGATCTTGGCCCGGGTCGTGGCGGCTCGCAGCATGGCCAGGGAAGGGCTGGACGGCACCCGGCAGGCGCTGTCGGCGCTGCGCGGCGAGATGGCCCCGGTGGAGGACTACCTGCGCGATCTGACGGCCGCTGAGAGCGCGCGCCTGGAAGTGACGGGAGAACGCCGCGAACTGTCCCCCGAAGCCGGGCTCGCGCTGCGCAGGGTGGCGCAGGAGGCGCTCACCAACGTACGCAAGCACGCTCCGGGCGCACGGGTGACCGTGCGGCTCGGCTACGGGGAGGACGAGGTAAGCCTGGAAGTACGGGACTCCGGCGCGCGCAGGAAACCCAGATCGGGCAGGCCGGGGCCGCTCCGGGATCTCGGCACGTCCGGTTCCGGGTACGGTCTCCTGGGGATGCGGGAGCGCGCCGAACTCCTCGGCGGAACGCTGGAGTCCGGTCCTGCCGAGGAGGGTTTCGTGGTGCGGTTGAGGGTGCCGGCATGACGGCGCGAGTGGTGGTCGCCGACGACCAGACCGTGGTGCGCGAGGGAATCGTGATGCTGCTGGGGCTGCTGCCGGGGATTGAGGTGGTGGGCTCGGCGGGGGACGGCGAGGAAGCTGTACGGCTCGCCGGCGAACTGGCCCCGGACGTCGTCCTGATGGACCTCCGTATGCCCCGCTGCGACGGCGTCGAGGCGACCCGGCGCATCCGGTCGGAACACCCGGGTACCGAGGTCGTGGTGCTGACGACCTACGCCGACGACGACCACCTCTTCCCGGCCCTGGAGGCAGGGGCGCGCGGCTACCTGACCAAGGACGCGGACGGCGACGAGATCGTACGGGCCATCGAGGACGTCCTGTCGGGGCAGGCGGGACTGTCGCCGAAGGTGCAGCGGCGGCTGCTGGAACGGTTCGCCGAACCCGTACGGAAGCCGGCCGCGGCGGCGCCCGCCCAGCCGCCGGACGGGCTGACCGCGCGCGAGGTGGAGGTGCTGCGGCTGGTCGCCGAGGGGCTGTCCAACCCGGAGATCGCCCGGTCGCTGCACGTCTCGAACGCGACCGTGAAGACGCACATCAACAACCTTTTCGCCAAGGCCGGGCTGCGGGACCGGGCCCAGGCGATCCACTACGCGTACCGGCACGGTCTCGCACAGCCGCCCGGAGCGTCCATCACCTGATGGGGTGATGGTGGAGCAGGAGCCGTGTCCAGCGGCCGTGTTGACCCGGCCGTATCGACCCGTGACGCGAGCCGGTGGGGGCGGCCGTCAGACCCACACGTAGCGGTGCTCCGGGCGGCCGGTCTCGCCGTACCTGAGGCTGAGGCGGACCCGCCCGGCGCGTTCGAGGAGCTTCAGGTAACGCTGGGCGGTCTGTCGGCTCAGGCCCGCCTGCCGGGCCACTTCCTGGGCGGACAGCGGCGCTTCGGCCGACCGCAGGACGGAACGTACCCGGTCGGCGGTCGCCGTCGAGTGCCCCTTGGGCAGCTCTGCGGGCCCGGCGTTGGCGCCGCCCAACGCCCCGAAGATCCGGTCGACTTCCGACTGTTCTGCCTGGCCGCCGCCCTCGAAGGTGCGGTGCAGAGCCGCGTAACCCTCCAGCTTGGAGCGGAGACCGGCGAAAGTGAACGGCTTGACCAGGTACTGCAGCGCGCCCTGGCGCATGGCCGCCTGGACGGTCGCGATGTCGCGGGCCGCGGTCACCATGATCACGTCGGTCTGCAGGCCGCGCTGCCGCAGGTGGGAGACCAACTGGAGGCCGGTTCCGTCGGGCAGGTAGTGGTCCAGGAGGACGAGGTCGACGGGGAGCGTCTCCAAGGCGGCCAGTGCTTCGGCGGCGGAGTGGGCGAGACGGATGACACGGAAGCCCGCGATCTTCGCGACGTAAGCAGCGTTGATCTCGGCGACCCGCACGTCGTCGTCCACGACCAGTACGTCGATCATCGCGCGCCCCCCGGAGCGTCACCGGGCCGTCGACCGTCCGCCACACACCCGCCCGGACCTGCGGTTTCCCCACCCTCGGAATGCCGTGCACCCGCAACGGCGCCATCCACCGTGCCGGGCACACCGGACGGCTGCTCCGGTGGGTCATCGGAAAGCGCGTCGGACAGTGCGTCCGGGAGGGTGACGGTGAACACCGCGCCGCCTCCAGGGCACTCGCCCACCTCGGCAGCACCGCCGTACCGCTCCGCGAGCCGGCGTACGAGCGCGAGACCGATGCCGCGTCGCCCGTGCGCCGGAGGCTCCTTGGTCGTCCAGCCTTCGGTGAAGATCTCCGCGCGCCGGGGCTCGGGCACCCCGGGACCGTTGTCGCGGACCCGGACCACGGCGGTGCGCCCCTCGGCCAGGATCTCCACCTCGACCCGGGCACCGGGCCGCCCGGCCGTGGCGTCCAGGGCGTTGTCGACCAGATTGCCGAGGACGGTGACCAGGCTGTGCGGGTCCACCACGCGGTCGGGCAGCCGGCTGCCGGCGGACATGCTCAACGAGACGCCGCGCTCGGTGGCGACCGTCGCCTTGCCGACGAGGAGGGAAGCGACCAACGGGTCGCGCACCCGCTCGGTGACCTGTTCGGCGGTCGCCCGGTGCACGCCCACGGCCTGGGTGACGAACTCCGCGGCCTCCTCGTGCAGGCCGAGTTCGAGGAGGCCGAGCAGGGTGTGGAGGCGGTTGGCGTGCTCGTGGTCCTGGGCGCGCAGCGCGTCGATGAGCCCGCGGGTGCCGTCCAGCTCACGGCCCAGCCGCTCCAGCTCGGTACGGTCGCGCAACGTCACCACGGCACCGCCGTCGTCGGTCGGCATCCTGTTGACCACCAGGACGCGCTGCCCGCTGACGGCGAGCAGATCGGCACCGCGAACCCGCCCGGCCAGGACCTCGGCGGTACGGCCCGGCGGCAGCGCGTCCTCCAGAGGACGGCCGGTGTCCTCGGCACGCAGGTCGAGGAGGCGCTGCGCCTCGTCGTTCAGCAGCCGGATCCGGCCGCGTTCGTCGAGCGCGATGAACCCCTCGCGGATGCCGTGCAGCATCGCCTCGCGCTCGGTGAGCAGCGCGGAGATGTCGGAGAAGGCCAGGCCATGGGTGCGGCGCTGGAGACGCCGGGCGACGAGGTAGGCGGCCAGCGCGCCGACGGCGAGCGCCCCGCCGGCGTACGCGAGCAGCTGCGGCACCGTGGACAGCAGCCGTTCCTGGACACTCTCGTACGCGATGCCGACCGAGACGGCGCCGACGATGCCGCCCTTCTCGTCGCGCAGCGGTACCTTGCCGCGCGCGGAGCGGCCGAGAGTGCCCTCGTCGATCTGCATGACCTCGTGGCCCGCCAGGACGCCGCTGGGGTCGGTGGAGACGCGCCGCCCGATCTCGTCCGGGTCGGTGTGGGACCAGCGCACGCCCCGTACGTCCATGATCACGACGTATTCCGCCCCCGTGGCACGGCGGATCCGCTCCGCCTCGTTCTGCACGGGGCCGTTGCGGGCGGGGCGGGAGCCCTCCAGCGCGTCGTCGAGGCGGGACTCGGCGGCGGTGGTCTGGGCTATGGCGAGGGCACGGCGCATCGCCTGGTCGTCGAGCTGCGCGCCGAGCGGAGCGAGGAAAAGTCCGGTGACGAGCGCTGTCACACCGGCGGCGATGGCGAGCTGCATCAGCAGCACCTGGGCGAAGACGCGGCGGGGCCAGCCCAGGCGGGGGCGCAGGCCCGACAGCGCGGTGCGAAGCCCGCCGCCGGTGCCCCGGCCGGCACCCTGCCGCGCGTCGATCTCGTCCCTCACGCCCATACGAACGAACAGTAAGCGGGGCGGCGTCCGGCCGGGTAATCCGCCCGGCGAGGGCAGTGGGCAGCGTGACAGACGTCAGCCGACGAAGCCCCGGATGAAGCCCTGACGAAGCCTGTGGATAAGCGCCGCGGAGGTTATCCACAGGCCTTTCGCGACCTTTCCGAGCCCGCCTAATCTCGCAGAGTCACAGCGAAGCTACCGTCCGCGAGAGACGGACGGGTCGGGGGAGGCGACGGCATGAGGCCGACGGGTGCGGTGAGGCGCGTACTGCGCCGATGGCGCGGGCGCTTGGCGAGGCGGACTGGCGCGGGGCGCGAGAGTCCGGCGGAGGGGGCGTCGGGCGGGGCGGCGTCAGGCGAGGCGGCGTATGGACGGCACGGCCATGCGGGATGGCTTGCCGAGCGGGGAGCCGCAGCTGGCGGGGGCCGGGGTGCCGTCTGCGCGCTGCTCGACCGTGACCTGCCAGGACCGGCCGTCGCGATGGGCGACGACGACAGTCCAGACAGGTGTGGAGGTAGCGCGAACGCGCGGCGGTGGGCCCGCAGAGGCCGGTGCGCCCGCGGGGGACGGTGCGACCGAGGGAAACGGTGCGGCTTCGGTGTGCACGACGTCGAGCGCATCTGCTCGGTCCTCGCGTATCAGCTCACGGACCGCGAGATCGGCGGCTTGCGCCGGCCGCTCCCAGGTCGACCGGCCCCGGCAGTGGTCCAACAGGATCCGGCCCTCGCGCGCCGATTCCACGGCGTCCTTGACCAGGGGAGCGGAAGCCCGCCCATAGGCGTATCCGTAGGGCAGGACGAAGAGGGTGGGGGAGAAGCGGTGACCGCCGATGTGGGTCACTTCCCACGCCTCGACCCCGCTGGCGGCAAGCTCCGCGGCCAGCGGCCGCCCAAGCACGGCGCAGCAGCGGTCACGCTTGCCGTTGGTGCAGACGAAGACCAGCGGCTCACCGACATATGGCCCCCAGAGCCCGTCGTGCTCGCCGCCACCCAGCCGGACGAAGTCGAGGCCCAGCAATGGTTCTGTGTTGGCGAGAGTGGTGGTGCGGATCCAGGCACGGCCTGGCGCAGTGTGCGCGACAAAGACCCGGCGGCCGTTGGCGCCACGACCATCCGCGTGCCGACCCGGCCGGCGGATCAGGGCGACACGTACGCCCGTGCCGCCCGCCGCCGCCTCCAGGGCGCGGCCGATACGCGGTTCGAGGTGGCTTTCGGTCAGCGCATTGGTGCCCCAGGGCCCGGCCTGTTCGACGAGCAGCCAGGTCCGGGCCGTGGCCGAAGTGCCCGCGACGGGCTCGGCGCCATCGCGGGAAGCGGCTGCGCAGTTGCTCACATAGGTAAGCCTAACCTCAATTGATACGCCCGCGACCCCGGAATGGAGCTAATGGAACCAACGAGAACTACGAGAACTACTGGAGGCCTGAATCGGGATCGATTTGGTTCGGTGGTGCACTCGTCACGGCTGGGCCGCGCTCGCCGTGGAGGTGCGGGGTGGTGGCGCGAGCGAGGACCGTAACCACTCGTATCCGGCTCCGCTGTAGAGGAGTTGGGGCCTGGCGGTACATAGCTACGCCACCTGGCCCGGCAAGGGGGTGTGGCAGCCAAGGCCCGTCGAACGCGACGCACAAGGAGCAGCGAGGGGCCTGCTCCGCTCGCGGGTGGGCGTAGTCAACACCGCGGGGGAGCAATCGCCTTGGCGGCTTCGGGGGTGGCGGGCTGGAACCCGGCCATGAAGGGAGGGTGGCGGGTTGCGCCCAGTCCACACCGAGGACCTAGTTGTATTGATCACGAGCGTTGTTGACACTCGCGGGGCTTGATCAATGGCGAAGACCTCCGGTGTGGTGGAGATGTCTAGGCTTCACCGCACAACGGAGGTCTTCGTGTCCCACCGTAATGCCCGACTGACCGTTCATGGCAGGCGGCTGCTGGTCGAGCGGGTCCGTCTTGGCCGTCCGGTCGCGCATGTCGCGGCCGAGATGGGTGTCTCACGGACCACCGCACACAAGTGGATCCGACGGTTTGCGGCCGAGGGCGAGGCCGGCCTGCTGGATCGGACCAGCAGGCCGCACCGGACCCCGCACCGCACCGCGGATTGCCTGGAGGACCGGGTCTGCCGACTGCGGACGACCCGCACACTCGGTCCGGCCCGGCTGGGTCCGATCCTGGGCCTGCCGCCCTCCACCGTCCACCGGATACTGGTCCGGCACGGTCTGAACCGTCTCGCCTTCCTGGACCGGTCCACCAAAACCGTGATCCGCCGCTATGAGCGCAACCGCCCCGGCGAACTGGTCCACGTCGATGTCAAGAAACTCGGCCGCATTCCCGCCGGCGGCGGCTGGCGCGTCCACGGCCGGGCCGGCAGCCGGCTCACCAAGACCGGCGTCGGCTTCGACTACATCCACTCCGCCGTCGATGACCACAGCCGCCTGGCCTACAGCGAAGTCCACCCCGACGAGAAGGTCGCCACCTGCGCCGGCTTTCTGCGCCGAGCAGCCGCCCACTTTGCCCGCCACGGCATCTCCCGCATCGAGCGGGTCCTGACGGACAACGCCTGGTCCTACCGCAAAGCCGCCGCCTGGCGGCAAGCCCTGGCCGAACCCGGCGCGACCGGCAAACGCACCCGCGCCTACCGGCCGCAGACCAACGGCAAAGTCGAACGCTTCAACCGCACCCTGCTCGACGAGTGGGCCTACCTCCGGCCCTACGCCAGCAACGAAGAACGCACCGCGACCCTGGACGACTTCCTGCACACCTACAACTACCATCGCTGCCACACCGCACTCGGAGGCCAGCCACCCATCACCCGCGTGAACAACCCTGCGGGTCAATACACCTAGGACCAGGTCCAGGGTCCCAGGTCCTTGGCAGGCCGTACCTTGACGCGCGCAGCGGCCGAAGGTGGCGCCGTCGGCTCGCTCGTCCGCTCGTTGACACCAACCGTTGAGGCCAACGTCTGGAGGGCGATGAGCACTTCCGCCTGGTGCTCGCGGGGGGCGATGACGGATGCGATGGCGGTGGTGGGGCTCAGGGGCGGTGGTCTTGGCGGGTGCCCGGCGTCGGTGCTCGGCGTCGGTGCCTGGCGGCGGTGGCGGTGCCCCGGGCGTCGTGGGCTGAGCCTTGGTGACTGCGCCTGACGGAACGCTGGACGGAGGGGAGGGGCGGGGGCGGGGGGCGGGGGGAGGTAAGGAAGCGTTTGCTCGGGCCCCACCTTGAGGTGCCGCCCGCCGGTTGCCACCCGCCGATCGCCCCCCCCGGGCACCGCAGCCCCACCCCTCCCACGCACCCCCGTCCCCGTCCTCACGCACCCCCGTCCCCCTGTGCCCCCGCGTCCCCGCGCCCCCGCCCCCCCACTCCCCTTAAGGCAGTGGCCGCGGTGGGCGAGGTCCCTGGTAGTGGCCGCTGGGGCGGATGCGCATGGGGTGTTCCTGGTACTCCTCCAGCGCGTGGGCGATCCAGCCCGCGGTGCGGGCTACCGCGAAGACCGTTTCGCCGGCCTCGGTGGCCATGCCCGTCGATACGGTCAGTACGGACAGGGCGAGGTCCACGTTGGGGTGCAGGGGGGTGTGCCGGGCGGTTGTCGCGGCCACATCGCGTGCCGCGCGTAGTGCCGTAGCGGCTTGCGGCACGTCCTCCAGGAGGCGGAACAGGGCGCGGGCGCGCGGGTCTTCGCCTGGGTAAAGGCGGTGGCCCAGTCCGGGCACGCGGTGTCCGGCGCGCAGGTGGTCCGCGACGACGGCTGCCGCGCTGCCTCGTTCCAGTACCTCCAGCAGCATGCGGTGTGCGAGGCCGCTGGCGGCGCCGTGCAGAGGGCCGTCGAGGGCGCCGAAGCCGGCCGACACGACCGCGTACGGGTGGGCCCTCGCCGAGGCGGCCACCCGGGCGGCCAGGGTGGAGGAGGCGAGGTCGTGGTCGATGAGGAGGACGAGGGCCGCGTTCAGTACGTGGAGTGATGCCTCGTCGGGCGGTTCCGGGGTGAGGCGCGACCAGAGACGGTGGGCGAGCGGGATCGGGTCCGTTGCGCGGCCCTCCCGGCCTACGCTGCTCTCCCAGCCCTGCCGGCCCTCGCGGCTCTCCCGGCCCGCGCCGCCCTCTTGGCCCTCCCGGCTCTCCCTGCCGTCCAACCGAGGCAAAGCCTCGACGAGTACCGGGATCAGAGCGCGTGCCGTGTCCAGTACGGCGTCTTCGGACAGGTCGAAGCGGAGTGGGTCGGCGGCGGCCGCGGCCACGACTGCTACCCGCAACCGGTCCATCGGGCCGCTGTGGGCGGGGAGTGCCGCGACGGCCTGGCGGGCGGCGTCGAGGGCTTCGTCGGGGGCGGTGAAGCGGATGCCGGGGCGCAGGGTGCCGGTCCAGAGCCAGTCGGCGACCTCTTCGTAGCCGTAGTGGTCGGCCAGTTCGGCGGTGTCCACGCCGCGGTAGTAGCAGTGGTCCTTGTCGATGAGGGTGATGCCGGTGCGGATCGCCAGGTCGCCGCCGGAAGCGGGCGGTTCGCGGCGCGCGGCGCGCCGGGCGAGTGCGTCCACCTCCTTGGCGTCGAAGGTGCTGCCTCGTCCGCCGGGGGCCCGTCGGCTGGTCAGCTGGCCGCGGCTGACGTACGCGTAGACCGTCTCCGGCTTCACGCCGAGCCGTTCGGCCGCCTCGCGGGTGCTCAGCCTCCGGGTGCCGCCGTCGCCGCTGTCCGTTTCGTGATCCGCCATGGGGCTCACCGTATCGACTCCCGACCGCATCGACATTGATTCAATCAACATTGACACCTGTTGAGTCAAGGATAGACAGTCGGATCAATATCCGGGAGCCCGCAGTAACGCGGACTCGGAGTGAAGGAGGACCGTCATGCCGATGGCCGAGGCCGTCACGACCGTCGACGTGCCCCGCGGGCTCGCGGGCGTGATCGTCACCGAGACCGAGCTGGGGGACGTACGGGGCGGGGAGGGCTTTTATCACTACCGCCAGTACTCCGCCGTCGAGCTCGCGCAGAGCCGTACCTTCGAGGACGTCTGGCACCTGATGTTCCGCGGCTTCCTGCCGGACGCGGAGCAGCGCGTCGCCTTCGCCGCGGAGACCGCGCGGCTCCGCCACCTGCCCGCGTCCGTGCAGGACGCGCTGCCCGGCATCGCCCGCGCCGGTGCCCGCAGCGGCCCGCTCGCCGGTCTGCGTACCGCGCTCTCACTGCTCGGCGCCGCCGCGGGTTTCCAGCCCCTGTACGACATCGACCGCGGGCAGCGCGGTGCGGACGCGCTCGTCGCGAGCGCCGCGGTGCCCACCGTGCTCACCGCTCTGTACCGCCTCGGCCGGGGCCTGACGCCCGTCGAGCCGCGGGACGACCTCCCGTACGCCGCCAACTACCTCTACATGCTCACCGGCGAGGAGCCGGAGCCCGCGCGTGCCGGTGCCGTCGAGCGGTATCTGATCTCCACCATCGACCACGGGTTCAATGCCTCGACCTTCACCGCCCGGGTCATCGCCTCCACCGGCGCCGATCTCGCGGCATGCCTGGCCGGCGCGGTGGGCGCGCTCTCCGGGCCGCTGCACGGCGGGGCACCCAGCCGCGCCCTGGACGCCCTCGACGCCATCGGAAGCCCGGACCGTATCGACGAGTGGATCCGCGAACGGGTGCGGAAGGGCGAGCGGATCATGGGCTTCGGGCACCCGGTCTACCGCACCGAGGACCCGCGTTCGCGCATGCTGCGCGACATCGCCCGGGGCTTCGGCGGGCTGCTCGTGGACTTCGCGGTGCGGGTGGAGGAGCGGGTCGAGGCGCTCCTCGCCGAGCTGAAGCCCGGACGGGAACTGCACACCAACGTCGAGTTCTACGCGGGCGTGGTCATGGAGCTGTGCGGTCTGCCGCGTGAGATGTTCACCCCCACGTTCTGTGCGGCCCGGGTGATCGGGTGGAGCGCCAATATCCTGGAGCAGGCGGACGACTCGAAGATCATCCGACCGGCGGCCCGCTATGTGGGTCCGCCCCCGCCGCAGCCGGTGCCCGCCGCGCTGAACTGACGGCGCGCCGGACCGACGGCGCGCCGCCGTACCGACGAACGACGATGGAGGCGCCCCCTTGGCCCCGCAGGCCCCGCCACAGATCCCGGTCATCGTGCTCGCCGGATTTCTCGGATCCGGTAAGACGACCCTGCTCAACCACCTGCTGGGCCGCAGCGGCGGCAGCCGCGTCGGCGCGGTCGTCAACGACTTCGGCAGCATCGAGATCGACGCCATGACGGTGGCCGGACAGGTCGACTCGATGGTCTCCCTGGGCAACGGGTGCCTGTGCTGCGCCGTGGACACCAGCGAACTGGACGAGTACCTGGAACGGCTGGCCCGGCCGTCGGCCCGTATCGACGTCATCGTCATCGAGGCGAGCGGGCTGGCCGAGCCGCAGGAACTCATCCGCATGATCCTGGCCAGCGAGAACGACCGCATCGTCTACGGCGGGCTGGCCGAGGTCGTCGACGCGGCGGAATTCCGGGCGACCCGGGCCCGGCATCCGGAGATCGACCGGCATGTGGCCATCGCCGATCTGGTGGTCCTGAACAAGGCCGACCGGATCGGGGAGGAGGAGCAGCGCGCGCTCCTGGCCACCCTCGCCGAGCTGAGCCCGGGGACGCCGGTCGTGCCTGCCGCGTACGGGCGGATCGACCCGGAGCTGTTCTTCGACCGCAAGCCGCGTGACGCGGACGACGAGGCGGTCCGTCAGCTGTCCTTCGAGGACCTGTTCCGCGAGGAGGCGGAAGGGGAGGCCGCAGCGGGCGGGGAGGTGCCCGGGGAGCAGGCGTGCGGCGAGCACGGGCCGGGATGCCACGGCCACCACGGGGCCGGCCGCCACCTCCACGCCGGCTACGAGAGTGTCGAGTTCGTCTCGGACGAGCCCATGAATCCGCGCCGGCTCATGGCCTTCCTGGACAGCAGGCCCGCCGGTCTCTACCGGATCAAGGGGTTCGTCCACTTCGACGTGCCCGAGAACCGCCAGAAGTTCGCCGTGCACGCGGTCGGCGACTTCCTGCGGTTCTATCCCTCGCCGTGGCAGCCGGGCGAGGAGCGCCGCACCCAGCTCGTCCTGATCGGCAGCGGGGTCGACGCGGCGGCGCTGCGCAAGGAACTGACGGACTGCCGGGAGACGGGGCCGGAGCGCGCCGAGCCGGACAGCATGTGGGGGGTGCTGCGGTACGTACCGTCCGCCGGGGAGCCCGGGGGCTTCGTTCCGGGGGAGTCCGGTGAGCCCGCGGACTTCACGTCGGGGGAGCCCGGCGAGCCGACGGACTTCGCACCGGGGGAGCCCGAGGACTTCGACGAGCCGCAAGCCGGACGGTAGAGCGATCCCGCGCAAGGGCGGGGTCCCGGGGCGGCCGCAGCCGCCGGGGACCCCGCCCTCACACCATCTCGCCCCTACACCGGCCCGGCCAGCGCCGCGACCGGCTTCGTCAGCGGTACGCCGGAGCCGTCCCGCCGCGGGTCCGGCTCCGGCAGGTTGACCGGCGCGCCCTTGGCGTCCGCCGCCCGTACCGGGGCGGCGCCGGCCCAGGCGAGCGTGAGGCAGTCCTCGCCCTTCAGGAACCGCTGGCAGCGCACGCCGCCGGTCGCCCGGCCCTTGCGCGGGTACTGGTCGAAGGGGGTGAGCTTGGCCGTCGCGGCCGAGTCGTCGAGCGTGCCGTGCGAGCCGGAGACCGTGAAGACCATGGCATCGGCGGCCGGGTCGACCGCCGAGAAGAAGACGACCTTGGCGTCCGCCCCCAGCTTGATGCCCGTCATGCCGCCCGCGGGCCGGCCCTGCGGCCGCACCTGCGCCGCCGGGTAGCGCAGCAGCTGCGCCTCGTCGGTGATGAAGACCAGGTCCTCCTCGCCCGTGCGCAACTCCACCGCGCCGATGATGCGGTCGCCCTCCTTGAGGGTGATGACCTCCAACTCCTCCTTGTGCGAGGGGTAGTCCGGCACGACGCGCTTGACGATGCCCGCTTCGGTGCCGAGCGCCAGGCCCGGCGAGGACTCGTCCAGCGTCATCAGGCAGATCAGCCGCTCGCCGTCCTGGAAGCTGAGGAACTCCGAGACCGGTGCGCCGCCGGAGAGGTTCGGCCCGGCGGCCGTGTCGGGCAGCTGCGGCAGGTCGACCACCTGGATCCGCAGCAGCCGGCCCGCCGACGTGACCGCGCCCACCTCGCCGCGTGTGGTGGCCGGCACCGCCGAGACGATCACGTCGTGCTTGGCGCGCCGGGCGTCGGCGTCGAAGCCGACCTCGCCGTTGGCGGTACGGGCCAGCAGTCCCGTCGAGGACAGCAGTACCCGGCACGGGTCGTCGGCGACCTCCAGCGGCACCGCGGCCACCGGCGCGCCCGCCGACTCCAGCAGGACCGTACGCCGGTCGGTGCCGTACTTCTTGGCCACGGCGGCCAGCTCGCCGGAGACCAGCTTGCGCAGCTCGCCGTCCGATTCGAGGATCTTGGTCAGCTCCTCGATCTCGGCCGTGAGCTTGTCGCGCTCCGACTCCAGCTCGATGCGGTCGAACTTGGTCAGCCGGCGCAGCGGGGTGTCGAGGATGTACTGCGTCTGGACGTCGCTCAGCGCGAAGCGGTCCATCAGGCGCTCCTTGGCCTGCGCGCTGTTCTCGCTGGAGCGGATGAGGCGGATGACCTCGTCGATGTCCACCAGGGCCGTGAGCAGGCCCTCGACCAGGTGGAGGCGGTCCCGCTTCTTGGTGCGGCGGAACTCGCTGCGCCGGCGCACCACGTCGAAGCGGTGGTCGACGTAGACCTCCAGCAGCTCCTTGAGGCCCAGCGTCAGCGGCTGGCCGTCCACCAGCGCGACGTTGTTGATGCCGAAGGACTCCTCCATGGCCGTGAGCTTGTAGAGCTGCTCCAGGACGGCTTCCGGGTTGAACCCGTTCTTGATCTCGATGACCAGGCGCAGGCCGTGCTGGCGGTCGGTGAGGTCCTTCACGTCCGCGATGCCCTGGAGCTTCTTCGCGCCCACCAGGTCCTTGATCTTGGAGATGACCTTCTCGGGGCCGACCGCGAACGGCAGTTCGGTGACGACCAGGCCCTTGCGGCGGGGTGTCACATTCTCGATCGCGACCGTGGCGCGGATCTTGAACGTGCCGCGGCCGGACTCGTACGCGTCCCGGATGCCGCTCAGGCCCACGATCCGTCCGCCGGTCGGCAGGTCCGGGCCCGGCACGTACTTCATCAGCGTGTCGAGGTCCGCGTTCGGGTGCTTGATCAGGTGGCGGGCGGCGGCGATGACCTCGCCGAGGTTGTGCGGCGGCATGTTCGTCGCCATGCCGACCGCGATGCCGGAGGCGCCGTTGACCAGCAGGTTCGGGTACGCGGCGGGGAGGGCGACCGGCTCCTGCTCCTGGCCGTCGTAGTTCGGTGCGAAGTCGACCGTGTCCTCGTCGATCGACTCCGTCATCAGGGAGGTCGCCGAGGCCATCTTGCACTCGGTGTACCGCATGGCCGCGGGCGGGTCGTCGTTGCCGAGCGAGCCGAAGTTGCCGTGCCCGTCCACCAGAGGCACCCGCATCGAGAAGGACTGCGCCATCCGGACCAGGGCGTCGTAGATGGAGGCGTCGCCGTGCGGGTGGAGTTTACCCATCACCTCGCCGACGACCCGGGCGCACTTGACGTAGCCGCGCTCGGGGCGCAGCCCCATCTCGTTCATCTGGTAGAGGATGCGGCGGTGCACGGGCTTGAGGCCGTCGCGGGCGTCCGGAAGGGCGCGGGAGTAGATGACCGAGTAGGCGTACTCAAGGAAGGAGCCCTGCATCTCGTCGACGACGTCGATGTCGAGGATCCTCTCCTCGAAGTCGTCCGGCGGCGGGGTCTTCGTGCTACGGCGGGCCATCGCGGCTGCGGCTCCTTCGCTTGCGTCCTGCTGCTTGCCGATGCGGGATCAACGTTCGGGTCTGACGCGGACCATTGTGGCCCGCCCCACTGACAACGCCGACCGCGACCCTCCCCGGTCCGTCGGACGGGGTGGCCGCGAGGACCGCTCGTACGAGGCAGCCCGGACGGGAACTTCGCCATAGCTCGGCGCGCTTGCATACAGTGACAGAACTTCCTCGCAAGCGGATCGAAGGGACGTACATGCCCATGGGTCACACGGCCACAGAACAAGCCGGCTCCGGCGGCCTGACAGCGACCGAGCACCGGCTGGCCAACGGCCTGCGTGTGGTGCTCTCCGAAGATCACCTGACCCCGGTCGCCGCGGTCTGCCTCTGGTACGACGTGGGCTCGCGCCACGAGGTCAAGGGCCGCACCGGCCTGGCGCACCTCTTCGAGCACCTCATGTTCCAGGGCTCCGCCCAGGTCAAGGGCAACGGACACTTCGAGCTGGTGCAGGGCGCCGGCGGCTCGCTGAACGGCACCACGAGTTTCGAGCGCACGAACTATTTCGAGACCATGCCCGCCCACGAGCTGGAGCTCGCGCTCTGGCTGGAGGCGGACCGCATGGGCTCCCTGCTGACGGCGCTGGACGAGGAGTCGCTGGAAAACCAGCGCGACGTCGTCAAGAACGAGCGCCGCCAGCGCTACGACA
The DNA here is from genome assembly GCF_044329785.1 of Streptomyces sp. NPDC017529. Taxonomy (NCBI): domain Bacteria; kingdom Bacillati; phylum Actinomycetota; class Actinomycetes; order Kitasatosporales; family Streptomycetaceae; genus Streptomyces; species Streptomyces sp. NPDC017529. The sequence continues at coordinate 119,689 of NZ_JBIRJY010000014.1, forward strand.
ACGTTCCCTACGGCACGGCCTTCGAGAAGCTGACGGCCATGGCCTATCCGGAGGGGCACCCGTACCACCACACCCCCATCGGCTCGATGGCCGACCTGGACGCCGCCTCCCTGGAGGACGCGCGGGCGTTCTTCCGTACGTACTACGCGCCCAACAACGCGGTCCTGTCGGTCGTCGGCGACATCGACCCCGAGCAGACCCTCGCCTGGGTGGAGAAGTACTTCGGCTCCATCCCCGGCCACGAGGGCAAGCGGCCGCCGCGCGACGGCTCCCTCCCGGACGTCATCGGGAAGGAGCTGCGCGAGGTCGTCGCGGAGGACGTGCCCTCCCGCGCACTGATGGCCGCCTACCGCCTCCCGCAGGACGGCACCCGCGAGGCCGACGCGGCCGACCTGGCGCTGACGGTCCTGGGCGGCGGCGAGTCCTCGCGCCTGTACAACCGGCTGGTGCGCCGCGACCGTACGGCCGTGGCCGCGGGATTCGGCCTGCTGCGGCTGGCCGGCGCCCCGTCGCTCGGCTGGCTGGACGTGAAGACCTCCGGTGGCGTCGAGGTGCCGGAGATCGAGAGCGCCGTGGACGAGGAGCTGGCCCGCTTCGCGGCCGAGGGGCCCAGCCCCGAGGAGATGGAGCGCGCGCAGGCCCAGTTGGAGCGCGAGTGGCTGGACCGGCTCGCGACGGCCTCCGGGCGCGCCGACGAACTGTGCCGCTTCGCCGTCCTCTTCGGTGACCCGCAGCTCGCCCTGACCGCCGTGCAGCGCGTCCTGGAGATCACCCCGCAGGAGGTGCAGGAGGTCGCCAAGGCCCGGCTGCGCCCCGACAACCGCGCGGTGCTCGTGTACGAGCCGACCGAGCCCACCGCCGCCGAGGACAACGACGAGGAGGCGGCCCAGTGAGCGACGCCGTCAACAGCACGATGACCTTCCACCCGCAGCCGTCCGGCGGCGAGCCCAAGCCGTGGGCCTTCCCGGCCCCCGAGCGCGGGCAGCTGCCCAACGGGCTGACGGTGCTGCGCAGCCACCGCCCCGGCCAGCAGGTCGTCGCGGTCGAGATCGACATCGTCGCGCCCCTGGAGGCCGAGCCGGCCGGCCTGGACGGCGTCGCCACGATCATGGCGCGTGCCCTGTCCGAGGGCACCGACAAGCACGACGCCGAGGAGTTCGCGGCCGAGCTGGAGCGCTGCGGCGCCACGCTCGACGCGCACGCCGACCACCCCGGCGTGCGCGTCTCCTTGGAGGTGCCGGCCTCCCGGCTGGAGAAGGCGCTCGGCCTGCTCGCCGACGCCCTGCGGGCCCCGGCCTTCCCCGACGGCGAGGTCGAGCGCCTGGTGCGCAACCGCCTCGACGAGATCCCGCACGAGCTGGCCAACCCGGCCCGGCGCGCCGCGATGGCGCTGTCCAAGGAGCTGTTCCCGGCCGACTCCCGGATGTCCCGGCCGCGCCAGGGCACCGAGGAGACCGTCTCCCGTATCGACGCGGCGGCCGTCCGTGCCTTCTACGAGGCCCATGTGCGCCCCGCGACGGCCACGGCCGTCGTCGTCGGCGACCTCACCGGCGTGGACCTGGAGGCGGCCCTCGCCGACACCCTCGGCTCCTGGACGGGGTCGCCCGCGGAACCGGTGAAGGCCAGCCCGATCACCGCCGACGACACCGGCCGCGTCGTGATCGTCGACCGCCCCGGCGCCGTGCAGACCCAGCTGCTGATCGGCCGCATCGGCCCGGACCGGCACGACCGCGCCTGGCCCGCCCAGGTGGTCGGCACGTACTGCCTGGGCGGCACCCTCACCTCCCGCCTGGACCGGGTGCTGCGCGAGGAGAAGGGCTACACCTACGGGGTGCGCTCCTTCGGCCAGGTGCTGCGCTCCTCGGCGGCGGGCGACGGCGCCGCGATGCTCGCCATCAGCGGCTCGGTGGACACCGCCTCCACAGGACCGGCGCTGGAGGACCTGTGGAAGGTGCTGCGCACCCTCGCCGACGGGGGCCTGACGGACGCCGAGCGTGACGTCGCCGTGCAGAACCTCGTCGGCGTGGCGCCGCTGAAGTACGAGACCGCCGCCGCCGTCGCGGGCACCCTCGCCGACCAGGTGGAGCAGCAGCTCCCGGACGACTTCCAGGCGCAGCTGTACGCGCGGCTGGCGCAGACCGGCACGGTCGAGGCGACCGCGGCGGTTGTCAGCGCCTTCCCGGCGGACCGGCTGGTGACGGTTCTGGTGGGTGACGCCTCCGAGATCGCGGAGCCGGTCAAGGCGCTCGGCATCGGCGAGGTGACGGTCGTCGGCGGCTGACGGGTCGTGACTCCGGCGGGCTGACGGCCTGCCACGAGAAGATCCAGTGGTGCGCGCGTGCCACTGGATCTTCTTTATGTCCCAATTGCTGGGAGCGGTTGCCTGATGGCCGTGTGACGTACGGCACAAAACATCAGTTCTGTTTGCCGATTGAAAGTTGCCCCGTTTAGCGTCGATCCGACTGTCCGCCAGACCGACGCCGCAACCGCGGCACGGGCAGTCATCGCCGAGTCCCCGTACGGCGCGAGCCAGGGGAGCCGGGGACCCATGTCCCTTGGGGTGAATCGGACGCCTTCCCGGAGGTGCCCGTAGGAGACCTTCCTGCTCCGAACCCGTCAGCTAACCCGGTAGGCGAGAGGGAAGGAAAGGACACAGCCAGCCCATGGCGTTCACCCGTGCCACCGGGAAGCACCGTGGTCCGAGCCGCAGCGCGCGGACGACCCGTAACCTCGCCGGCATAGCCACGCTCGCCGCGTCCGGCGTCATCGCCTCCGTCGCCTCCCCGGCCCTCGCGGCCGGCAACCCGGACGACGCGAACGCCCACGACACCGGCTTCCACCAGGCCGTCGTCCTCGGTGACGAGCTGGCCGAGCAGATCGAGGCGCAGGCCGACGCGCAGCAGGAGGCCGCCGACGCCGCCGCCGCGCAGGCCAAGGCCGAGGCCGAAGCCCGGCAGCAGGCCGCGGAGGCCAAGCGCAAGGCCGACGCCGAGGCGAAGAAGGAGCGCGAGGCCCAGGAGCGCGCCGCCCGCGAGGCGGAGCGCAAGCGCCTGCTGACGTACGTCGCGCCCCTCGACAGCTCCTACGTCTCCACCAGCTACAAGGCGTCCAGCGGCCTGTGGTCCTCCGGCAGCCACACCGGCATCGACTTCCACGCCTCCTCCGGCACCTCCGTGCACGCCGTGGGCTCGGGCACCGTCGTCGAGGCCGGCTGGGGCGGCGCGTACGGGAACAACGTCGTCATCAAGATGAACGACGGCACCTACACCCAGTACGGCCACCTGTCGTCGATCAACGTCTCGGTCGGCCAGACCGTCACCCCGGGCCAGCAGATCGCCCTGTCGGGCAACACCGGCAACACCACCGGCGCGCACCTGCACTTCGAGGCCCGCACCTCGGCGGAGTACGGCTCGGACATCGACCCGGTCGCCTACCTGCGCTCGCACGGCGTCAACGTCTGACGCGCGCCCGCTCCCTCCGCTTGGTGCCCCGGCCGCCGCGGCCGGGGCACCGGTGTATCCGGGCCTGCCCTGGTCGCCTCGCCTTCCGCGTTCCTGGCCAAAAAATATCCATGAATTCGCCGAGGCCGCCGGATAAAGCCTGCCCGTCGAATAGAGTCGCGGAAATGCCGTCGGCCGACGGCAGGTGCGGACGATTCCAGGGGATTACGGCGGAGGCACGGACGATGCGAGGCCATATTTCCGCGCATGCGGTGTGCACGGCGATCCGCGAAGACATCGTGAGCGGCGTTCTGCCGCCGGGCAGCCGGCTGATCGAGGAACTGCTCGCCGGCCGTTACGGGGTCTCCCGCGTTCCCGTACGCGAGGCGCTGCGGACGCTGGAGTCCGAGGGCTTCGTCACCATCAGGCACCACGCCGGCGCCTGCGTGGCCACACCCACCGAGCGGGAGGCGGCCGACCTGCTGGACATCCGCGGCCTGCTGGAGCCGCTGGGCGCCGCCCGCGCCGCCGCCCGCCGCACCACCGCGCACCTCAAGGTGCTGCGCGGGGTGGTACGGCTGGGCCGTGAGCGCGTCCGGCAGGGGCAGCGCGCCGAGCTGCGTCAACTGGACGGCTGGTTCCACGAGACGCTCGCCCAGGCGTCGGGCAGCGCCAGCATGGCGGCGCTGCTCACCCAGCTGCGACGCAAGATCGACTGGATGTACGCGGTCGAGCCCCCGGTGCGCGAGGACCGGTCGTGGGAAGAGCACGGGGCGGTGCTGGACGCGGTGGCCCGCGGCGACGCGGAGCGGGCGCGCGCCCTGATGGCGGCGCACATCGAGCGCTCGCGCCCGGCGTACCGGCTGCGCCGGCCGACCGCCGCGCCGGCCGTGAGGGAACCGAAACAGTCCGTAAACACGTTGCGCGCCGGGAATTAACAAGGCCGCCGTATACAAGCGATACAGGGTTTTACCGGAAAATGCGCAGGGGTCGGACACCTGTGGACCGGTTGCCTATGGGCCGGAATGCGGGTCGGTCGCCGCGTTACGGATTCTTCGGCCGATTCCGCGATTTCGTATTCGCCGTGCCGTAAAGGCTCGGCGGGCAGTCGTGCGCGCAAGGAAAACGACCCCGCCCGGCGCCGGAAAACCGGCTACCGCGGCGGGGTCGCGCGCGCTGTGACCCGCGAAGGGGTTCAGACGGTCTCCGGGAGCTCCTCAAGGCCCTCGGCGACCAGCTTGGCGAGGCGGTCGAGCGCGGCGTCGGCGCCCTCGGCGTCGGAGGCCAGCACGATCTCCTCGCCGCCCTGGGCGCCCAGGCCCAGCACGGCCAGCATGGAGGCCGCGTTGACCGGGTTGCCGTCGGCCTTGGCGATCGTCACGGGAACCCCGGCGGCGGTGGCCGCACGGACGAAGATCGAGGCGGGGCGGGCGTGCAGACCCTCGGCCCAACCGACATTGACGCGGCGCTCAGCCATGGTGTTGCCCTTCAAGTCGTTGAGGTTGTCTAGACCAGTGTCTCATGCTGCCGGGAGTGCTCCGGCAGGCCGCGGCGGTGCTTTCCGCAGGCCGTCGGCACGCTACCGGCAGGTCACGGGCGCGCGGCCGGACCGTCCGCCATCCGGGACCCGCCATCCGGGACCGCCACCCGGGCCCCCGGCCCGTCCCAGCCTGCCCCGGCCCGTACGGCCACGCATGCCGAGCCGGTTGTCGGTGGCGGGTCGTACGCTGTCCCCCATGCAGAGCCCGTCGGACAGCGTCTACCCGGCCCACTGGGAAGCCGATGTCGTGCTGCGCGACGGCGGCACCGCGCGCATCCGCCCCATCACCCCCGACGACGCGCAGCGCCTGGTCTCGTTCTACGAACAGGTGTCGGACGAGTCGAAGTACTACCGTTTCTTCGCGCCCTACCCGCGCCTGTCCGACCGCGACGTGCACCGCTTCACCCACCACGACTACGTCGACCGGGTCGGCCTGGCGGCCACCGTGGGCGGCGAGTTCATCGCCACCGTCCGCTACGACCGCATCGACGAGCGCGGCCGCCCCGCCAAGGAGTCCGGCGCCGACCAGGCCGAGGTCGCCTTCCTGGTACAGGACGCCCACCAGGGCCGCGGCGTGGCCTCCGCGCTGCTGGAGCACATCGCCGCGGTCGCCCGCGAGCGCGGCATCCGCCGGTTCGCCGCCGAGGTGCTGCCCGCCAACTCCAAAATGATCAAGGTCTTCACGGACGCCGGGTACACCCAGCAGCGCACCTTCGAAGACGGCGTGGTGCGCCTGGAGTTCGACCTGGAGCCCACCGAGCAGTCCATGGCGGTGATGCGCGGCCGCGAGCAGCGCGCCGAGGCCCGCTCCGTGCAGCGCCTGCTCGCGCCCGCCTCGGTGGCCGTCGTCGGCACCGGCCGCGCCCCCGGCGGCGTCGGCCGCTCCGTCCTGCGCAACCTCCTCGGCTCCGGCTTCGCGGGCCGCGTCTACGCGGTCAACCACGCCTTCCCCGAGGGCGGCGCCCCCCTCGCCCCCGAGGGCGTGCCCGGCCACCGCTCGGTGTCCGAGATCCCCGAGCCCGTCGACCTCGCCGTGGTCGCCGTTCCCGCAGCCCAGGTGCCCGACGTGGTCCGCGACTGCGGCGAGCACGGCGTCCGCGGCCTGGTGGTCCTCTCCTCCGGGTACGCCGAGTCCGGCACCGAGGGCCGCGAGCGGCAGCGCGCCCTGCTGCGGCAGGCCCGCTCGTACGGCATGCGCCTCATCGGCCCGAACGCGTTCGGGCTGATCAACACCGCGCCCGCCGCCCGCCTGAACGCCTCGCTCGCCCCGCAGCTGCCCGGCGCCGGGCGCATCGGCCTGTTCACACAGTCGGGGGCGATCGGCATCGCGCTGCTCAGCGGCCTGCACCGGCGCGGTCCCGGCGACGGCTCGATCGCCGGCATCTCCACCTTCCTGTCGGCCGGCAACCGCGCCGACCTCTCCGGCAACGACCTGCTCCAGTACTGGTACGACGACCCCGCCACCGACGTCGCGATCCTCTACCTGGAGTCGATCGGCGACCCGCGCAAGTTCATGCGCCTGGCCCGCCGCACGGCCGCCGTCAAGCCCGTCGTCGTCGCCAAGGGCGCCCGCCACACCGGCACCGCGTCCCTCGGCCACACCGTCCCCACCGTCCGCATCCCCGACAGCACGGTCTCGGCGCTGATGCGCCAGGCCGGCGTGATCCGCGTCGACACGGTCACGGAGATGGTCGACGCCGGGCTGCTGCTCGCCTCCCAGCCGCTGCCCCACGGGCCGCGCGTCGCCATCCTCGGCAACTCCGAGGCCCTCGCCCTGCTGACGTACGACGCCTGCCTCACCGAAGGGCTGCGGCCGCTGCGGCCCCACGTCCTGGCCGCCGCGGCCACCCCGGAGGACTTCCGTACGGCCCTGTCCGCGGCCCTGGCCAACGGGCTCTGCGACGCCGTCGTCGTCACGGCCATCCCGTGGGTGGGGGAGGAGGGCGTGGCCTCCCCCGGCGAGGGCGCCGACCTCGCCGCGGCGCTGCGCGAAGCCGCCTCGGCCGCGGCCCCCGCGAAGCCGGTCACCGTCGTGCACCTGGCCATGGACGCCCTCGCCGACGCGCTGGCGGCCCCGCCGCCGGCCGCCCGTGCCCCGGAGGGCCGTACGGCTCCCGGCGACGCCGCCGAAGCTCCGCGGAGCCCCGCGACGGCCCCCTCCGACACGCCCGGCGGCAGCACGCCCCCCGGCACCCCGCCCGTTCCCCTGATACCGGTCTACCCCGCCGCCGAGCGCGCCGTCCGGTCGCTCGCCCAGGCCGCGTGGTACGCCAAATGGCGCCGGGATGCCGCCGACCCCGGCCGGGTGCCCGAGTACGAGGACATCCAGGAGGCCGCCGCCGGCGCCGACATCGACCGGCTGCTCGACGAGCTCGCCCGGCACGCCGACGTCACCCGCTCCGTCCCGCTGCCCCCCGACGACGCCCACGCCCTCCTGGACCGCTACGGCATCCCCGTCCGCCCCGCCCTCGCCGCCCCCGACCCGGACACCGCCGTACGCGCCGCGGCGCGCCTGGGCTACCCGGTCGCCCTGAAGACCACGGCGCCGCACCTGCGGCACCGCCCCGACCTCGGCGGTGTCCGCCTCGACCTGCCCGGCGAGCCGGAGCTGCGCCGCGCCTACGCCGAGCTGACCGACTTCCTCGGCAAGCCGGCGGAGCTGCGCCCGGTCGTCCAGCCGATGGTGCCGCGCGGCGTCGACACGGTCATCCGCGCCGCCATCGACCCGGCCGCCGGCGCCGTACTGTCCTTCGGCCTGGCCGGCGCCCCCTCGCAGCTCCTCGGCGACACCGCGCACCGCCTCATCCCCGCCACCGACCGTGACGTCGCCGAGCAGGTGCGGTCCATCCGCACCGCCCCGCTGCTGTTCGGCTGGCGCGGCAGCCAGCCGGTGGACACGGCCGCCCTGGAGGACCTGCTGCTGCGGGTGTCCCGGCTGGTCGACGACCACCCCGAGGTCGTCGGCGTCGACCTGGAGCCGGTCGTCGTGGCCCCGCACGGCCTCGCCGTCCTGGACGCCACGGTCCGCCTGGCCCGCCCGCCGGCCACCACCGACCTCGGCCCCCGCCGACTGCCCGCCTACTGAGACCTCCCGGCCGGTGCGCCCCGTAAGATGGGCCGCATGGCTAAGACCGGTACGACGACCCAAGGGCTGCGCGCGGCGATCGAGCGCAGCGGCTATTACCCGGCCCTGGTGGCCGAGGCGGTGCAGGCCGCGGTCGGCGGCGAGCCGGTGGTGTCGTACTTGGTCCACCAGGAGACGACCTTCGACGCCAACGAGGTCCGCCGCCACGTCACGGTCCTGGTCCTGACGGGCACCCGTTTCATCGTCAGCCACACCGACGAGCAGTCCGCCGACGACACGTCCCCCTCGCCGTACGCGACGACCTCCACCGAGTCCGTGAAGCTGGGCCGGATCTCCTCCGTCGTGCTCAGCCGGGTGGTGGCCAACCCCGAGTCGTACACCCCGGGCCGGCTGCCGCGCGAGGTCGTCCTGACCATCGGCTGGGGCGCCGTCGCCCGGCTGGACCTGGAGCCCGCCACCTGCGGCGACCCCAACTGCGAGGCGGACCACGGCTACACGGGCTCCTCGACCGCCGACGACCTGTCGCTGCGCGTCAGCGAGGCCGGCGACGGCCCGGACACCGTGCGGCAGACCCTCGCCTTCGCCCAGGCCCTGTCCGAAGCGACCGCGGCCACCACCCGCTGATGGCGCACGCCGTCCCCGCCTGGCCGGAACCGGAACCCCTCGACCCGGCCGGTGCGCCGGTGCCCGCGTACGGCACCGGCTCGCTCGCCGACCTGCTGCCCGCCGTCACCGCGGGCCAGGGGCTGACCCTGCCCGGCGCCGGGGGCCCCGGCATGGACCTGGCCCCCGCCGACCGTGTCTGCGTCTTCCTCGTCGACGGGCTCGGCTGGCAGCTGCTGCGCGACCACCCGGACGAGGCCCCGTTCCTGACGTCCCTTCTGGACAGCTCGTTCAACCGCACCGGCCGCCCGATCACCGCCGGCTTCCCGGCCACCACCGCGGCCTCGCTCGCCTCGGTCGGCACCGGCCTGCCGCCGGGCGCCCACGGCCTGGCCGGCTACACCTGCCTGAACCCGGACACCGGCGAGCTGATGAACCAGCTGCGCTGGTACCCGTGGACCGATCCGTACGCCTGGCAGCCCTACCCGACCGTCTTCCGGCAGGCGCACGCCGCCGGCATCCACACCTGCCAGGTCTCCTCGCCGAACTTCGAGCGCACCCCGCTCACCGAGATCGCGCTGAGCGGCGGCACCTTCCACGGCCGGCTCTCCGGCGAGGAGCGCATGGACCTGGCCGCCGAACAGCTCGGCGCCGCCGACCGCTCGCTGGTCTACACGTACTACGCCGAGGTGGACGGCGCCGGGCACCGCTACGGCACCGACTCCGACGCCTGGCGCGGCCAGCTGATGTACGTCGACCGCCTCGCCCAGCGGCTCGCCGAGCAACTGCCGCCGCGCTCCGCCCTGTACGTCACCGCCGACCACGGCATGATCGACATCCCCTTCGACCCGGAGTCCCGCATCGACTTCGACGAGGACTGGGAACTGCGCGCCGGCGTGCGCCTGCTGGGCGGCGAGGGCCGGGCCCGGCACGTGTACGCCCACCCCGGCGCGGCCGGTGACGTGCTGGCGGTATGGCGCGAGGTGGTCGGGGAACACATGTGGGTGGCGGGCCGTGACGAGGCCATCGCCGCCGGGTGGTTCGGCCCCCGGGTCGACGACCGGGTCCGGGCCCGTATCGGTGACGTCGTCGCCGCCGCACACGCCGACATGGTGATCGTGGCGAGCGAGACCGAGCCGCGCGAGTCCGCGATGGTCGGCATGCACGGCTCGATGACCCCGGCCGAACAGCTCGTCCCGCTCCTCGAAGTCCGCACCTGACCCCTGCCCCCCCCGCCCGTCCGGTGAGCGCACCCCACACCGCGCGCTCCCACCCGTACCCCCACTGCCGTACGAGCCCGAAAGGCCCGCCTTCTGCCATGCCCGAGCTGGTGTTCTTCTCCGGAACGATGGACTGCGGAAAGAGCACCCTCGCTCTGCAGATCGAGCACAACCGCTCGGCCCGCGGCCTCCAGGGAATGATCTACACGCGTGACGACCGGGCGGGCCGCGGCAAGCTCTCCTCCCGCCTCGGCCTGGTCACCGAGGCCGTCGAGGTCACCGACGAGACGGACTTCTACGCCCACATCGTCGGCGAACTCAGCTCCGGCGGCCGGGTCGACTACGTCATCGCCGACGAGGCGCAGTTCCTCGCCCCCGGCCAGATCGACCAGCTCGCGCGCGTCGTCGACGACCTGGAGCTGGACGTCTTCGCCTTCGGCATCAGCACCGACTTCCGCAGCAAGCTCTTCCCCGGCTCCCAGCGCCTGGTCGAACTGGCCGACCGCATAGAGGTCCTCCAGGTCGAGGCCCTGTGCTGGTGCGGCGCGCGCGCCACGCACAACGCCCGCACGCTGGACGGCCAGATGGTCGTCGAGGGCGCGCAGGTCGTCATCGGAGACGTGCACAGCGCACCGGCCGAGGTCGGCTACGAAGTGCTCTGCCGACGCCACCACCGACGCCGCCAGACCTCCGCCTCCGCCCACGCGGCGGCGCTCTCCCCGGACGTACTGCCGGTGGACGCCCCCAGGTAGCGCGAGGAGCCGGCCGGAAGGGCGCGCCGCGGCGCGCGGCAGCGGAACACCCTCCCCGCCGGCCGGTTCGCTCAGCCCTGCTGCTGGATCACGGCGAACACGGCCCCTTCGGGGTCGGCCACCGTCGCCACCCGCCCGTACGCGGAGTCCCGGGCCGCCCGTACCTCCTGCCCGCCCAGCTCCACCACCCGCCGCACCACGGCGTCGGTGTCCGCGACGGCGAAGTACGTCATCCAGTGCGGCCCCAGCTCACGCGGCAGCGCGTCCCCCACGCCGTGGACGCCCGCCACCGGCCGTCCCTTCAGGTGCAGCGTCAGGTAGTCGAACCCGGCCGAGACCTCCGACTCGGTCTCGTAGCCGAACACCGCCTCGTAGAACGTCCCGATGCCGATCGTCTCCCGGGTCACCAGCTCGTTCCACACGGGCGTGCCGGGCACCCCGACCAGTGCCGCGCCCACCATCTCCTTGCCCTGCCACAGTCCGAAGACCGCGCCCTGCGGGTCGGAGGCGATCGCCATCCGCCCCGCCTCGTCCGCGTCCAGCGGGCCCACCGCGACCGTGCCCCCGCAGCAGCGGATCTGCTCGGCGGCCGCGTCCGCGTCGTCACTGGCGAGGTACGTGGTCCAGGCGACGCGCAGGTGACGGTCGGGTGCCAGTTCCCCGATCCCGGCCACCTCCCGTCCCTGGAGATACGCCCGTACGTACGGACCGAAGTGCTGCGGTCCCGGTTTGAACTCCCAGCCGAACAGCGCACTGTAGAACTGCTCTGTCGCGGCCAGGTCGTGCACCATGAGACTCACCCAGCAAGGCGCGCCGGGCGTCCGCCGAGTCGTTGCCTCGGTCGTCATCGTCACTCTCTCCTCGGACCATCGGGGTGGTGGCCGTGCGGGGACCCGGCGCGAGTGCGCCGTCCCGTGCAGATGCTCGCACCCCCTCATCCGCTGCGCGCCCCGGCCGCGCCGTCTTCGGCGCGTTCCTGTGGGAGGATGCCCGATTTGATGTTTCGCATCCGTTTCGGCGGTGTTGCCTTTGCACCGCCTTCAGCGCGCGGCCGGTCCTGCGCAAGGATGAGCCCCATGACTCACCTCATCACCGCGTCCGCATTGGCGGGCGAACTGGCCGCCGCCACACCGCCGGTCGTCCTCGACGTCCGCTACCGGCTCGGCGGCCCGCCGGGACGTCCCGAGTACGAGGCCGGGCACGTACCCGGCGCGGTCTACGTGGACATGGAAGCCGAGCTGGCCGGCCCCGCCGGCCCGGCCGGCCGCCATCCGCTTCCCGGCCTCGACGCCTTCGCCGCGACCATGCGCCGGGCCGGGGTGTCGGCGGACCGCGCGGTGGTCGTGTACGACGGCGGCCAAGGGTGGTCGGCGGCCCGCGCCTGGTGGCTGCTGCGGTACACGGGCCACTCCTCGGTACGCGTCCTCGACGGCGGCCTGGCCGCCTGGACCGCGTCCGGCGGCGCGCTGAGCACCGACGTACCGGCACCCGAACCCGGCGACTTCACGGCCGAGCCCGGTGCGCTGCCCCTCCTGGGGGCGGACGAGGCGGCGGCACTGGCCCGGCGCGGCGTTCTCCTGGACGCGCGGGCCGGTGAGCGCTATCGCGGCGAGGTGGAGCCCATCGACCGCGTCGCGGGGCACATCCCGGGCGCGCTGTCCGCGCCGACGACGGAGAACCTGGCGGCGGACGGGACGTACCGGGAGCCCGCGGAGCTGGCCGAACGTTTCGCCGCCCTGGGAGCCACCCCGGACGCCGAGGTGGGCGTCTACTGCGGTTCGGGCGTATCGGCGGCCCAAGAGGTGCTGGCACTCGCCGTGGCGGGCGTTCCTGCGGCGCTGTACGTCGGTTCCTGGAGCGAGTGGTCGGCCGATCCGGCGCGTCCGGTGGCCACCGGGCCCGAGGCCGGCTGAGGCGGACCGGAGCGAAGCCGGCGGGCCTCGTCCGCACGGGCGGGCCCGCCGGCCGGCGGCGCCGCACCCTCCGGTTTCCCGGCTACTCCGGTTTCTTGCGCCGCGTCCCGAAGACGATCTCGTCCCAGCTCGGTACGGCGGCCCGGCGTCCCGGCCGTACGCCGTCGGCCTCGGCCTGCCGGTCGGTCGTCCCGGTGAGCCGGTCCCGGTGGCCCGCCACCGCGCGTGGCATGAGCACGTCGGCGTAGGCCGAGCCCGCGCCCGCGCTCGCCGCGGGGGCGGCCGGCTCCTCCAGCTCCTCGTCCTCGGCGGACTCCTCCTGCGCGGGCGCCTTCGCCGTCTCGGGAACGATCATGTCGCCCCGGAAGCTGGGCACCGCCTCCAGGAGGCTGGTCAGCGAGTCGCGCTCGCGCTCACCCGAGGACTCCTCGGCCCGCGCCTGCTCGTCCTCCTCGCCGCCCTGGCCCGAGCGGTCCGGGGCGCTCTGGCGGTCCAGGGCACGGTCCAGCGGCCGGTCGCGCGGCAGCCGCGCGATACGCGGCACGAACGGGAAGCTCGGCTCCGGGGTGTCGTCGGTCTCGCCGATCAGCGCCCGCGCCTCGTCGTCGACGGCCTGGACGAGCCGCCGCGGCGGGTCGTAGGTCCAGCTCGCCGAGTGCGGCTCGGCCGCGACGCGGTAGACCAGCAGGACTTCCCAGGTGCCGTCGTCGCGGCGCCAGGAGTCCCACTGCACGGAGTCCTTGTCGGCGCCGCGCAGCAGCAGCCGCTCCGCGACGGCCTCGCCGAGCTGGGGTCCGGTGTTCTCCCCGGGGCGGCGCACGGGCGTCTTACGGGCCCGCTCGGCCATGAACGCGCGCTCGGCGAGCACCGGGCCCTCGAAGCGGCGTACCCGGTCGACCGGGATGCCGGCGAGCTGGGCGACCTCCTCGGCGGAGGCGCCGGCCCTTATACGCGCCTGGATGTCCCGCGGCCGCAGGTGGCTCTCGACCTCGATCTCGATCTGGCCGAGCCGTGCGCGGTCGTTGCGGACCGCGGCGCGCAGCCGTTCGTCGATCGGAAGCGTGTACTCGGTGCTGTCCGCAGCTTTGAGCACCAGCCGTGTGCCGTCGTTGGAGACGGCCACGACACGCAGTTCGGGCATGGGGACCTCCCGGGTGGTGCCTGCCGACGTCACGTGCGTCGCTGCTTCCGCTAGTCGAGTGTGGCCTGCCCGGGTGCAGCCTGCCACAACATTGCCGAGTTACCCGGCGTGTCGCGGCTTGGCCCGCAAACGCCGTTATGACACGGTTACCTGTTCGCAACGCTCAGTGACCATGTCCTGTTCCTGCTCCCAGTCACCCGTGCCCGGTGGCGGCACCCGGGGGTGAGTGCCACCTGCCGGCCCCTTCCCGTGTATCCGGGCAGCCGGACGGGATTCCGGGGCCAGGGCTCGCCACAGTACTCCATTCGGGCCACTGAGGTGGACCGCCGCGCCGCTCAAGTTCTCGCGGGTCAAGGGAGTTGGGTCGCCTTGTCGATCTCTCTACACCGCGTGACGGGTGGCGAGGTTCACAGAATCCGCAGATTCGGAACTACCGGCTTCGCCCATAGGTCACTTGTCCGTGCAAGATGGATCGAAGGGGCGATCAAAGGCTGGAGATGGACAACAAAAGCGATACCGACACCAAAAAGAAGGAGAAACGGCTCGACCTGAGCGTTCCTCAGGTGGCGGGCAGTGCCCTGGCGGCGGCCGTCGCGGCGTTTCTCGCCGGCCAGCTCGGCGTGTACGGGACCATCATCGGCGCGGGTGTGGTGAGCGTCGTGGCCACGACCGGTGGCTCGATCTTCCAGCACCTCTTCCGGCGTACCGGCGAGCAGCTCAAGGAGGCGGCCACGGTCGGCACCCGGCCGAAGCCGCGCCGCTCCTCGTCGTCGCGCAGACCGCAGCGGGGCGGCACCGGCATGGTGCTGCCCACCTTCGACCGGCAGGGCGCGGAGGACGAGATCACCTCCGTCGCGGCCAAGGACGAGGCGCCGGCCGGCACGGACCGTACGCAGCTGCTGCCGCAGGCCGACGAGACGCAGATGCTCGGCCGGGCCGGCGCGGGCGGCCGGCCGGCCGACAAGACGCAGCCGGTGCCGCGGCTGGACGACCGGACCATGGCGTTCGGGCAGGCCAGGCCGGGGCACCCGGCGGCCGGCGCGACCGCCGTGCCGGCCGGGGCCGACGAGGTCAGCACGGCCACGTACGGCACCCGGCTGCGCGGCTGGAAGCGGCCCGCGCTCGGCGCCCTGGCGGTCTTCGTCCTGTCGCTGGGCGCGGTGACCTGCGTCGAGCTGCTGTCCGGGCACGACGCGTCGGGCGGCGACGGCACCTCGGTAGGCAACGTCTTCCGGGGCGGCGGGCACAAGTCCGAGGACCGGACGCCGCCCGCCACCGACACGCCGTCCCCCGGGTCCTCGCACGGCAACGGCTCCTCGGGCGGCACCAGCGGCACCCCGACGCCGGGCCCGAGCGGCTCCACCGGCACCGGCGGCGACCACACGAGCGGCGGTACGGGCGGCCGGCCGACGCCGAGCCCGGACGCGAGCAAGAGCGGCGAGCCCACGCCGCCGCCGAGCCCGAAGCCGAATCCGTCGAAGCCCGGCGGCAGCGACGGGGGCGACAGCGGCAAGGGCGGTGACGACTCCAAGGGAGACTCCGGCGGGCAGAACGACCAGAAGCCCGGCGGCCGGCAGGTGCCGGAGCCGAAATCCTCTTGAGCCGCAGGGCGGAAATGCCCGCCCCGCACGGGACCGAATACCGTCCCGTGCGGGGCGTAATGCCGTCCGGCGCGGGAGGCGGAATCCCCTCGCGCGCGACAATCGCGATCCGTACGGGGACGCAATTCCCGCCCGGCGCGCCGAACCGATTCCCTTTGCGCGGAAGAACGGTCACCGCCCCCGGACACGGGCGGTGACCGAACCGGCCCGGACCCGGCCGCGCACCGGCCCGTACCGGTACGCGGCGGGCCCGTGGAGCGCCCGGTCCCGTTCATCCGTCCGGGACGTTAGGCCGGCTGGGTACTTCAGCCGTCCGGGCGGCTCCCGCGAGGCCGGGTGCCGATCATTCGCCCAGCACACGCCGGAGATAGGCGTTGGCGAACAGGCGCCGCGGGTCCAGCCGGTCGCGCAGCGCGGTGAACTCCCCGAACCGGGGGTACACGCCCGACAGGTACGCGGCGTCCCGGCTGTGCAGCTTCCCCCAGTGCGGCCGTCCGCCGTGCGCCGTCATGATCCGCTCGGCCGCGGAGAAGTACGCCCGGTACGGCGTCCCCCGGTACATGTGCACGGCGATGTAGGCGGTGTCCCGCCCGGAGGCGGTGGACAGCGGTATGTCGTCCGCCGGCGCGGTCCGCACCTCCACCGGGAAGGCCACCCGGAAGTCCGAGCGCTCCACCAGCGCCCGCAGCTCGCGCAGCGCCTCCACGGCGGCCGCCCGCGGCAGCGCGTACTCCATCTCCACGAAGCGCACCCGGCGCGGGCTGGTGAAGACCTTGTAGGGGATGTCGGTGTACGTACGGGCCGACAGCGCGCGGCTGGAGAACTTCGCGATGCCCGGTACGGCGGCGGGCACCGCCCGGCCCATGGAGCAGGCCACCTGGAAGAGCCCGTTGGAGAGCAGTTCGTCCTCGACCCAGCCGCTGATCCGGCCGGGCGGGGCGGCGGGGCCCTGGCTGCGGTTGTTGCGCTTGGTGCTGCAGTTGCCGGTGTGCGGGAACCAGTAGAACTCGAAGTGCTCGTTCTCCGCGACGAGCTGGTCGAATTCGGCCGTGACCTGCGCGAACGACATCGGCTCCTCGCGGGCCGCCAGCCAGAACTGCGGCTCCACGGCGAAGGTGACCGACGTGATCACGCCCAGCGCGCCCAGCCCCACCCGGCCCGCAGCGAAGATCTCCGGGTTCTCCGACGCCGAGCAGGTGCGCACCGAGCCGTCGGCGGTGACCAGTTCGAACCCGGTGATCTGGGCGGCGACGGACGCCGAGTCGCGGCCGGTGCCGTGCGTACCGGTGCTCACCGCGCCGGAGACGGTCTGCTCCATGATGTCGCCCATGTTGGCCAGCGACAGGCCGTGCGAGGCGAGGACCTGGTTGAGGTGTTTGAGCGTGGTGCCGGCGGCCGCGGTCACCGTGCCGGCGGCCCGGTCCACCTCCCGTATGCCGGTCAGGCGGTCGGGGCGTATGAGGAGGCCTTCGGTGGCGGCGGCCGCGGTGAAGGAATGGCCGGTTCCGGCCGCCTTGACCGGCAACCCGTCGGCCGCCGCCGCGCGGACCGCGGCCGCCAGCTCCTCGGCGGAGGCCGGCGCGACGCTCCGCGCCGGCCGTACGGCGACGTTGCCCGCCCAGTTACGCCAGGCGGGCCGGGGACTGGTCCCCCGCACCGCCCGTACCGTCCTGGCCACCGCTCCCGCGGCCGTCCCCGTCCTGCCGGTCGTCCTGTGTGCCTCGGTCATCTGCGCCCGTCCCCTCCCGCTGCGCCGCCGGCCGCAGCCGGCGGTATCCGAGGAACGCCACCGCCGCCGCGAGCGCCCCCGCGACGGCCGGCACCAGGTAGCCGCGGCCGGCCCCGGCCGCGTCCACCACCCAGCCGGCGGCCGACGAGCCGAGCGCCACTCCGACCGCGAGCCCGGTGCTGGTCCAGGTCATGCCCTCGGTCAGGTTCGCGCGCGGTACGTGCTGCTCGACGAGGGCCATCGTGGTCACCATCGTCGGCGCGATGGCCAGGCCCGCGAAGAAGAGCGCCACGGCCAGAAACGGAAGGTTCCCGACCAGTTGGAGCGGGATCATACTCACGGCCATCGCACAGACGCCCACCAACCACCGGCGGGCGGCCGACCCCTTGAAGTGCAGCATGCCGAAGACCACGCCGGCGAGGCACGAACCGAGCGCGTAGGTCGCCAACACCAGGCTGGCGGCGCCCTGGTGGCCCTCCTCCTCGGCGAACGCCAGCGTCACCACGTCGATCGCGCCGAAGATCGCTCCGGTGGCCACGAACGTCATCACCAGCACCTGGAGGCCGGGCGAGCGCATCGCCGAGCCCTTGGCGTGGTGTTCGCGCGGATGCGGCTCCGGCTCGGTCGCGCGCTGCGCCGTCAGCCAGAAGACGCCGACGACCAGGAACGCCGTCGCGAGCAGCGGGCCCGCCTCGGGGAACCAGGAGGTCGACAGGCCGATGGAGAGGATCGGCCCGACGATGAAACACGCCTCGTCGACGATCGACTCCCAGGAGTACGCGGCGTGCAGCAGGCGCGGTGAGCTGTGGACGGCGGCCCAGCGCGCCCTGACCATCGCGCCGACGCTCGGCACGCAGCCCGAACAGGCGGTGAAGAAGAACAGCGTCCAGTCCGGCCAGTCCTGCTGGGCGCTGACCAGCAGGCCCGCCATCGCCGCCGCCGAGACGAGGGTGACCGGGCGCAGCACGCGGCGCTGGCCGTGCCGGTCCACCAGCCGGGAGACCTGCGGGCTGAGCACCGCCGAGGCCATCGCGACGGTCGCCGCCAGCGCGCCCGCGAGGCCGTAGCGGCCGGTGATCAGGGAGACCATCGTGACGATGCCGATGCTGGTCATCGACAGCGTCATACGGCCGAGGAAGCCGGCGGCGGTGAACGACTTGGTTCCGGGGATGTCGAAGAGCGCGCGGTAGGGGCTTGGCAAAAGGAACTCCGCCGGTGAAAGGCCGATGGCCGGTGTGGGTCCGGAGATCGGGTAAGGCATGTCGGGGCCGAGACAGCTTACGCGCGCGTCCCGCGTGGCCGCCTCCGGTTTTCCGGCTGTCAGTGGCTGGTGGCAGGATCGAAGCCATGTCCGAACAGTGCGATCCGCCCCTTCCATCCGCCGGGGGGACCCCCGGTCCCTACGACGCCCTGCTGCTGCTGTCCTTCGGAGGCCCCGAAGGCCCGGACGACGTCGTTCCCTTCCTGGAGAACGTCACGCGCGGCCGGGGCATCCCCCGCGAGCGGCTGAAGGAGGTCGGGCAGCACTACTTCCTGTTCGACGGCGTCAGCCCGATCAACGCGCAGAACCGGGAGCTGCTGGCCGCCCTGCGCGAGGACTTCGCCGGAAACGGCCTCGACCTCCCCGTCTACTGGGGCAACCGCAACTGGGCGCCCTACCTGGTCGACACGCTGCGCGAGATGGTCCGCGACGGCCACCGCCGCATCGCCGTCCTGGCCACCAGCGCGTACGCCTCGTACTCCGGCTGCCGCCAGTACCGGGAGAACCTGGCCGACGCGCTGGCCACCCTCCAGGCCGACGGCCTGCCGGTGCCGCGGGTGGACAAGCTGCGCCACTACTTCAACCACCCCGGCTTCGTCCGCCCCATGGTCGACGGCGTGCTCGCCTCGCTCGCCGAGCTGCCCGAGGACGTGCGCGCGGGCGCGCACATCGCCTTCACCACCCACTCCATCCCGACCGCCGCCGCCGACACGTCCGGCACCCCGGAGGACCACACGGAGGACGGCGAGGGCGGCGCGTACGTGGCCCAGCACCTGGACGTGGCCCGGGTGATCGCGGCCGCGGTCCGCGAGGAGACCGGTGTCGACCACCCGTGGCGGCTGGTCTACCAGTCCCGCAGCGGCGCCCCGCACATCCCGTGGCTGGAGCCGGACATCTGCGACCATCTCGAAGAGGCGCACCGCGCGGGCGTCCCCGCGGTCGTCATGGCCCCCATCGGCTTCGTCTCCGACCATATGGAGGTCAAGTACGACCTCGACACCGAAGCCGCCGCCAAGGCCGCCGAGCTGGGCCTGCCCGTCGCCCGCTCCGCCACCGTCGGCGCCGACCCGCGCTTCGCCGCGGCCGTCCGCGACCTGGTCCTGGAGCGCGCCGCCGCCGAGCGGGGCCGCGCGCCGGAGCGCTGCGCCCTCGGCGAGCTGGGCCCGAGCCACGACCTGTGCCCGGTCGGCTGCTGCCCGGCCCGCGCCCCGCGCCCGGCCGCCGCCGGCGCGGACTGGACGGGCCCGGTGGCAGAGGTCCAGGGATAGCCACGGCCCGCCCGCACCGAGTTGACCGACGGCGGCGCCACGCCGCCCCGCACGGCCGTCACGACCGGCCCGTACGAGCAAGGAGCACCGTGTCCGACCCGCTGCAGGACGAACTACTCGAACTGGCACTGGAAGCCGCCCGCCGCGCGGGTGACCTGCTGCGCGACGGCCGCCCCGCCGACCTGGGCGTCGCCGCGACGAAGACCAGCCCCATCGACGTCGTCACCGAGATGGACATCGCCAGCGAGAAGCTGATCACCGGCTTCCTCGCCGAGCAGCGACCCGCCGACGGCTTCCTGGGGGAGGAGGGCGCCAGCGTCACGGGCAGCAGCGGGGTGCGCTGGGTCATCGACCCGGTGGACGGCACGGTCAACTACCTTTACGGGCTGCCCTCCTGGGCCGTGTCCATCGCCGCGGAGAAGGACGGCGAGGCGGTGGCCGGCGTCGTGGCGGCGCCGATGCGCGGCGAGACGTACCACGCGGTCCTGGGCGGCGGCGCGTACTGCAACGGGGAGCCGGTCCGCTGCCGCCCCGCGCCGCCGCTGTCCCAGGCCCTGATCGGCACCGGCTTCGCCTACCTCAGCGAGCGCCGCGCCGCCCAGGCCGAGGTGCTGCGCAGTCTGGTGCCGCAGGTCCGCGACATCCGGCGGGGCGGCTCGGCCGCCATCGACCTGTGCGACGTGGCCTGCGGCCGGCTGGACGGCTACTACGAGCGCGGGCTGAACCCCTGGGACGTGGCGGCCGGCGCCCTGCTAGCCCGCGAGTCCGGCGCGCTCACCGGCGGCCGCCCCGGCCAGCCGGCTTCGCACGAGCTGACCGTGGCCGCGTCCCCCGAGGTGTTCGCCGTGCTCCAGCCGATGCTGGAGGAACTGGGCGCCTGGCACGACTGAGGGCCTTTGCCACGGGCCTGGCCGGTTCGGAACACGACAGCGCCCCGGTCCCTTCGGGGGCCGGGGCGCTGCCGTCGGTTGCGGCCGGGAGGTGGTCAGGCGCTGGCTGCGGTGACCTGCACGCCGTGCTCGGAAGCAAGGCGCTGGAGGTCTTCCAGCTCGGCCTGTTCCACCTCGACGAGGAAGTCGTCGCCCGACTCGCGGGCCCGGTCCAGGTCGGCTTCGGTGTTGCGTATGCGCTGCAGAATGCCTGCGGTGAACGCGTCCATGGTGCGCCCCCTCGTCGTGGGTCGGTGGCACGGGGGTGTGCCGACGGGCGGGACGATCACGGCGTGGTCCCTGCCGGTGGATCAGGGCGCGGCATGGCGCCGTACAGGGCGTGATCGCGGGTGTGCAGTCGTCCTCCCCAACGGTCACCTCAGGGAAACCTCAAGCGGCCCGGTAATCCTGTGAATCCGCCGGGGGAGGCCCTCCCGGGGCGGGAAGGGCGCGGCGACAGGGCCGGTCGGCCCCTGGAGGCTCCGCATCCGGCCCCGTGACCGGCCGAAACCGGCCCGCCGGCCGCCCCCACGCCCCCGCCGGCCCCCCTTACTGCCGGTTTACAGCTGTTCGGGGCAGGATGGAGGGGCTCCGAGTTTGTGGTGCCCCGGTACGACCAGGGCCGTGAGGAAGGACTAGCGACGTGCGTGTACTCGTCGTCGAGGACGAGCAGCTGCTCGCCGATGCGGTGGCCACCGGGCTGCGCCGGGAGGCCATGGCCGTCGACGTGGTGTACGACGGCGCCGCCGCCCTGGAACGCATCGAGATCAACGACTACGACGTGGTGGTCCTGGACCGGGACCTCCCGCTCGTGCACGGCGACGACGTCTGCCGGAAGATCGTCGAGCTGGGCATGCCCACCCGCGTGCTGATGCTCACCGCGTCCGGCGACGTCAGCGACCGTGTGGAGGGCCTGGAGATCGGCGCGGACGACTACCTCCCCAAGCCCTTCGCCTTCTCCGAGCTGACCGCCCGGGTGCGGGCACTGGGACGCCGTACGACGGTCGCCCTGCCGCCCGTGCTGGAGCGGGCCGGCATCAAGCTGGACCCGAACCGCCGCGAGGTCTTCCGCGACGGCAAGGAGGTGCAGCTGGCGCCGAAGGAGTTCGCGGTGCTGGAGGTCCTGATGCGCAGCGAGGGCACGGTCGTCTCGGCCGAGCAGCTGCTGGAGAAGGCCTGGGACGAGAACACCGACCCGTTCACGAACGTCGTCCGGGTCACCGTCATGACCCTGCGCCGGAAACTCGGCGAACCCGCGGTGATCGTCACGGTGCCGGGCTCGGGCTACCGGATCTGATCGCCGATGCCGGCTTCGTCCAAGGCGTCCACCCCGCCGCCCGCTACTCCGCCCATGCCCACCTGGGATCCCAAACCGGCCAACGTACGGCCCTTCCCCTGGCTCCGCCCGACCATCCGGATACGGCTCACGCTGCTGTACGGCGGCATGTTCCTGATGGCGGGCATCGTGCTGCTCACGATCATCTACATGCTGGCCGCCAACGCCCTGCAGGAAGGCAGCGAGCTGCCCGTCAAGATCCTCCGGGGCAACTTCACGGCCACCAGCAACGTCTGCAACCTGCCCACCGACACCTCGGGGGAGATCTTCACCCAGGCGATCCAGACCTGCCTCCAGCACCAGCGGGCCCAGGCCCTGAACACCCTGCTCAACCGCTCGCTGCTGGCGTTGCTGGGGCTGACCGTGGTGGCGTTCGCGTTCGGGTACGCGATGGCGGGGCGGGTGCTGTCGCCGCTGGGCCGTATCACCCGTACCGCCCAGCGGGTCGCCGGTTCGGATCTGCACCGGCGTATCGAGCTGGGCGGCCCGGACGACGAGCTCAAGGAGCTGGCGGACACCTTCGACGAGATGCTGGACCGGCTGGACCGGGCCTTCGAGTCGCAGCGCCGTTTCGTGGCCAACGCCTCGCACGAGCTGCGCACGCCGCTGGCGATCAACCGGACGCTGCTGGAGGTGCAGCTCGCCGATCCGGACGCGTCGCCGGAGCTGGCGCAGCTGGGCAAGACGCTGCTGGCGACCAACGAGCGCAGTGAGCAGCTGGTGGAGGGCTTGTTGCTGCTGGCCCGCAGCGAGAACAAGATCGTGGACAAGAAGCCGGTGGATCTGGCGGAGGTGGCCTCGCAGGCCCTCGACCAGGCGCGCGCGGAGGCGCAGGCCAAGGGGGTGGAGATCCGGGGCGTACGGCAGCAGGCGTTCGTGCAGGGCAACGGCGTCCTGCTGGAGCGCATCGCGCTGAACCTGGTGCAGAACGCGGTGCGCTACAACGTGCCACCGGAGGGGCGGCGCGAAGCGCTTCCGGCGGAGGGTGGCGGTGGGCGGCAGGCGGGCTGGGTCGAGGTGACCACCGAGCCGCAGCAGGGGTGTGCGGTGCTGGTGGTCTCCAACACCGGCCCGGCCGTTCCGGCGTACGAGGTGGAAAACCTCTTCGAGCCCTTCCGGCGGCTGCGGACCGAGCGTACGGGCAGCGACAAGGGCGTGGGCCTGGGCCTGTCCATCGTGCGCTCCGTGGTGCGCGCCCACGACGGCAGCATCACCGCCACGCCCCGCGAGGGCGGCGGCCTGGTCATGCGCGTCGTCCTGCCGCTGTGAGACCGGGGCGCCAGGGCTCCTGGCGCCCCGCCGGCTGTCCTTTTTGACCCGAGACCCCACTTCTTGGCACTCTTGGTCGCCCTCCGCACGTCGGCCCCCCGGGCTTGACGGGATGCCGGGCGGCCATGGATCCTTCGCCGAGTTCGCTTTGCGCTGAATTCTCACGGTCCGCCCGGCGGCCCGTGCGTGTGTGATCGCTCACAGGCGGGAGATTCGCGCCATCTACTCTCCGTGATCGAAAAGGTTGGCGGAAGGCCGGGAAAATGCGGGTTTCCAAGGGCCTTGATCACGGGAAGTACACGTGATGGCGTGCGCGAGGTGCGACATTCGGACCGTGTACGGTCCTGATCGCCATCCAAACCGATCACCTCTTCAGGGGTGCGGTTGGGTGTCGATTGAGTAACAGACTTTGATGTGAGGCAAAATCTCCGCCTCAGGTCGGGCACAAGTCCGGCCTCTCACGCGTTACGTGCGCTGGAGACACCGCAGACACCCAGAGGGGGAGAGCGACATGGCTACGGATTACGACACCCCACGCAAGACAGATGACGACCTCAACGAGGACAGCATCGAGGAACTGAAGTCGCGGCGGAACGACAAGTCCGCCTCGGCCGTCGACGTCGACGAGTTCGAGCAGGCCGAGGGCCTGGAGCTGCCCGGCGCCGACCTGTCCAACGAAGAACTCGCCGTCCGGGTGCTGCCCAAGCAGCAGGACGAGTTCACGTGCATGAGCTGCTTCCTGGTCCACCACCGCAGCCAGCTGGCCGCGGAGGACAAGAACGGCCAGCCGATCTGCCGCGACTGCGCGGCCTGAGGACCGGTCTACGCCGTGGCGGGCGTGAACCCGTTCCGCAAGGGCCACAAGGGCGAGAAAGGCCCGGCGGCAGGCGCACGATCACGCGACGAAACCGCGCCCGTGCCCGCCGACCCGACCGCCCTGCCCGCGGAGCGGACGACCGGTGCACCGGAGGGGCGAGGCCGCGCGGCCTCGCTCGCAGCGGCTGTGGGCCGCGGCGGCAGAAGAGGCCGAGCGGGCGCCCGCAAGGCCCTGGCGGTCGTCGCCGACCGCATCATCGACAACGCCCCGCGGATCCCGGTCCGCGACCTGGCGGCGTTGCGCAGGCAGTTTCCCGGCCTGACCCCCGAGGAACTCGCCGACAAGCTCGTCTCGGGTGCCATGAAGGGCACCGCCACCGTGGGAGCGGGGGTCGGCGCGGCGGCGATGCTGCCCGTACCGCCCGCCATGCCGGCCGAGCTGGCCGCCGAGGTCGTCGGGGTGGCATCCGTGGAGATCAAGCTCATCGCCGAGCTCCACGAGGTCTACGGACTGCGTCCCCCGGGTGGCCTCAAGCCGCGCTCCATGGCCTATCTGACGTCCTGGACCGAGGAACGCGGCATCGACGTCACCAAGCCGACGACGCTCAACGCGGCGCTCGGCGGGCAGATGAAGCGCGAGCTGCGCCAGCAGATCATGAAGCGCACGCTGCGCAACCTGCCGAACCTGACGCCGTTCATGGTCGGCGCCGCGGTCGGCGCGTTCATGAACCGGCGGGACACCAAGAAGCTCGCGGAAAAGATCCGCAAGGACCTGCGCGCCCAGCAGGTGCCGTGGGACGCCCTGCCGGAGGCCGCCACGACGGCCCTGCCGGCGCGCAAGAGCCGCTGACGGCCCCTTTCACCGGACGAGGCTTCGCGGTCCCGGTCTCACCGGCCAGTGCTCACCGGCCTGCCGGAATCCCGCCCCGCACCCCCGGGAAGGCCGCTGTGCCGCCCGTCGGCGCCCCCGCCGCCCCGCCGGGCTCCCGCAAGGCGGTTCAGGCCCGTACGGCCGCCAGCGCGGCCACCAGGCGCTCCGGCTCGCGCGTCGAGAGGTACGCGTACGGCGTCGGGTCCGCCGGGTCCGTGATCTCCACCCGTACGGCCGTGCGGACGTAGCTGCGCAGCAGCATGAACGCGCGGGTGTCGGCCTTGTGCGTACGCCACGCCAGCGCCTCCTCGGCGTCCAGCGCCCGCGCCTCGCCCAGCGCCGCCACCGGGATCCGGGCGTCACCGGCGATCAGCGAGTCGCCCACCACGCGGATCCGCACCGAGCCGTACGAGCTGACCGCCACCGCGGCCAGCGCCGCACCGCCGATCAGCCCGCCGAGCATCGGCAGCGTCCCCAGCGGGAGCAGCATCAGGGCACAGGCGATGCCGATCAGCCCGGCGATCACCCACCAGGAGCGGGGCGCGGTGAGGCGTTCTTCGTACGACTGCATGGCTCCAGCTTGGCACGGCGGCGCAGGCCGGTTACGCGCGCGGGTAGGGTCTGCACTCGTGAGTGGAACCGACAAGGCCCCGACGCGGCTGACCCCGCCGGCCGACGCCGTCGCCCCGGTGCGGCATCCGGACGCCCCCGCGCCGGGGGAACTTCTCGGCGCGCACTACGACCAGTGCTTCGGGTGCGGCGCGGCGCAGCCCCACGGGCTCCGGCTGCAGGCCCGAGCCGGCGACGGCGTGCGGGTCACCGCCGAGTTCACCGTCAAGGAGGCCCACCAGGGCGCGCCGGGCCTCGCGCACGGCGGGGTGCTGGCCACCGCGCTGGACGAGACGCTGGGCTCACTCAACTGGCTGCTGCGGGTGATCGCGGTGACCGGCCGGCTGGAGACCGACTTCCTGCGGCCCGTACCGCTCGGCACGGTGCTGCACCTGGACGCGGAGATAACCGCCGTCCACGGCCGGAAGATCTACTCGACGGCGGTGGGGCGCATCGGCGGGCCGGCGGGCCCGGTCGCGGTGCGCGCCGACGCCGTCTTCATCGAGGTGAAGGTCGACCACTTCGTCGACAACGGAAGGCCGGCCGAGATCCGGGCCGCGATGGCCGATCCGGACCAGATCAGACGAGCTCGTGCTTTTGAGGTGAACCCGTGAGTCAGGTACGCAATCCGGTGGACGTACTCATCAGGCGACTGGACCCCGAGGTGCCGCTGCCCGCCTACGGGCACCCCGGTGACGCGGGCGCCGACCTGGTGACCACCGAGGCGGCGGAACTCGCCCCGGGGGAGCGGGCGGTGCTGCCGACCGGAGTGTCCGTCGCCCTGCCCGACGGGTACGCGGCGTTCGTGCACCCCCGCTCGGGCCTGGCGGCCCGCTGCGGAGTGGCGCTCGTGAATGCCCCCGGGACGGTGGATGCCGGGTACCGTGGGGAAATCAAGGTGATCGTGGTCAATCTGGACCCGCGCGAGAACGTGCGGTTCGAGAGGTTCGACCGGATTGCCCAACTGGTCGTCCAGCAGGTCGAGAAGGTGCGCTTCCACGAGGTGGCGGAACTTCCCGGCTCGGCGCGGGCCGAGGGGGGATTCGGTTCCACCGGCGGTCATGCGGCGGTGGACGGCTCCACGGGTGGGAATGGATACGCATCGGTCGGTGCCGACCGGGAAGGACAGTGACGTGTTCGGACGTCGCAAGAAGAACGAGGCTCCCGCAGAGCCGGCCCGGGCGGCGGAAGCCGCCGACGAGCCGGCCGCGGACGAGACTTCCGCGGACGGGGCTGCCGCGCCCGGCGAGGAGGAGCGGCGGGTGAACCTGCCGCCGGCCCCCCGGCCCGACGGCCCCTGGGACCTCTCCGAGGTCACCGACGCCGCCGAGGGGCGCGTCGACCTGGGCGGCATGTTCGTGCCCGGCGTCGAAGGCATGGAACTGCGCGTGGAGGTCGCGGGCGACGCGATCGTCGCGGCGACCGTGGTGCTCCAGGACAGCGCCGTACAGCTCCAGGCGTTCGCCGCTCCGAAGAAGGAGGGCATCTGGGGCGAGGTCCGCGAGGAGATCGGCGTCGGCATCACGCAGCAGGGCGGCGTCATCGACGAGGTCGAGGGCCCGCTGGGCTGGGAGCTGCGCGCGCAGGTCCCCGTACAGCTCCCGGACGGCACCAACGGCGTCCAGGTCGTGCGCTTCGTCGGCGTCGACGGCCCGCGCTGGTTCCTGCGCGGCGTCATCTCCGGCCAGGGCGCGGTCCAGCCCCAGGCCGCCGGCATCCTGGAGCACATCTTCAAGGACACCGTGGTCGTCCGCGGCGAGGCCCCCATGGCCCCCCGCGACCCCATCGTCCTCAAGCTCCCCGAGGACGCCCAGATGGTCCCCGACGGCGTCCAGCAGGAGCCCGCCGAAACCTCCCGCTTCGGCGGCGGCGTGGAACGCCTGGAACGGGGCCCGGAAATCACGGAAATCCGCTGACGCGCGGCGCCCTGCGAGGGCGCCCCCGCGGCCGGTTTTGTGCGTTGCCCATGGGTCGTACTCCCTTTCGAGGGGTGCGGCCCATGGGTGTTTTTGCAGGTCAGGGCGCGAAGCGTATGGGAATCGTCAATGGGGCGCTAATGGCCGTAAGGGAGACGTCAACGGCGGTCGGAAACGGTCAGGTTGGGGGTTTGCTCTAGGGGTCCGTTCAACCGATCCCATTAGGAGCACACGATGGCCGACGTGGCCTTCGTCGTCACCACGCTCGCGGTTTTCGCGCTGGTGGCCCTCGTCGCCAAGGGGGTGACGAAGCTGTGACCATCGAGAACGTCGTCGGCCTGATCGTCGCCGTCGCCCTGCTCGGCTACCTGGTCCTCGCCCTCGTCTTCCCGGAGAGGTTCTGAGCGTCCCGATGAGCCCCATCCTGGCCGGCGTGCTCCAGCTCACCGCGCTCGTCGCGGCGCTCGCCCTGGCATACCGTCCCCTCGGCGACTACATGGCCGCCATGTACAGCTCGCGCAAGCACCTGCGCGTCGAGAAGGTGATCTACCGCTGCATCGGCGCCAACCCGGACACGCAGATGCGCTGGCCCGCTTATCTGCGCGGCGTCCTCGCCTTCTCCGTGGCCGGTGTGCTCTTCCTCTACCTGCTCCAGCGCCTGCAGGGCAGCCTGCCGCTGTCGCTCGGCTTCGCGTCGATCAGCCCGGACCAGGCGTTCAACACCGCCGCGTCCTTCGTCGCGAACACCAACTGGCAGTCCTACAGCGGTGAGCAGGCCATGGGCCACGTCGTGCAGACGGCGGGCCTGGCGGTGCAGAACTTCGTCTCGGCGGCGACCGGCATGGCCGTCGCGATCGCCCTGGTACGCGGCTTCTCCCGGACCCGTACCGGCGACCTGGGCAACTTCTGGGCGGACCTGGTGCGCGGCACCGTGCGGGTGCTGGTGCCGATCGCCGTCATCGGCGCGCTCGTACTGGTCGCGTGCGGCGCGATCCAGAACTTCTCCGGCATCCACGAGGTCGGGCAGTTCATGGGCGGCACCCAGCAGACCAATGGCGGCGCGGTCGCGTCGCAGGAGGTCATCAAGGAGCTGGGCACCAACGGCGGCGGTTACTTCAACGCCAACTCGGCCCACCCCTTCGAGAACCCCAACGGCTTCACCAACCTCTTCGAGGTCTTCCTCATCCTGGTCATCCCGTTCGCGCTGACCCGTACCTTCGGCCGCCTCGTCGGCAACGTACGGCAGGGCTACGCGATCCTGGCCACGATGGGCGTCATCTGGCTCGGTTTCACCGCGCTGATGATGTGGACCGAGTTCGCGCACGGCGGTCCGGCGCTCCAGGCGGCGGGCGCCGCGATGGAGGGCAAGGAGAACCGCTTCGGCATCGGCGGCTCGTCGATCTTCTCCGTCGCCACCACCCTCACCTCGACCGGTGCCGTGGACGGCTTCCACGACTCCTTCACGGCCTTCGGCGGCGGCATCCAGCTGCTGGGCATGATGCTCGGCGAGGTCGCCCCCGGCGGTGTCGGCTCCGGCCTGTACGGCATGCTCGTGATGGCCGTGATCGCGGTGTTCATCGCGGGCCTGATGGTGGGCCGTACGCCCGAGTACCTGGGCAAGAAGATCGGCACCCGCGAGATCAAGCTCGCCGCCTGCTACATCCTCATCACCCCGACCCTCGTGCTCGGCTTCACCGCCGCGTCGATGGTGATGCCGGACGCGCTGGGCTCGATGCTCAACACCAAGGCGCTGGGCGCCGGTTCGCACGGCTTCTCCGAGGTGCTGTACGCGTTCACCTCCGGCGCCAACAACAACGGCTCGGCCTTCGGCGGCCTGAACGCCAACACGCCCTGGTACAACACCACGATCGGGCTGGCGATGCTGCTCGGCCGCTTCCTGCCGATGGTGTTCGTCCTGGCCCTGGCGGGCTCGCTCGCCGAGCAGCAGCCGGTCCCGGAGACGGCGGGCACGCTCCGTACCGAGAAGCCGCTCTTCGCGGGACTGCTGGTCGGCACGATTCTGATCATCACCGGTCTGACCTACTTCCCGGCGCTGGCCCTCGGCCCGATCGCGGAAGGGCTGTCATGACGACCGACGTAAACGACGTACAGCAAGAGGAGCACCGCTCCATGTCCACCGCAACA
The DNA here is from genome assembly GCF_044329785.1 of Streptomyces sp. NPDC017529. Lineage (NCBI taxonomy): Bacteria > Bacillati > Actinomycetota > Actinomycetes > Kitasatosporales > Streptomycetaceae > Streptomyces > Streptomyces sp. NPDC017529. Next base: position 149,133 of record NZ_JBIRJY010000014.1, read on the forward strand.
CCGACCCGCGCGCCGCACCAGGACGTTCCCAGCGGGCACAAGCCGGACGGCGACGGCCGCGTCGGCGGGGGGCTCTTCGACCCGGCGCAGCTGGTCAGGTCGCTGCCGGACGCGGTGCGCAAGCTGGACCCCCGGGTGATGATCAAGTCCCCGGTGATGTTCGTGGTCGAGGTGGGTTCGGTTCTGACCACCTGCTTCGCCGTCGCGTCGCCTTCGGACTGGTTCGGCTGGGCCATCGCCGTCTGGCTCTGGCTCACCGTGATCTTCGCCAACCTGGCGGAGGCGGTGGCCGAGGGGCGCGGCAAGGCGCAGGCGGACACGCTGCGCAAGGCCAAGACCGACACGGTGGCGCGGCGGCTGAACGGCTCGGCCGAGGAGCAGGTGCCCGGCACGGAGCTGCGCATCGGCGACCTCGTCGTCTGCGAGGCGGGCGACATCATCCCGGGTGACGGCGACGTCGTCGAGGGCGTCGCGTCGGTCGACGAGTCCGCCATCACGGGCGAGTCGGCGCCGGTCATCCGCGAGTCCGGCGGTGACCGGTCGGCGGTCACCGGCGGTACGAAGGTGCTGTCCGACCGGATCGTCATCAAGATCACGACGAAGCCCGGCGAGACCTTCATCGACCGGATGATCAACCTCGTCGAGGGTGCCGCCCGGCAGAAGACGCCGAACGAGATCGCGCTGAACATCCTGCTCGCCTCGCTCACCATCGTCTTCCTGCTGGCCGTGGTGACCCTCCAGCCGTTCGCGATCTACGCGGGCGCCGAGCAGCCCATGATCGTACTGCTGGCCCTGCTGGTCTGCCTGATCCCGACGACGATCGGCGCGCTGCTGTCGGCCATCGGCATCGCGGGCATGGACCGCCTGGTGCAGCGCAACGTGCTGGCCATGTCGGGGCGCGCGGTCGAGGCCGCCGGCGACGTCTCCACCCTGCTGCTCGACAAGACCGGCACCATCACCCTCGGCAACCGGCAGGCCGCCGAGTTCGTCCCGGTCAAGGGCGTGACCGAGGCCGAGGTCGCGGACGCCGCCCAGCTGTCCTCGCTCGCCGACGAGACGCCCGAGGGCCGCTCGATCGTCGTCCTGGCCAAGGAGAAGTACGGCCTGCGCGAGCGCCACCAGGGCGAACTGACCGACGCCGAGTGGGTGCCCTTCACCGCCCAGACCCGCATGTCGGGCGTGGACGTGACCGAGGACGGCGCCGTGCGCAAGGTGCGCAAGGGCGCGTCCGGTTCGGTGATCGCCTGGGTCGAGGAGCAGGGCGGCACCGTCCCCGACGACGCCGACCTGCTGGCCAACGGCATCTCCGAGGCCGGCGGTACGCCGCTGCTGGTCGCCCTGGAGGACGAGCGGGGCGCCCGGGTCCTCGGCGTCATCCACCTCAAGGACGTCGTCAAGGACGGCATGCGCGAACGTTTCGTCGAGCTGCGCAAGATGGGCATCAAGACCGTCATGATCACGGGCGACAACCCGCTGACGGCCAAGGCCATCGCCGACGAGGCGGGCGTGGACGACTTCCTCGCGGAGGCCACGCCCGAGGACAAGATGGCGCTCATCAAGCGCGAGCAGGCGGGCGGCAAGCTGGTCGCCATGACCGGCGACGGCACCAACGACGCGCCGGCCCTCGCCCAGGCGGACGTGGGCGTCGCCATGAACACCGGCACCTCGGCCGCCAAGGAGGCCGGGAACATGGTGGACCTGGACTCCAACCCCACCAAGCTCATCGAGATCGTCGAGATCGGCAAGCAGTTGCTGATCACCCGGGGCGCGCTGACCACGTTCTCGATCGCCAACGACGTCGCGAAGTACTTCGCGATCATCCCGGCGATGTTCGCGGTGGCCTACCCGGGCCTGGACACGCTCAACATCATGCGGCTGCACAGCTCGCAGACCGCGATCCTGTCCGCGATCGTCTTCAACGCGCTGATCATCGTCGCGCTCGTACCGCTGGCCCTGAAGGGCGTGCGCTACCGCCCGGTGAGCGCGGACCGGATGCTCCGCCGCAACCTCGGCATCTACGGACTCGGCGGCCTGATCGCCCCCTTCATCGGCATCAAACTCATCGACCTGCTCATCTCTGCGATCCCCGGGATCGGGTGACTGACATGAACAACGCGGTACGCACCAGCGGCCGGCTCCTCGGCGCCGGGCTGCGCGCCCTGCTCGTCCTGACCGTGGTCTGCGGCGTGATCTACCCACTGGTGGTCACCGGCGTCGCCCAGGCCGCCTTCCACGGCAAGGCCAACGGCTCCGAGGTACGGCAGGACGGCAGGACCGTCGGCTCCGAACTCCTCGGCCAGCGCTACGACAAGGGCCAGGACAAGGACGGCACCCCGGTCCCCGACCTGCGGTACTTCCAGCCGCGCCCGTCCGCGGGCCTGGGCAGCAACCAGACCAACGGCGTCAACACCCAGTACGACCTCCAGGTCTCCGGCGCCACCAACCAGGGCGCCACCAACACCGACCTGATCGCCGCGGTCAAGGAACGCAAGAAGTGGGTCTCCGAGACCTACGGCGTCCCCCAGTCGCGGGTCCCGGCGGACGCCGTCACCTCCTCCGGCTCGGGCCTCGACCCGGACATCTCCCCGGAGTACGCGAAGCTCCAGGCCAACCGGGTGGCCAAGGAGAACCGCCTGGACCCCGCCAAGGTCGAACAGCTGGTGGAAGACACCACCGAGGGCCGGATCCTGGGCTTCATGGGGGAGCCCCGGGTCAACGTCCTGAAGCTGAACATGGGGCTCAAGGAGCTGCTCAAGTAGACAGGTGCCGGTGGAACCCGCCGGCCCGCGTTCCCGGCAACCGGCCCGCCCGTGCACCACGGGCGGGCCGCTCGTCGTTTCCGCGGCCTCACGAGCGTGCGGCCGTCACCACACGTCCCCGCTCCTCCAGTCGCACGCCAGCTGCCCCGTGAGATCCAGGGGCACGGCGCCCGGGAGGACGTAAATGGCGCCGTCCTCCTCCTTGGTGGGGTGGAGACCGGAAGGGGCGAGGACGGCGGACGGGCCCTGCCACAGGCGCCAGCCGCGGGCGGCGTAGAAGGCCGCGGCGCCGTCGGAGGCGCACAGGGCGCCCAGGTCGTAGGCGCCGCGGATCACCCTTTCCAAGGCCGTCATCGCGGCCGCGCCGTGGCCCCTGCCGCGCCGGTCGGCACGGACGCCGACGCCTTCCACGTAGCCGCACCGCAGGGCCCGGCCGGCGTGCAGCAGCTGCCGCTGTACGACCGAGGCGTGGCCGATCAGCTCGTCGCCCTCCCAGACCAGCGCGTGCACGCCGCCGAGGGCGTGGTCCCAGTCCTCCTCGGTCATGCCGTCCTCGAAGACGTCGTACAGGAGCGCCCGTGCGGTGGCGCGGGTGGCGGCGTCCAGGTCGGCGGTGTGCGCCATGCGGATGTGTACGTCGGTCATGGCTGCCATCGTCGTCGTGCCGCGACGGGAGGTCGAACGCATTCCGCCCCGGCCGGCGAGGGCCGGGGAAACCCGGGGCGCGGTGGGGTTGCGCCCCGTATCAGAGTCGCGTCAAGACCTGGGCCGAAGCCGCTACCTGCGGCTTTTGTGCTGGTGTGCGGTCGGTAGGGTCGCATCAGGTTCAGCCCGGTGGGGGCGGCCTTCACGTAAGACAATGGGGCCATGGCACGCGGCAAGCTACGGATCTATCTCGGCGCTGCACCGGGCGTCGGCAAGACGTACTCGATGCTGTCCGAGGCGCACCGGCGGGTGGAGCGCGGCACGGACGCCGTGGTGGCGTTCGTCGAGCACCACGACCGGCCCCGTACCGAGGTCATGCTGCACGGCCTGGAGCAGATCCAGCGCGCGGAGCTGGAGTACCGCGGCTCGGTGTTCACCGAGATGGACGTGGACGCGGTGCTGGAACGCCGCCCCGCCGTCGCGCTCGTCGACGAACTCGCGCACACGAACGTGCCCGGCTCCCGCAACACCAAGCGCTGGCAGGACGTGGAGGAGCTGCTGGAGGCCGGTATCGACGTGGTCTCGACGGTCAACATCCAGCACCTCGAATCGCTGGGCGACGTCGTCGAGTCGATAACGGGCGTACGGCAGCGCGAGACCGTGCCCGACGAGATCGTCCGCCGTGCCGACCAGATCGAACTGGTCGACATGTCGCCACAGGCCATCCGGCGGCGCATGGCGCACGGCAACATCTACAAGCCCGACAAGGTGGACGCCGCCCTGTCCAACTACTTCCGGCCGGGCAACCTGACCGCGCTGCGCGAGCTGGCCCTGCTGTGGGTCGCCGACCGCGTCGACGAATACCTCCAGCAGTACCGCACCGAGCACAGCGTCTCGACGATCTGGGCGGGACGCGAGCGTATCGTCGTCGGCCTCACCGGCGGCCCCGAGGGGCGTACGCTCATCCGCCGCGCGTCCCGGATGGCGGCCAAGGGCTCGGGCAGCGAGGTGCTCGCCGTCTACATCGCGCGCAGCGACGGGCTGACCTCGGCCTCGCCCAAGGAACTCGCCGTACAGCGCACGCTCGTGGAGGACCTCGGCGGGACGTTCCACCACGTCATAGGCGACGACATACCGAGCGCGCTGCTGGAGTTCGCGCGCGGGGTCAACGCCACGCAGATCGTGCTGGGTTCCAGCCGCCGCAAGACGTGGCAGTACGTCTTCGGGCCGGGCGTCGGCGCCACCGTCGCCCGCGACTCGGGACCCGACCTGGACGTCCACATCGTCACGCACGACGAGGTCGCCAAGGGCCGCGGTTTGCCCGTGGCGCGCGGCGCCCGCCTCGGCCGGGCCCGGATCATCGCCGGCTGGCTGCTCGGCGTCGTCGCGCCCGCCCTGCTGTCGCTGCTGCTCACCGCCATCGACAACGGCCCGGGGCTGGCCAACGACGTCCTGCTCTTCCTGTTCCTGACCGTCGCCGCCGCGCTGATCGGCGGGCTGCTGCCGGCGCTCGCCGCGGCCGCCGTCGGCTCGGTGCTCCTGAACTTCTACTTCACCCCGCCCACCCACTCGGTCACCATCGCCGACCCCAAGAACATCGTCGCGATCCTGATCTTCTTCGCGGTCGCCGTCTCGGTCGCCTCCGTCGTCGACCTGGCCGCCCGCCGCACCCACCAGGCGGCGCGGCTGCGCGCCGAGTCGGAGATCCTCTCCTTCCTGGCGGGCAGCGTGCTGCGCGGCGAGACGACGCTGGACGCGCTGCTGGAACGGGTACGGGAGACGTTCGGCATGGACTCGGTCGCGCTGCTGGAGCGCGCCGGCGACGTCGAACCGTGGACCTGCGCGGGCCGGGTCGGCGGCACCGGCGAGGGGCCGGAGGCCGAGCCCCTGCTGCGGCCCGAGGATGCCGACGTGGACATGCCGGTCGGCGACCACATGGCGCTGGCGCTGACCGGCCGGGTGCTGCCCGCCGAGGACCGCCGCGTGCTGGCCGCCTTCGCCGCGCAGGCCGCCGTCGTACTGGACCGGCAGCGGCTGGTCGGCGAGGCGGAACGGGCCCGCGAGCTGGCCGAGGGCAACCGCATCCGGACGGCGCTGCTGGCCGCCGTCAGCCACGACCTGCGCACGCCGCTCGCGAGCATCAAGGCGTCGGTGACCTCGCTGCGCTCCGACGACGTCGCCTGGTCCGAGGAGGACGAGGCGGAACTGCTGGAGGGCATCGAGGCGGGCGCCGACCGGCTGGACCACCTGGTGGGCAACCTGCTGGACATGTCCCGCCTCCAGACGGGTACGGTCACCCCGCTGATCCGCGAGATCGACCTGGACGAGGTGGTGCCGATGGCGCTCGGCGGCGTCCCCGAGGGCAGCGTCACCCTCGACATCCCCGAGGAACTGCCGATCGTCGCCGTCGACCCCGGCCTGCTGGAGCGCTCCGTGGCCAACCTGGTCGAGAACGGCGTCAAGTACAGCCCGGAGGGCGAACGCGTGCTGGTCTCCGCCAGCGCCCTCGGCGACCGCGTCGAACTGCGCATCGCCGACCGCGGCCCCGGCGTGCCCGACAGCTCCAAGGACCGCATCTTCGAGCCCTTCCAGCGGTACGGGGACGCCCCGCGCGGCGCGGGCGTGGGCCTGGGCCTCGCCGTCGCCCGCGGCTTCGCCGAGTCGATGGGCGGCACCCTCGCCGCCGAGGACACCCCCGGCGGCGGCATGACCATGGTCCTCACCCTGCGGGCCGCGCCAGGCCGGCCGCCGGTGCGGCCCGACCTGCCGGCCCAGGCGACGACGTGACCGCGGGCCGCCGTGGACTCCCCGAGCCGCCATCCAGCCGACACCCCGCGGGCAGGGCCCGGCGGGTTTCCCCACCACGAGGAGAACGACAGTGAACCGGGTGCTTGTGGTCGACGACGAGCCGCAGATCGTACGTGCCCTCGTGATCAACCTGAAGGCGCGCAAGTACGAGGTGGACGCCGCCCCCGACGGGGCCACCGCCCTGAAGCTGGCCGCCGCCCGCCACCCCGACGTCATCGTCCTGGACCTCGGCCTGCCCGACATGGACGGCGTGGAGGTGATCAAGGGACTGCGCGGCTGGACCCGGGTGCCGATCCTGGTGCTCTCCGCCCGGCAGACCTCGGACGAGAAGGTCGAGGCGCTGGACGCGGGCGCTGACGACTACGTCACCAAGCCCTTCGGGATGGACGAGCTGCTGGCCCGGCTGCGGGCCGCGGTGCGCAGGGCCGAGCCGACCGGGCCCGCCGAGGACGCGGTGATCGTGGAGACCGACGGCTTCACCGTCGACCTGGCCGCGAAGAAGGTCAACCGCGAGGGCCGGGACGTGCGCCTTACGCCGACCGAGTGGCATCTGCTGGAAGTCCTCGTCCGCAATACGGGACGTCTCGTCAGTCAGAAGCAGCTCCTCCAGGAGGTCTGGGGGCCCTCGTACGGCACCGAGACCAACTACCTGCGGGTCTACATGGCGCAGCTGCGCCGGAAGCTGGAGAGCGACCCCTCGCACCCCCGGCACTTCGTCACCGAGCCGGGCATGGGCTACCGCTTCGAGCAGTAGGGCGCGGGCCGGGCAGCCGGGCCGTCCGGCGCCGTCCGGCGCAGTGATCCGGGGTGCCGGGCACCGGTACGCTGGGTTCATGAGTGCTGGGACCCGATCCGAGAAGCCGGCAGGCCGTTTCCGCCGGATGCTCGACAGGCTGTCCTCCTCCGAGGAGGAGCTGGAGTCCGCCGAGCTGCAGCAGGACGCGCACGACACGGGCTGCACCCGTATATGCGACTGCGACGACCGGCAGATAGTCAAGGTCACCGGTACCCTGCGCCACGTGACGCTGCGGCCGCGCGCCGGTGTGCCCGCGCTGGAGGCGGAGCTGTTCGACGGCTCCGCCGCGCTGGACGTGGTGTGGCTCGGCCGCCGTTCCATCGTCGGCATAGAGCCGGGACGCAAGCTCATCGCCTCGGGCCGGGTCTCGCTGAGTCACGGACGCCGGGTGCTGTTCAATCCGAAATACGAACTCCGACCACTCGGACAGGAGTAGCCGGTGACGTCTGACGACCGACCGACCCGACCCACCGGACCGGCCGGCGAGCCGGTCCAGGAGCAGGACGCAGCACCGGACGGCAGAGCCGTCACCGAAGCCGCCCTGTTCGAGGCCTTCGGCGGCGTGCGCGGCATGGTGGAGACCGTGCTGCCCGGCCTGCTGTTCGTCACGATCTACACGGTCAACAAGGACCTGCACGTCTCCGCGATCGCCGCCCTGGTGGTCTCGCTGGTGCTGGGCGTCGCGCGCCTGGTGCGCAAGGACACCGTCAAGCACGCCTTCAGCGGCGTCTTCGGGGTGGCCTTCGGCGTGGTCTTCGCGATGATGACCGGCAACGCCAAGGACTTCTACCTGCCCGGCATGCTCTACACGCTGGGCCTGGGCGTCGCCTACATCGTCACCACGCTGGCCGGCGCCCCGCTGATCGGCCTGATCCTCGGGCCGGTGTTCAAGGAGAACCTGTCCTGGCGCACCCGCAACCCGGGCCGCAAGAAGGCGTACGCCAAGGCCAGCTACGCCTGGGGCGCCATCCTGCTCGCCAAGTGCGCGATCCTCTTCCCGCTGTACTGGTGGGCGGACACCACGCACCTGGGCTGGGTGCTGATCGCGCTGAAGATCCCGCCGTTCCTGCTGGCGGTCTGGCTGACCTGGCTGTTCCTGGCCAAGGCGCCGGCGCCGATCGACGTCTTCGCGGAGATGGAGGCCAAGGAGAAGGCCGAGGAGGAGTCGAAGGCGCGGCGCGAGCGCGCGACGCTCGACAACGGCGTCCTGGACGGGGTGGCCACCGACCTCGCCAAGGACGTCACGCCGCAGGCGATGGCCGCCGAGCAGCCCCGCACCACGCGGCACCGGGGCTGACGCCGGGCGGTACGAACGACGAAGGGCCGGCCACACACCTTGGGTTCTAGGAGTCGTCGCAACACCCCAGCTCAAGGGGTGCGATGGACTTCAAGATCCGAGGGGACCGGACGCCGCAGGGC
>NZ_JBIRJY010000015.1:0-39966 GCF_044329785.1 Streptomyces sp. NPDC017529
GGTGAGTTGGACCTTGAGGCGTTGGCTGGTGCGTTGAATGACGTGGTGGCGCGGCACGAGAGCCTGCGTACGGTCTTCGCGGAGGACGATCAGGGACCCCACCAGATCGTGCTGGACCCGGCCGGTGTCAGCGTGTCTCCGCGGACGGTCCGGACCACCGAGGACCGGCTGCCCGCCGAGCTGGACGAGGCCGTCAGCCATGTATTCGACCTGGCCACGGACATTCCCCTGCACGTGACGGTGTTCGAGCTGGCCGAGGACAGCCATGTGCTGCTTCTGCTCGTGCACCACATCGCCGGTGACGGGTGGTCGCTCCCGATCATCGCGCGTGACCTGAGCGTCGCGTACCTCGCGCGCAGCGGCGGCACGGCTCCGGACTGGGCGCCGCTGCCGGTGCAGTACGCGGACTACAGCCTGTGGCAGCGGGACGTGCTGGGGTCGGAGGACGACGCCGGCAGTGCGATCGCCGCGCAACTCGACTTCTGGCGCGAGGCGTTGGCGGACGTACCGGACGAGCTGTCCCTTCCCTGGGACCGGCCGAGGCCGGCGACCCCGACCCACCGTGGTGACCAGATCACCGTGGAGATCCCGGCGTCGGTGCACGAGCCCCTCGCCGGGCTCGCCAGGGAGTGCCGGGCGAGCGTGTTCATGGTGGTGCAGGCGGCGGTGGCGGTGCTGCTGTCGAAGCTGGGTGCGGGTACGGATGTGCCGCTCGGTACGCCGGTGGCGGGCCGTACGGACGACGCCGTCGAGGAGCTGGTCGGGTTCTTCGTGAACACGCTGGTGTTGCGGACGGACGTATCGGGCGACCCGACGTTCCGGGAGACCGTGGGCCGGGTGCGTGAAGGCGCGCTCGCCGCGTACGCGCACCAGGACGTGCCGTTCGAGCGGCTGGTGGAGGTTCTCAACCCGACGCGTTCCCTGGCCCGGCACCCGCTGTTCCAGGTGATGCTCTCCTTCAACAACATCGACGACCGCGCCGCTCTCGACGCCGTCGGCCGGCTGCCCGGACTCACCGTCCGGGGGGAGAACTCTGCCCTGGGCATCTCCAAGTTCGACCTGCTCTTCGGCTTCTACGAGCGGGTGGACGGCGAAGGCCGGCCCTCCGGGCTCAACCTCACGGTGGAGTTCGCCACCGACCTGTTCGACCGCCGGACCGTTCAGCTCGTCGCCGACCGGCTGATCCGCGTCCTCGACGCCGTCGTGGCCGATCCCGGCACGCCGCTCAGCCGTATCGACGTCCTCGGAGCGGACGAACGGCGGCGGGTACTCGACGAGTGGCACGGCACCGTCCGCGACCTGCCGGGCACGTCGGTTCCCGCGCTCTTCGGCGCGCAGGCGGCGCGTACGCCCGGCGTCACGGCCGTGGAGTACGACGGGGCCGGCCTCACCTACGCCGAACTCGACGCGGAGTCCAACCGGCTGGCCCGCCACCTCACCGGCCTCGGCGCCGGACCCGAGAGCTTCGTCGCCGTCGCGCTGCCGCGCTCGGCCACCCAGGCCGTCGCGCTGCTCGCCGTCCTCAAGGCGGGCGCCGCCTACCTGCCGGTCGACCCCGAGTACCCGGACGAGCGCATCCGCTTCATGCTGGAGGACGCCGCGCCGGCGCTCGTGCTGACCAGCGGCGAACTGGCCGAGCGGCTTCCCGGCGGGCACCGCTGTGTGGTGGCCGACGGCGCGGACCCGGCCTGGGCCGCCCTCGACGCGTCCCCCCTGGACACTCCGCCGGTCCGGCCGGAACACCCCGCGTACGTGATCTACACCTCCGGTTCGACAGGGCGGCCCAAGGGCATCGTGATGCCCGGCGGCGCGCTGCTGAACCTGCTCACCTGGCATCACGAGGCCGTGCCCGGCGAGGCGGGGCGGCGCGTCGCCCAGTTCACCGCGCCCAGCTTCGACGTGTCCGTACAGGAGATGCTGTCGGCGCTCCTGGCGGGCAAGACGCTGATGGTCTGCCCCGAGCACGTACGCCGCGACCCGCACGCCCTGGCCACCTGGCTGGAGGACTCCCGCGTCGCCGAGCTGTACGCGCCGCAGACCGTCCTGGACGCCCTGTACGCGGCCGCCGTCGAGCAGGGCACCGCGCTGGCCGGACTGACCGATGTGGCGCAGGCCGGCGAGGCCCTGGTGCCGACCGGCGCGATGCGCGACCTGTTCGCCCGCGGCGGCGCGCCGCGGCGGCTGCACAACCACTACGGGCCGGCGGAGACCCACGTCGTCACCGCCGCCACCCTGCCGCAGGACCCGGCCGACTGGCCCGTGGCCCCCGCGGTGGGCCGGCCCATCGCCAACACCCGCGCCTATGTGCTCGACGAGGCGCTGAACCCCGTCGCGCCGGGCGTGGCGGGCGAGCTGTACCTCGCCGGCGCGTGCCTCGCCAGGGGCTACCTGAACCGGCCGGGGCTGACCGCCGAGCGTTTCGTCGCCGACCCGTTCACCCCGGGCGGACGCCTGTACCGCACCGGTGACGTGGCCCGCTGGAACGGCGCGGGGGAGCTGGAGTACCTCGGCCGCGCCGACGCGCAGTTCAAGGTGCGCGGCGTCCGCATCGAGCCGGGCGAGATCGAAGCGGCCCTGACCGGCCACGACAGCGTCGCGCAGGCCGCCGTGCTGGTGCGCGGGGACCAGCCGGGCAACCGGCGCCTGGTCGGCTACGTGGTCCCGGCCGCCGGCGCGGTGGACACCGACGAGCTGCTCGGCCACCTCGGCGGGCTGCTGCCGGACCACCTGGTTCCGGCCGTGCTCGTGCCCGTCGACGCCCTGCCGCTGACCCCCAACGGCAAGCTGGACCACCGTGCCCTGCCGGTGCCCGGTACGGACGGCCCGGCGGCGCGTGCGCCGCGCACGGCGCGGGAGCGGCAGCTGTGTGCCCTCTTCGCCGAACTGCTGGGCCTGCCCGCCGGTGAGGAAGTGGGCATCGACGCCGGCTTCTTCGCCCTCGGCGGCCACTCGCTGCTGGCCGCCCGGCTGGTCAACCGGATACGGACCCAGCTCGGCGTGGACCTTGAGGTGCGTACGGTGTTCGAGGCGCCGACGGTGGCCGGGATCGCCGCCCGGCTGGACGCCGCGGCGCCCGCCAGAAGGGGCGTCACCGCGATGGTGCCCCGCCCGGACCGCGTACCGCTCTCCTACGCCCAGCAGCGCCTGTGGTTCCTCGACCGCTTCTCCGGGCCCAGCCCGACCTACAACATCCCCGTCGCGCTGCGGCTGTCCGGCACGCTCGACGTGCCGGCGCTGGAGGCGGCCCTCGCCGACGTGGTGGCCCGCCACGAGATCCTGCGTACGGTCTTCACCGAGGACGCCGAAGGCCCCCGCCAGGTGCTGCTCGCGGAGAGCGCGCCCCGGCTCGCGGTGGTGCCCGTCGACGGGGCCGCGCTCGACGCGGAACTGGACCGGGCCGTACGGCACGGCTTCGACCTCGCGGGGGAACCGCCGCTGCGCGTCACCCTGTTCCGGTCGGCCCCCGACGAGCACGCCCTGCTCGTCCTCGTCCACCACATCGCCGGCGACGGCTGGTCCATGCCGCGCATGATGCGCGACCTGGTCACCGCGTACGTCGCGCGCACCGCGGGACGTGCCCCCGAGTGGGAGCCGCTGCCCGTGCAGTACGCGGACTACAGCCTCTGGCAGCGGGAGGTCCTCGGCTCCGAGGACGACCCCGGCAGCGAGATATCGCAGCAGCTCGCCTTCTGGAAGTCGGCCCTGGACGGCCTGCCGGAGGAGCTGCCGCTCCCCGTGGACAGGCCGCGGCCGTCCGAGGCGTCCTACCGGGGCGGCACCGTGCCGTTCGAGCTGCCCGCCGACACCCACGCGAAGCTGCGGGCCGTGGCCGGCGCGTGCGGCGCGAGCGTGTTCATGGTGGTGCAGGCGGCCGTGGCCACCCTGCTGTCCAAGCTGGGTGCGGGCAGCGACATCCCCCTCGGCACCCCGGTGGCCGGGCGCGGCGACGACGCCGTGGACGACGTCGTCGGCCTCTTCGTCAACACGCTGGTGCTGCGCACCGACACCTCGGGCACCCCCGTGTTCCGCGACCTCGTGGACCGGGTGCGCCAGGCGGACCTGGCCGCCTTCGGCAACCAGGACGTGCCGTTCGAGCGGCTGGTGGAGGTGCTCAACCCGGCGCGTTCGCTCGCCCGGCACCCGCTCTTCCAGGTGATGCTGTCGTTCGACAACAACGACACGCAGGAGATCACCGCGGCCGCCTCGGCACTCGACGGCCTCCGGGTGACCACGCCGCGCGTCGGCACCGGGATCGCCAAGTTCGACCTGCTCTTCGGCTTCACCGAGCGGGTGGGCGCCGACGGCGGGCCCGCCGGGCTGCGGGGCGGCGTGGAGTTCAGCGCCGACCTGTTCGACCGCTCGACCGCCGAGTCCCTGGCGCGGTGGCTGTCCCGGCTGCTCACGGAGATCGCCGACGACCCGGACCGTTCCATCGACCGGTACGACGTCCTGGGCGCGGACGAGCGCCGGCGCGTGCTGGCCGGCTGGAACGACACCGCGCTGACGGTACCGGCCGGCTCGGTGATCGACCGGTTCGAGGCGCAGGCCGCGCGGACGCCGGACGCCACCGCCGTCACGTTCCGGGACACCGGTCTCAGCTACGCCGAACTCGATGCCGCCGCCGACCGGTTGGCCCGGCGGCTGCACGCCCGCGGCGCGGCACCCGAACGGCTCGTCGCCCTTCTGCTGCCGCGCTCGGCCGAACTGGTCGTCGCCATGCTCGCCGTACTGAAGACCGGCGCGGGCTACCTGCCCGTCGACCCGGAGTACCCGGCCGACCGGATCGGCATGGTCTTCGAGGACGCCGGTCCCGTCCTGGCGGTCACCACGGACGGCCTGGCCGCGCGCCTGCCCGCCGGCTGCCCGTGGACGACGCCCGAAGCGGACGCCGGCGAGGCCCCTGCCGGGGCCCTGCCGGCCCGCCGGTGGCCGGAGCGGGTCGCCTACACCATCTTCACCTCCGGCTCGACCGGCCGCCCCAAGGGCGTGGCCGTACCCGACAGCGCGCTGGCGAACTTCCTCGCCACCATGGAGGAACGCTTCCCGCTCGGTCCGGGGGACCGGCTGCTCGCGGTGACCACGGTCGGCTTCGACATCGCCGGTCTCGAACTGTTCCTCCCCCTGCTGCGCGGGGCCGCCGTGGTGCTCGCGGCACCCGACGACGTACGCGACGCGGCCGCGCTGGCCGGCCTCCTGCGGTCCTCCGGTGCCACGCACATGCAGGCGACCCCGAGCCTGTGGCAGGCGGTCCTCGACGAACGGCCCGACCTGTCCGGCGTCCGGGTGCTCGTCGGCGGCGAGGCCCTGCCGGGCGAGGCCGCCCGGCGGCTGGTCGCCGGGGCGCGGTCCGTGACGAACCTGTACGGCCCGACCGAGACGACCATCTGGTCGACCGCCGCCGAACTCGCCGCCGACGCGCCCGTGCTGATCGGCGGACCCATCGGCAACACCCAGGTGTACGTGCTCGACGAGCGGCTGAACCCGGTGCCGCCCGGCGTGCCGGGCGACCTGTACATCGCGGGTGACGGACTCGCGCGCGGCTACCTCGGCCGCCACGACCTGACCGCCGAACGCTTCGTGGCCTGCCCGCACGGGCCGCCCGGCACCCGCATGTACCGCACCGGCGACCTCGTCCGGTGGACTCCGGACGGCGCCCTGTCCTACATCGGGCGCACCGACCAGCAGGTCAAGGTGCGCGGCTTCCGGATCGAGATCGGCGAGATCGAGTCGGCGCTGCTCGCCCACCCGGACGTGGAGCGCTGCGCCGTCGCCGTACGGGAGGACCGGCCCGGCGACAAGCGGATCGTCGCCTACCTCGTCGGGCAGCCGGCCCAGGCCGCCGTCCGCGAGCACCTGGCGGCCCGGCTGCCGGACTACATGGTGCCGTCCGCCTTCGTCCGGCTCGACGAACTGCCGTACACCCCGAACGGCAAGGTGGACCGCGGTGCGCTGCCCGCGCCCGGCCCCGAGGCGCCGCGGGCCCGCCGGCTCCCGCGCGACGAACGCGAAGGGCTCCTGTGCACGCTCTTCGCCGACGTCCTCGGGCTCGACGACATCGGCATCGACGACGGGTTCTTCGAGCTGGGCGGGCACTCGCTGCTGGCCACCCGTCTGGTCAGCCGCGTCCGCTCCGCCCTCGACGTGGAGATCCCGGTACGCCAGCTGTTCGAGACGCCGACCGTCGCCGGCTTCGCCGCGGCGCTGGCCTCGCACGCCGGCCGGGCCGCCAGGCCGCGCGTCACGGCCGCCGTACCCAGGCCGCGGCGGGTGCCGCTGTCGTTCGCGCAGCGGCGCCTGTGGTTCATCGACCGCCTGCACGGGCCCAGCGCCGCGTACAACCTCCCGCTGGCCCTGCGGCTCACCGGGCCGCTCGACCTGGACGCCCTGCGCTCGGCCCTCGGCGACGTCGTCGCGCGGCACGAGAGCGTGCGCACCGTGATCGGCGACGACGCCGACGGTCCCTTCCAGGTCGTCCTGGACGCCGCCGAGTGGCCGGCCGTCACCGCGGTGCCCGTGCCGGAGGACGAACTCGCCGCCCGGCTCGGCGAGGCCGCCCGCCACCGGTTCAACCTGGCCACCGACCCGCCCCTGCACATCGAGCTCTTCCGGGTCGGCGACGAGCACGTACTGCTCCTGCTCGTCCACCACATCGCCGGCGACGCCTGGTCGATGCCCCTGCTGACGGACGACCTCGTCGCGGCGTACGCGGCCCGCGCCGCGGGCGACGCGCCCGGCTGGGAGCCGCTGCCGGTCCAGTACGGCGACTACAGCCTCTGGCAGCGGGACGCCCTCGGCTCCGAGGACGACCCCGGCAGCGAACTCTCCCGCCAGCTCGCCCACTGGAAGGACACCCTGGCGGACCTCCCGGACGAACTCGACCTGCCGCTCGACCGGCCGCGCCCCGCGGTCTCCGACGGCCGGGGAAACCTCGTGACCTTCGAGGTCTCCGCCGCCCTGCACCGGCGGCTGCTCGCCCTGGCCCGCGACGCCGGGGTCAGCCCCTTCATGGTCGTCCAGGCCGCGGTGGCCACCCTGCTGGGCAAGCTGGGGGCCGGCACCGACATCCCGCTGGGCAGCACCATCGCCGGACGCACGGACGACGCGCTCGAAAGCATCGTCGGCATCTTCGTCAACACGCTGGTGCTGCGCACCGACATCTCGGGCAACCCCACGTTCCGCGAACTGGTGGAACGGGTCCGGCGGACCGACCTGGCCGCGTACGAGCACCAGGACGTGCCCTTCGAGCGGCTCGTGGACGCGCTCGCCCCGGAACGCTCGCTCGCCCGGCACCCGCTCTTCCAGGTGATGCTCAACTACAACAACACCGCCGACCACCGGGCGAGCGGCTCCGTACCGAACACGGGGCTCACGCTGCGCCGGGAGGAGGTGCACACCGGCTCCGCCAAGTTCGACCTGCTCTTCGGCTTCACCGAGCTGCGGCGTACCGGCACGGACGCCGCCGGCATCGGCGGAATGATCGAGTACAGCACCGACCTGTTCGACGCCGGGACCGTCCGGTCCATGGTGGAGCGGCTGCTGCGGGTCCTCGAAGCCGTGGCGGCCGACCCCACCCGCAGGCTCGGCGAGCTGGACGTCCTCGACCCAGCGGAGCGCGAGCGCCTGCTCGTCGGCTGGAACGGGACCGACGGGGCGCGGACCCCGCGGTGCCTGCCGGACCGCTTCGAACAGCAGGCGGCGCGCACACCGGACGCCACCGCGGTCGTCTTCGAGGACACCGCGTACAGCTACGCCGAACTCAACACCCGGGCCAACCGGCTCGCGCGGCGCCTGCGCGCCCGCGGCTTCGGCCCCGAGCAGTTCGCCGCGATCGCGCTGCCCCGCTCCGCGGAGACGGTCGTCGCCATCCTCGGCGTGCTCAAGGCCGGCGGCGCGTACGTCCCCATCGACGCGGACTACCCGGCCGAGCGCATCACGTTCATGCTCGACGACGCGTCTCCTGCGGTCGTGCTCAGCTCCGCGGAACAGGCGGAGCGGCTGCCCGCGCACGGCGTCCCGCTGCTCCTCGTGGACGAGGCCGGCGACACCGCCGGCCCGGCGGACGACGGCGACCTCACCGACGCCGAGCGGACATGCGCCCTGCGCCCCGAGCACCCCGCGTACGTCATCTACACCTCCGGGTCCACCGGCCGGCCCAAGGGCGTCGTGGTCACCCACGACAACGTCGACCGGCTCTTCACCACCACCGAGCCGCAGTTCGGCTTCGGCCACGACGACGTCTGGACCCTGTTCCACTCCTTCGCCTTCGACTTCTCGGTGTGGGAGCTGTGGGGGCCGCTGCTGCACGGCGGGAAGCTGGTCGTCGTCAGCCACGAGGTGAGCCGTTCGCCCGCCGACTTCCTGGAACTGCTGGCCCGGGAGAAGGTGACGGTCCTCAACCAGACCCCGTCCGCCTTCTACCAGCTCATGCAGGCCGACCGGGAAGCCCCGGACGTGGGCCGCTCCCTGGCCCTGCGGTACGTCGTCTTCGGCGGCGAGGCGCTCGACCTGAACCGTCTCGACGACTGGTACGCACGCCACGCGGACGACGCGCCGCGGCTCGTCAACATGTACGGCATCACCGAGACGACCGTGCACGTCAGCTTCCTCGCCCTGGACCGGGAGACCGCCGCGACGCAGTCCCGCAGCCTGATCGGCCTGGGCCTGCCGGACCTGCGGGTCTACCTGCTCGACGAGCACCTGCAACCGGTGCCCGCCGGCGTGCGGGGCGAGCTGTACGTGGCGGGCCCAGGCCTGGCCCGCGGCTACCTCCAGCGCGCCGGGCTCACCGCCGAGCGGTTCGTGGCCTGCCCGTTCCACGGGCACGGCGCGCGGATGTACCGGACCGGCGACGTCGGACGCCGCCGCGCCGACGGCACCCTGTCCTACGTCGGCCGCGCCGACGAACAGGTGAAGGTGCGCGGCTTCCGCATCGAACTCGGCGAGATCGAATCCGCCCTGGCCCGCACCCCGGGCGTCGTCCAGAGCGCCGTGCTCGTCCGCGAGGACCAGCCGGGGCACCGGCGCCTGGTGGCCTACGTGGTGCCGGAGGAGCCGGCGTCGGCCGACCTGGCGGCGGTCCGCAAGCACCTCGGGGAGAGCCTGCCCGACTACATGGTGCCGTCGGCCGTGGTCCCGCTCGCCGAGCTGCCGCTGACCACCAACGGCAAGCTGGACCGCAAGGCGCTGCCCGCTCCTGAACAGCGCGTCACGGCGGGCACGACCCGGCCGCGCAACCAGCGCGAAGAAGTCCTGTGCGGGCTCTTCGCCGAGGTGCTCGGTCTCCCCGAGGTCGGCGTGGACGACGGGTTCTTCGAACTCGGTGGCGACAGCATCCTGTCGATCCAACTGGTCGGCAAGGCCCGCCGCGCGGGGCTGACCCTGGCCGTACGCGACATCTTCGAGTACCGCACGGCCGCCGCGCTCGCCGCGGTGAGCACGTCCGGCGACCACGACGCGGCACCGGAGGACACCGGCGGTGCCGGCACCCTGCCGGCCACCCCGATCCTGCGGTGGCTGCTCGAAAAGGGCGGGCCGACCGACGAGTTCAACCAGTCCATGGCGGTGACGACACCGGTGGGCGCCACCACGGAGGCCCTCGCCACGGCGCTCCAGGCCGTCGTCGACCACCACGACGCCCTGCGGCTGCGCCGGACGGACGGCACCTCCTTCGAGGTGACAGGGCCCGGCTCCGTGGCCGCCCGTGACCTGCTCACCCGCGTCGACGTCTCGGCGACGGCCGAAGCGGACCTGCCGACGGTGATGGCCGGACACGGCACGACGGCACGCCGGGAACTGTCCCCGGAAGCGGGCCGCATGCTGCGCGCGGTCTGGTTCGACCGGGGCGCCGGCCGCGCCGGAGCGCTGCTGCTGGTGCTGCACCACATGGTGGTGGACGGGGTGTCCTGGCGGATCCTGCTGCCCGACCTCGCGCAGGCGTGGCAGCGGACCGCCGACGGGCGGGAAGCGGACCTGGAGCCGGTCGGCACGTCGCTGCGGCACTGGGCGACGCGCCTGTCCGAGGCCGCGCACGAACCCGCACGCGCCGCCGAGCTGCCGCTGTGGATCGACATGGTGCACAAGCCGGGCCCGCTCCTCGGCGAACGGCCGCTGGACCCCGCGCTGGACACCTACGGCACGGCCGAGCGGACGTCGCTGACGCTGCCGCCCGAGGTCACCGAGGCGGTCCTGACGCGGGTGCCCACGGCCTTCCACGCGGGCGTCAACGACGTGCTGCTCGCCGCCTTCGCGGTGGCGGCGCACGGCTGGCGCGGCATCGGCGACGGAGCGCTGATCGACCTTGAGGGCCACGGCCGGGAGGAGACCGTCGTACCGGGCGCCGACCTGTCCCGTACCGTCGGGTGGTTCACCAGCATCTACCCGGTACGGCTCGCACCGGGGGCCTTCGACCGGGCCGAGGCGCTGGAAGGCGGCCCGGCAGCCGGCGAGGTGCTGAAGCGGATCAAGGAACAGCTGCGTGCGGTCCCCGACAACGGCATGGGCTACGGGCTCCTGCGCCACCTCAACCAGGAGACGCGGCAGACCCTGGCGGCCTTCGCCGCGCCGCAGATCGGGTTCAACTACCTCGGCCGGTTCGGCGGCGGGTTCGCCGCGGGGGACGGCGAGGCCGCGGACTTCGGCCTGGTGCCCGGTGGCGTCGGCCTCGCCGGTACGGACCCGCGCACCCCCCTGGCCCACGTCGTCGAGGTCAACGCCCGGACCGTCGTGGGGCCCGAGGGACCCCGCCTGGTCGCCGAGTGGACCTGGGCGGGGGACCTGCTGCCGGCCGACGCCGTACAGGAGCTGGCCGACGGGTGGTTCCGGGCGCTGGAAGGAATGGCACGGCACGCGGACCACGCGGACGCCGGCGGCTTCACCCCGTCCGACGTCGCACTGACCGAGCTGGACCAGACAGAGATCGATCTGCTGGAAGCTGACTGGGAGACGGACGAGTGAGCAGGAATTCACGCAAGATCGAGGACATTCTGCCTCTGGCCCCGCTCCAGGAAGGGCTGCTGTTCCACACGCTCTACGAGGAGGCCGGCCCCGACACCTACGTCATCCAGCGGTCGCTGGACGTGGACGGGGCGCTGGACACGGCCGCACTGAAGGCCGCCGCGCAGGCGCTGCTGACCAGGCACCCCAGCCTGCGCGTGGCCTTCCGCCACCAGGGCCTCAGCCGCCCGGTGCAGCTCGTCCCCCGCGAGGTCCGGCTGCCCTGGCACGAGACGGACCTGAGCGGTCTCGGCCCGGCGGAGCGGACGGCCGAGGCGGACCGCATCGCGGCCGAGGACGCCGCGCGGCGCTTCGACATGGCCAAGCCGCCGCTGATCCGGTTCACCCTGCTCAAACTGGGCGACGAGCTGCACCGGCTGGTGCTGACCATGCACCACATCCTGATCGACGGCTGGTCGCTGCCCCTCGTGATGCGCGACCTCATGGCCCTGTACGCGAGCCAGGGCGACCCGCACGGGCTGCCTCCCGTACGGCCGTACAAGGACTACCTCGCCTGGCTCGGCGCGCAGGACCAGGACCGCACCCGCCAGGTGTGGCGGGAAGCCCTGGCCGGGCTGGAACAGCCGACCCTGCTGGGCGCCGGCGCCGGACCGTACGCGGGCGGGCAGGGCCGGCTCGAATTCGGCCTCGACGCCGTGCTGTGCGACCGCCTCGCGGAGACCGCCAAGAAGGCCGGGGTCACCCTCAACACCGTGCTGCAGGGCGCCTGGGCCCAGGTGCTCGCCCGCCTGACCGGCACGCACGACGTGGTGTTCGGCGTGACCGTCTCCGGACGCCCGCCGGAGCTGCCCGGCGTCGAGGGCATGGTGGGACTCTTCATCAACACCGTGCCGCTGCGCGTACGGCTGCGCCCCGGCGAGTCCCTGCACGCCCTGCTCACCCGCGTCCAGGCCGAGCAGGCGCGGCTGCTGGACCACCAGTACCTGAGCCTGGCCGTCATCCAGAGCCAGGCCGGGCTGGGGGAGCTGTTCGACACCGCGCTCGTGTACGAGAACTACCCGACCGCCAGGGCCGGGCAGGACGCCGGGGCCGCCGAGGGCTCCGGCGACGCCGCCAGGATCACCGGCGCGACGGCCCGCGAGGGGACGCACTACGCGCTCACCCTCGTCGCCGCCCCCCGGGACGGCATCGGCTGCAAGCTCGGCTACCGGACCGACCTGTTCGGCCCGGAGCAGGCGCAGGCCGTCGCGGACCAGTTCCTGCGGGCCCTGCGGGCCCTGGCCGACGAGCCCGAACGCCCGGTGGGCGCCTTCGACGGCCTGGCGCCCGCCGGCGTGCGCGCGCTGCTGGCGGCCGGTGAAGGCGAGGTGCGCCCGGTGCCCGCCGGCTCCGTGCCCGGACTCGTCGCCTCCTACGCCGACGCCCACCCCGAGGCGGTGGCCGTACGGTGGTCGCGGCCGGACGGCGGCGGGACGGCCGCCTACACCTACCGCGAACTGCACGAGCGGGCCGCCGCCGTGGCCCGCGGGCTGCGGCGGCACGGCGTCGTCCGGGACGACCGGGTGGCGCTGCTGATGGAACGCTCGCCCGACGTCGTGGTCGCGGTCCTGGGCATCCTCATGGCGGGCGCGGCCTACGTACCGCTGCACGACTCCAGCCCGGAGGACCGCATGCGGCACGCCGTGGCCGAGGCCGGCGCCGCCGTCGTGCTCACGGACCGGTCCCGCGTGGACCGCGCCGGACGGCTGGGCGTACCGGCGCTCTTCGCCGCCGAACTGGACGGACCGGCGACGGACTTCGAGCCCGTGCTGCCCGACCAGGTGGCGTACGTGATGTACACCTCCGGCTCGACGGGCACGCCGAAGGGCGTGGCGATCACCCACCGCGGCATCGTGGACTTCGCGGCCGACGCGCGGTGGGCGACCGGCGCCCAGCGGCGGGTGCTGATGCATGCGCCGCTGGCGTTCGACGCGTCGACGTACGAGCTGTGGGTGCCGCTGCTGTCGGGCGGCTGCGTGGTGGTCGCGCCGCCCGGTGACATGGACGTCTCCGTGCTCGCGCGGACCGTCGCCGAGCACGAGGTGACGGGCCTCCTGCTGTCGGTGGGGCTGCTCGGGCTGGTCGCGGACGAGGCGCCGGAGACGCTGCGCGGGGTGCGCGAGGTGTGGTCCGGCGGCGACGTGGTGCCGGCCGGGGCGGTGCGGCGGCTCTTGGAGCACTGCGAGGGCCTCGCCGTGGTGGACGCGTACGGGCCGACGGAGGTCACGACCATCGCGTTGGCGTACCGCGTGCCGTCGGCCGACGCGGTGCCGGTGACGGTGCCGGTCGGGCGACCGTTGGACAACATGCGGGTGTACGTGCTGGACGGGATGCTGCGCCCGGTGCCGGTGGGTGTGGCCGGTGAGCTGTACGTCGCGGGCGCCGGGCTGGCGCGCGGGTATTGGGCGCGTGCGGGGCTGACGGCGGAGCGGTTCGTGCCGTGTCCGTTCGGGTCTCCGGGGGAGCGGATGTACCGCACCGGGGACGTGGTGCGGCGCCGGGCCGACGGTGAGACGGAGTTCCTCGGCCGCGCCGACGGCCAGGTGAAGGTACGCGGCTTCCGCATCGAACTCGGCGAGGTCGAGGCCGCCCTGTCCGCCTGCCCCGGCGTCGCCCGGTGCACCGCCGCCGTCCGCGAGGACCGGCCCGGCGACAAGCGCATCGTGGCCTACGTGGTCCCGGCCGCGCCGGGCACCGCCCCCGGCCCCGCCGCGCTGCGCACCCGCCTCGCGGCATCCCTGCCGGACTACATGGTGCCGTCGGCGTTCGTGGAGCTGGACGGGCTGCCGCTGACCCCCAACGGCAAAATCGACCGCAAGGCCCTGCCCGCGCCGGAGGGCGCCACCTCGGCGGGCCGCAGGCCGCGCACCCCGCGCGAGGAGATCCTGTGCGGGCTGTTCGCCGACGTGCTGGGCGTCGCCGAAGCCGGCATCGACGACGACTTCTTCCAGCTCGGCGGCCACTCGCTGCTCGCCATCCGGCTGGTGAGCCGGGTGCGGTCGGTACTCGGCCGGGACATCGCCGTACGGACGCTGTTCGAGACCCGGACGGTGGCCGCCCTCGACGCCGCCCTCGACGGCGCCCGGGCAGCGCGCGCCGGTGTCACGCCCGCCGTGCCCAGGCCGGACCGGATCCCGCTGTCGTTCGCGCAGCGGCGGCTGTGGTTCCTGGACAAGCTGGAAGGGCCGAGCCCGACGTACCACGTCCCGGCGGCGCTGCGGCTCACCGGCGGCGTGGACCACGACGCCCTCCGGCTCGCGCTCCGGGACGTGTCGGCCCGGCACGAGAGCCTGCGGACCGTGTTCCGCGAGCCCGACGAGGGGTCCGGCGAACCACATCAGGTGGTGCTCGAACCGGACGCGGCCGCACCGGCCGTACGCACGGCGCAGGTGTCCGAGCCCGAACTGCCCGGACGCCTCGGCGAAGCGGCCCGCCTCCCGTTCGACCTCACGGCCGAACCCCCGCTGCGCGTCCACCTTTTCGAACTCGACGAGGACGAGTGCGTCCTGCTCGTCCTGGTGCACCACATCGCGTGCGACGCCTGGTCGATGCCGATCCTGATGCGCGAACTGACCACCGCGTACGAAGCACGCCGCGCCGGCGCCGCACCGGCGTGGCCGCCACTGCCGGCGCAGTACGCCGATTACAGCCTGTGGCAGCGGGACGTGCTCGGCTCCGAGGACGACCCGGACAGCGTGATCTCGCGCCAACTGGCCCTCTGGAAGCAAGAGTTGGCGGACCTGCCCGAGGAGCTGCCGCTCCCGGCGGACCACCGGCGCCCGGCCGTCGCCTCGCACCGGGGCGGCAACGTGCCGTTCGAGATCCCGCCGGAGCTGCACCGTGGACTCGCCGCGCTGGCGCGCGAATGCAACGCCAGCGTCTTCATGGTGGTGCAGGCCGCGGTCGCGGCGCTGCTGACGCGGCTGGGCGCGGGCACGGACGTGCCGCTGGGCACGCCCGTCGCGGGCCGTACGGACGAGGCGGTCGAGGGCCTGGTGGGGTTCTTCGTCAACACCCTGGTACTGCGTACCGACACCTCGGGCGCCCCGACGTTCCAGGAGCTGGTGGCCCGCGTCAGGGAGAACACGCTGGCCGCGTACGCGCACCAGGACGTGCCGTTCGAACGCCTGGTCGAGGTACTCAACCCCGGCCGCTCCCTCGCCCGGCACCCGCTGTTCCAGGTCATGCTCACGTTCAACACGGTGGACATCGGCGAACGGACCGACGACACCACCGGGCTGGTGGCGAGCGCGAACCAGAACGCCGTGCTCGGCATCGCCAAGTTCGACCTGCTGTTCGCATTCCAAGAGGAGCGGGCCGGCGGCCGGGAACAGGCGCTGCGCGGCACGCTGGAATTCAGCACCGACCTCTTCGAGCGGGACACCGCCCAGGCGATCACCGAGCGGCTGCTGCGGGTACTGGCCGCCGCCGTCGCCGACGCCCGGCTGCCGCTCCCCGAGCTGCCCGTCCTGACGCAGGCGGAGCGGGACCGCGTGCTGACCGGCTGGAACGACACCGCGCACGAACCCGCCGAGCGGCTCTCGCCCGCCGGGCTCTTCGAACGGCAGGCCGCCCGCACCCCCGGCGTCCCGGCGGTCGAGTGCGACGGCATCGCGCTCTCGTACGCGGACGTCAACACCCGGGCGAACCGGCTGGCCCGGCACCTGGCGGCGCTGGGCGCCGGACCGGAACGCCTGGTCGCGGTCGCCCTGCCCCGCTCGCCGGAACTGGTCGTGGCGCTCCTCGCCGTACTGAAGGCGGGCGCGGCCTACCTCCCCGTCGACCCGGCGCACCCCGACGACCGGATCGCCCACATGCTGGAGGAGGCCGGGCCCGCCGCGGTGATCACCAGCCGCGGACTGGCCGCACGGCTGGCGCCGGGACCGGCCACCCCGGTGGTCCTGGCCGAGGACGCGGACCGCGCCCTGAGCGGTCTGCCGGGCACGGACCTGACCGCGGCGGAGCGCCCCGCGTACGCGCCCGAGCACCCCGCGTACGTCGTCTTCACCTCCGGATCGACCGGGCGGCCGAAGGGCGTGGTCATGCCGGCGGGCCCGCTGGTGAACCTGCTGGCCTGGCACGAGCGCACGGCCCCCGCGCCGGCCGGCGCCCGCGTCGCCCAGTTCACCGCGATCGGCTTCGACGTCTCCCTCCAGGAACTGCTGTCCGCCCTGACCTCCGGCAGGACGCTGGTGGTCTGCCCCGAGGCGGTACGCGCCGACCCGGCCGCCATGGTGCAGTGGCTGCACCGGCACGAGGTGAACGAACTGTTCGCCCCCAACCTGGTGATCGACGCCCTCTGCCAGGCGGCGACGGAACAGGGGGCGGAGCTGCCGGCGCTGCGGGAGGTCGCCCAGGCCGGTGAGGCGCTGGTGCCGACGGCGGCCATGCGGTCGTTCTTCGCCAGGCCGGGCCGGCGGCTGCGCAACCACTACGGCCCCAGCGAATCCCACGTGGTCACGGCCGGCTCCCTGGCCGAGGACCCCGGCGAGTGGCCGGCGGCACCCCCGATCGGCGCACCGATCGACAACAGCCGCTGCTACGTGCTCGACGAGCGGCTGCGCCCCGTGCCGCCCGGCGTGCGAGGCGACCTGTACCTGGCGGGCCGCACCCTGGCCCGCGGCTACCTGCGCCGCCCGGGACTCACCGCGGAACGCTTCGTACCGTCCCCCTTCGGTGCGGCGGGCGAGCGGATGTACCGCACCGGGGACGTCGCCCGCTGGACGCCGGACGGCGAGCTGGAGTACCAGGGGCGCGCCGACCGGCAGGTCAAGATACGGGGCTTTCGCATCGAGCCCGGCGAGATCGAGACCGCGCTGGCGGGGCATCCGGCCGTGGCGAGCGCCGCGGTCCTGGTGCGCGAGGACTCCCCGGGCATCAAGAGGCTGGTCGCGTACGTGGTCCCGGCGGACGGCACCGGACTCGACGTCCCCCCGGTGCGCGAGCACCTCGCCCGCTCGCTGCCGGACTACATGGTCCCGACGGGCTTCGTCGTCCTGGACCGGCTGCCGCTGACCGCGCACGGCAAGCTGGACTGGCGCGCGCTGCCCGCACCCGAGGCCGAGGCGCGGGGGCGGGCGGCCCGCGACGAGCGGGAAGCCGTGATGTGCCGGCTGTTCGCCGAAACGCTCGGGCTGGAAGAGGTGAGCATCGACGACAGCTTCTTCGAACTGGGCGGTCACTCGCTGCTGGCCACCCGGCTGCTCGCCCGCATCCGCGCCGAGCTGGGCACGGAACTCACCGTCCGGCAGCTCTTCGAGACGCCCACGGTGGCGGGCCTCGCCGCGAGCCCGCAGGCGGCCGGCGGCGGGCGGTCCTCGCTCGACGTACTGATCCCCCTGCGGTCCACGGGCACCCGGCCGCCGCTCTTCTGCGTCCACCCCGGCGGCGGCCTGAGCTGGTGCTACTCCCGGCTGCTCCCCTTCGTCCCGGCCGACGTCCCGGTCTACGGCATCCAGGCCCGCGGCCTGGACGGCGAGGCGCCGTTCGCGGCGTCGGTGGCCGCGATGGCCGAGGACTACGCGGCGCAACTGCGCACGGTGCAGCCCACCGGCCCCTACCGGGTCCTGGGCTGGTCCTTCGGCGGGCTGGTCGCGCACGCGGTCGTGGCCACGCTGGAGCGGCAGGGCGAGGAGGTCGAGCTGCTCTGCCTGCTCGACACGTACCCGCCGAACCCGAAGCTGCACGGCGTGGAACCCGACGAGACCGAGATCGTGGCCAACAACCTCCGGGCCGTCGGATTCGCCTTCGATTTCGACGAACTGGCGGCGGACCAGGACGCGGTACTGCGACGTTATCGCGAGTACCTGATCGAGGCCGGGAAGACCGATATACGGATGGACGAGCAGGAATTCCTGCGCGTCCGGGATATGTACGTGAACAACATTCGCCTGATGCGCGGCCACCGGCCCGACCGGATACGCGCCGAGGTGCTCTTCGTCGCCGCCCTCCGGATCGGCGCGGAAATGCGGGCGAGCCTGACCGAGGAGGAGCTGGCGGGCCTGCTGAACGTGACCGCCTGGAAACCTCATGTGGACGGCGAAATCATGGTCGACGAGGTCGACTGCGAACACGGTGAGATGATGACCAGGCCGGACGTGGTCGAGAGTATAGGAAATTCACTAGCCCGCGCGTTGTAAAGTTCGCATGCGAAAGCAGACGGGACAAGGAGATCGACGATGAGTACCAATCCGTTCGAGG
This sequence comes from Streptomyces sp. NPDC017529, assembly GCF_044329785.1. Lineage (NCBI taxonomy): Bacteria > Bacillati > Actinomycetota > Actinomycetes > Kitasatosporales > Streptomycetaceae > Streptomyces > Streptomyces sp. NPDC017529. The sequence continues at coordinate 18,193 of NZ_JBIRJY010000015.1, forward strand.
ACCCCGAAGGCACCTACCTCGTACTGGTCAACGACGAGGGCCAGCATTCCCTGTGGCCGTCCTTCGCGGAGGTGCCGGCGGGCTGGACCGTCGCCCTGAAGGAGACCGACCGGCAGTCGGCCCTCGACTACGTCAACGAGAACTGGACCGACATGCGCCCCAAGAGCCTCGTGGCGGCCATGGAGGGCTGATCGCCGGCCCTTTTCCCCGGCAGCGCACGAAAGAGCGGCCCGCCACCGGCGGGCCGCTCTTTCGTGCGCCCGCGGCCCGGTCCCGCCGAAAGTGGGTGCCGGGGGTGGCGGACGTCCCAACGAAAGTGGGTGCCGACAAGGGCCGTTGGTGCGCTGCGCCGGGGGGAGTGCCGTTCATAGGCTTCCGGTGAAACGAGCGAGGGCCTCGAAAGGGCCCGGCCCGGAACCTCCGGTCCGGCTGCCCGCCCCTCAGCCGTCCTCGACCACTGGAACCACTGGGAGTCCGTGTTGTCCGCTCTGACCCTCGCATCCGCGACCGAACCCGAGTTGGGCGGTCTGGCCGGTAAGCTAGTCGACCTGATGGAGAGCCTGGGCGGACCGGGAGCCGGCTTCGCCATCTTCGCGGAGAACCTCTTCCCGCCGCTGCCGAGCGAGCTGTTCCTGCCGCTGGCCGGCTTCACCGCCAGCCAGGGCAAGATGGGCATCGCCGAGGCGCTGCTGTGGACCACGGCGGGCTCGGTCGTGGGCGCTCTCGTGCTGTACTTCCTCGGCGCGCTGATCGGCCGGGACCGCCTCCGCAGGATCATCGCGAAGATCCCGCTGATGAAGGTGTCCGACTACGACAAGACGGAGGCGTGGTTCGCCAAGCACGGCACCAAGGCCGTCTTCTTCGGCCGGGTACTGCCGATCTTCCGAAGTCTGATCTCGGTGCCCGCCGGCGTCGTCCGGATGCCGCTGCTCACCTTCACGCTGCTGACGGCCCTGGGAAGCGCGATCTGGAACACCGTCCTGGTCATGGCCGGCTACGGCCTCGGCAACCAGTGGCACCGGGTCGAGCAGTACGCCGGGATCATGGAGAAGGTCGTCATCGTGGCCGTCGGCCTCGCCATCGTCCTGTTCGTGGTGGTGCGCGTCTCCCGCCTGCGCAAGGACAGCCGTCGCGGCAGCCATGCGCGCTGAGCCGTCGCGGGAAGGGTGAGGGAAGCATCATGATCACACTCCGGCGCCTCACGAAGCGGTACGGCGACAAGAAGGTCGTCGACAACCTGTCCTTCGACGTCATACCGGGCAAGGTGACCGGCTTCCTGGGCCCCAACGGCGCGGGCAAGTCCACCTCGATGCGCGCCGTCCTCGGTCTCGACCGGCCCACCTCGGGCCAGGCGCTGATCGGCGGCAAGCACTACGCGGAGCTCAAGCACCCGCTCCGCGTGGTGGGGGCGCTCCTCGACGCCAAGGCGACGCATCCGGCCAGGACCGCGCGCAAGCACCTGCTCGCCATGGCGCGCAGCAACGGGATCTCCAAGCGCCGGGTGGACGAGGTGCTGGAGACGGTCGGCATGACGTCGGCCGCCGACAAGCGGATGGGCAACTTCTCCCTCGGCATGGGCCAGCGCCTGGGCATCGCGGGGGCGCTCCTCGGGCGGCCGGAGATCCTGCTCTTCGACGAGCCGGTGAACGGACTCGACCCCGACGGGGTGCGCTGGATCCGTGAGCTGATGCGCTCGCTCGCGGACGAGGGCCGCACGGTCTTCGTCTCCAGCCACCTGATGAGCGAGATGCAGATGACCGCCGACCACCTGGTGGTGATCGCCCGCGGCAAGCTGGTGATGGACGCGCCGATGGAAGAGGTGATCAAGAGCGGTTCGTTCGGCGTGGTCACGGCCCGCATCCCCGACCCGCAGCAGCTGCGGATGCTCGGCGAGGTGCTGGCCGGCCAGTGGATCGACGTCCGCCAGACCGCCGCCGACGAACTGACGCTGTACCGCACCACGGTGGAGCACGTCGGCGACATCGCCCACCACATCGGCGTACGCCTGCACGGCCTGGCCGCCCCGGAGCCCTCCTTGGAAGACGTGTTCATGAACATGACCGCCGACGGCGTCGAGTACGGCGCGCCGAGCCCCCAGGCCGCCGCCCCGACGCGGACGGGGGCCAGGCGATGAGCACGATGGAACTGCGCCCGCGTGAACGCCACCACCGGGGCGGCGGGTTCCCCGGCGCCGTGGCGGCGGAGTGGACGAAGCTGTGGTCGCTGCGCTCCACCTGGGTCATCCTGGCCGCGGCGGTGTCGATGGAAGGCGGCTACGTCTTCTTCCAGGCCCTGTCGGTCAAGTCGCAGCACATCAGCGGCAGGCCGGACGCCGCGACCTCGTCCGCACCGGAGTCGGCGGTGGACGCCGTCGTCGTCTCGCAGCTCGCCATCATCGCGCTGGCCGTCCTGGTCATCGCCGGCGAGTACGCGAGCGGCAGCATGCGGACGACCCTCCAGTGGATCCCGGTCCGTACCCGCATGCTCCTGGCGAAGTGCGCGGTGGTCGCGCCGGTGCTGTTCGCGACGGGCGCGCTGATGGGGCTGGTGGGCGTCGTGCTCGCCGACCGGATCCTGGGCCAGTACGGCACGCCGTACACCACGGGGAGCGCCTTACGGGCGATCCTGGGCATGGGCGCGGTACTCGCCCTCTGCGGCGTGCTCACCATCGGCTTCGGTGCGGTCCTCCGCAGCGTCGCGGGCACCCTCACGGTCTCCTTCGTCCTGCTGCTGGCCCTGCCGATGCTCCTCCAGATGAGCAAGATGGCAGGGGTGGAGCAGGCGGTGGACTTCATGCCGAGTATGGCGGGACTGCGCTTCATGCTGAGCGAAGAGGTGTACTACCCGCCGACCCTGGGGCTGTTCATCGTGGCCGCGTGGGCCGTGGCGGCGCTGATCGCCGCGCACGTCGCCCTCCGGCGGCGCGACGCCTGACGCCCGGCCGCCCCACCCCCAGAACGCGTACCGTCAAGGCGACCCCCGCGCCTTGGCGGTACGCCGCTTGGCCCGCCCGGTTCGCGCCCTCAAGGGCCGGACCCGGCGGGCCTCGGGGCTTCTCCGGACCGCAGGGTCCGTCCGGGCCTCAGGGCTCCTCGGGGGCGAGACCGGCCTCGTGCCCGATGATCGCCGCCTGCACCCGGTTCCTGACCCCCAGCCGGTTCAGGATGGTGCTGATGTAGCTCTTCACCGTGCCTTCGGCCAGGTGCATCCGCCGGGCCAGCTCGGCGTTGGACAGCCCCGCCGCGAGCAGGCCGAGCAGCTCGCGCTCCCTGATGGTCAGGTCCTCCACCAGCCTGCGGGCCGTCGCCTCGCGGCTCATCCGGCTCGCGCCGAGCCCGGCGATCACCCGCCGCGCCACCCGCGGGGACAGATACGCCGCCCCCTCCGCCACCGCCCTGACCCCGTCGATCAGTTCGCGCGGGTCGGCCGCCTTGAGCATGAAGCCGAGGGCCCCGTCGTGGAGCGCGCTGGCGATGTAGTCGTCCTCCAGGAACGTCGTCAGCACGATCACCGCGGTCTCGGGCGCGACCTCGCGGATCCTGGAAATGGCGTTGAGACCCGACAGGTTGGGCATCTGCACGTCCAGCAGCAGGACGTCCGGACGGTACTGCCGGGTCACCTCGATGGCCTGGATCCCGTCCTCGGCCTCGGCGACCACTTCGACGTCCGCCGCCGACGTGAGGATCGCCCGCACTCCGGCACGGACCAGACCCTCGTCATCGGCCAGGACGACCCGAACCACCATCAGCAGCTCCCGCTTTGGTTCCGATCCCTGACGTGCTGATCCTAGAGGGTGCCGCGGGGTCGCGCCGACCCGTCGCCGGCCGTGCGGGGCGGGGAACACCAGCGATTCTTCTAGTCTTCGCCGCCATACGTGCCGCCCCCCTTTCTCCCGGTGGATGCTGGGCGTCGGGAAAGCGACCAGCTGTGAATGGAGTTCCAGGGTGAGCGACCTTCGTAAATGGCAACCGCGCGACATCACCCCGCAGGAGACGGGCACCGCACCGACCGCGGAGGGGCTGATCGACTACATCCGGGGCAACGCGGAGTTCGACCGGCTGCTGACCGAGTCGAAGGCCATCGTGTTCCGCGGCTTCCACGTCACCGAGGAGAGCGTCGAATCGGTGATGGAACTGCTGCTGCCGAAACGGCTCGCGTACGTACACGGAAACTCGCCGAGAACCAAAGTGGGCAAGAACGTGTACACCTCGACCGAGTACCCGCCCGAGTACACCATCTCCATGCACAACGAGATGTCCTACTCCTCTTCGTGGCCGACCCGGCTGATGTTCTTCTGCGCCAAGGCCCCCGAGACCGGCGGGGCCACCCCCGTCGTCGACGGCAGGCTGTGGCTGGAGTCCCTCGACCCCGAGATCCGCGAGGCGTTCCGCGGCGGCGTCCGGTACACGCAGAACCTGCACGGCGGCAGGGGCCTCGGCAAGTCCTGGCAGGACACCTTCGAGACCGACGACAAGGACGAGGTCGAGCGGTTCCTGCGGGGCGCCGAGGCCGAGTGGGAATGGCTGCCCGGCGACACCCTGCGCATCCGGCAGCAGCGCAGGTCCACGATCACCCACCCGGAGACCGGCGACGAGGTCTGGTTCAACCAGTCCGACCAGTGGCACCCCGCCGCGCTCGACGACGAGACCGCCGCCGAGCTGGCGCAGCTGATGCCGGAGGACGAACTGCCGCAGTCGGTGACCCTTGCCGACGGCACCCCCATCCCGGGCGAGTGGGCCATACAGGTGCGCGATCGCGGGCTGGAGAACGCGGTGGACGTCGACTGGCACGAGGGCGACGTCATGCTCATCGACAACCTGCTCGTCGGCCACGGGCGCCGGCCGTTCACCGGCCCGCGCCGCATCCTCGTCGCCATGTCCTGAACCGTGGGCGGCTCAGGGGGAGAAGGCGTTCTTCGTCGCCAGCCGCCCGTTCACGAAGCAGAGCCGGTACACGTCGGCGGGCGTGAAGATGTCGGGCGTGGAACGGTAGTACCGGCACACCGCGCCGGCGGGCGGCCGGGACTCCGACACACTCCTCGCGCCCTGCTGGTACTCCTCCCGCGGCAGGAGCGTCTGCTCCAGGAGCGTCTGCGACTGGCCCACGCTGATGCGCTCGAACTCGGCCGGCCGCAGCACCGAGTTGAGCAGCTGGTAGACGATGGTGGCGGTCAGCGTCACCGCGATGGCGACGCCCGTCGTCAGCGCCCCGATGGTGAGGAACAGGCCGTAGCGCGTACGCCGCTGCGCCTGGTGCAGCTTGCGCTCCGGGTTCACGGGCGCCCCCAGGAAGTCCGGACTGGCCGAGATGGCGGCTCCCGCCTTGTGCGGGAGCCGCGCGACCACCTCGAACCCGCCGTCGTCCAGCGGCCCGGCCCGCAGCGTGCCGCCCACCAGCCGCACCCGCTCGTCGAGGCCGACCAGCCCCAGCCCGCCGCGCACGGGGTGCCGCGGCGGCCCGTCCGGCGGTGCCTGGTTCGCCACGCGTACGGTGGTCTCGCCCGTCCCGTGCAGCACCTCGACGGTGACGGGGCTGCCCGGGGCGTGCTTCCCCGCGTTGGTCAGCGATTCGAGCACCACCCGCCGGGCCGCCAGGTCCGTCAGGGTCGACAGCTCGGCCGTACCCACCCGGCGCAATCCCGTGACCATGCCCGACGCGCGGGCGCCGTCGACCAGTTCGGGGATGCTCTTGCCCAGGGGCTTGGTCGCCGCGGGCTCCGCGTCCTCGCGCAGCGTGCCGATCGTCTCGCGCAGGCTCTCCGTGGCCTGCGTCGCGGACTCACGCAGCTGGGCGACCGAACCACGGTGGTGCGGGGCGAGATCCGGCTGCACCTCCAGGGCGCCGGCCTGCAAGGAGATCAGGGTCAGCTGGTGCCCGAGGGAGTCGTGCATGTCCTGCGCGATGCGCGCCCGCTCCCGCATGCGGGCCTTGTCGGCGAGCAGGTGCTGTTCGCGCTCCAGCTGGAGCGCCCGGTCCCAGCCGCTCACCACCAGCTCGTTCTGGAGCCGGAAGTACCGGCCCACCATCCAGGGGAAGACCATGACCAGCGGCAGCGCGCACACCGCCGTGAACCAGCTCCACGCCGCGGCCCGCAGGACCAGGTTCAGTACCGACCCCGACACCAGGATCGCGGTGAAGGTGAGCAGCGCCGTACGCGGCGAGGCCATCCGGCGGCCGGCCAGGTAGCTCATGACCAGCAGCGTCACGGAGAACCAGACGTTGAGCATGATCAGCACCGCGGCGATGAACATCGCCAGGGCGGGGAACCGGCGACTGCTGAACACCGCCGCGCCGATCAGCGCCAGCATGCCGGCCAGCTCCCACCAGAACGACGGGGCGCTGCGCCGGTCCAGCACCAAAGGCACGACCGACGGAATGAGAATCACCCACAGTGCCAGGTCGCTGAGGACGAGGCGGGGGTTTAAGGAAACGTCTTTCGGCGCCGCGGGCCGGATACGCCGGCGCAGGAGTGTCATCACGTGGGTGCACGGTACCAGCGGTCACCGGGCTCCAGGTCTGGCGATCCCACCAGAGCTGCGCGTGCTCCAACCCCTCGCCATTGACCCCCCGTTGTGCCGACGATTAGCTGGACGGCATGAATTTCTCAACGGGGTCGCGATGACCATCGCCACGCTCAACGGAATCCGCCTCAGCTATTACGAACAGGGCGGGGGAGAACCCGTGGTGCTGGTCATGGGCACCGGGAGTGGCGCACGCGCGTGGAATCTCCACCAGGTTCCGGCTCTCGTGGCGGCGGGATACCGCGTGATCACCTTCGACAACCGGGGAATTCCGCCGACGTCCGAGTGCGCCGAGGGATTCACCCTGCACGACATGGTGGACGACGTCCTCGCGCTCGTGAACCACCTGGACATCGCGCCCGCCCGGTTCGTCGGTACGTCGATGGGCGCCGCCATCGTGCAGGAACTCGCCCTGCGCCGCCCCGACGTGGTGCGGCAGGCCGTACTGATGGCCACCCGCGCCAGGTCCGACGTCGCGCGCTCGGCGCTCGCCAGGGCCGAGCTGGCCCTCGCCGACTCCGGCGCGAAGCTGCCCCCGGAGTACCAGGCGGTGATACGCGCCATGCAGTCGCTGTCGCCGAAGACCCTCCTGGACGACGCGGCCGCCGCCGACTGGCTCGACGTCATGGAGTTCTCCGAACCCAGCGGTCCGGGCCTGCGCGCACAGCTGGCCCTCGACCCGCTGCCCGACCGGCTCGCCGCGTACCGGTCGATATCCGTCCCCTGCCACGTGATCTCGTTCGCCGACGACCTGATCACCCCGCCCGAACACGGCAGAGAGGTGGCCGACGCGATCCCCGGCGCCAGTCACACACTGTTCGAGGACTGCGGTCACTACGGCTACTTGGAGAACCCGGAGGGGGTCAACCGCAGCATCCTCGCCTTCTTCCGGACAGGCTAGGAGCCGCGTACCCCACGGCGTACCGCCGCCCCCGGGCGTTCGCTCGGGGGCGGCCGGCGTTCGTACGGGCCTGGGAGGCCCTCCGGTTCAGCGGGACTGCAAGGGGCGCTGGAAGCCCTTGACCGCGAGGGACATGCACACCACGAGCACTCCGGCCGTGGTGGCCAGCGAGAGCAGGATGCCGTTGCCCACCGGGTCGCCGAGTGTCAGGTCGCGGGCGGTGTCCACCGCGTACGTCAGCGGGTTGAACAGGGCGATGGCCTGTACCCAGCCCGGCAGTCCGTCCACCGGTACGTAGGCGCTCGACGCGAACATCATGGGGAACGTGGCGAGGAAGCCGACGGCCTGCATCACCTCGCTGTTGCGCAGCCAGGCGGCGAGCGCGAGGAACAGCCACGTCAGCGCCCAGCTGACGACCAGGCCCAGGAGCGCGGCGAGTACCGCGCCGAGGAAGCCGCCCGGCGGCGAGAAGCCGAACACGGCGGTGGCGAAGACCAGCAGCAGGAGCATCTGGGCGGCGGTCCGGAGGAGGTCGGCGAGGCTGCGGGCGACCAGTACCGAACTCGACCGCAGCGGCAGCGACCGGAACCGGGCGAGGACCCCGTTCCGCAGGTCGTTGATCAGGCCCATCCCGGACTGGAGGGCCGCGCCGATACCGCTGATGATCAGGATCGCCGGCATCAGGTAGTTGATGTAGCTGACCCCGGCGGGGAACAGCGTCGAACTCTCCAGGACGGTACCGAAGACCTGGCTGAACAGGGTGAGGGTGATCAGCGGCTGCAACAGGCTGAAGACGACCAGCTGCGGGTTCTTCAGCAGGGCGTTGACGGATCTCCCGGTGAGTATCAGGACTTGCTGCGGATAGCCGGTGCCGCGCCAGCCGGGGGCCGCGGTGCTGCGGTCCGGGCTGGGGGCGACGGTCGTGGCGGTCATCAGGACTCCTCTTGCCAGTGTCAGGCGGCGGTCGCCCGGACTTTCTTCGCCAGGTGGAGGTACACATCGTCGAGCGACGGCTCGGCGAGATCGAGGCCGGCGACCTCGGCGCCGGCCTGGTCGAGGGCCCTGAGCACCACCGTGAGGTCGCTGGAGGCCTGTAGAGGGGTGCTGAGCACCCCGGTGGACTCGTCGTGCGACGGGCGGAGTCCGGCGTCCGTCAGCGCGCGCAGTGCGGGCCCGGCGGTGCCCGGGTCGGTGAGCGTGACGTGGACGGCCCGCCGGCCCATCCGCTCCTTGAGTTCGGCGGCGGTGCCCGAGGCGACGACGCGGCCCTCGGAGAGCACCGTGATCGAATCGGCCAGCCGGTCGGCCTCCTCCAGGTACTGGGTCGTGAGCAGCACCGTGGTCCCGTCGCCGACCAGCTGCTCGACGATCTGCCACAGAGCGACCCGGCTGGCCGGGTCGAGCCCGGTGGTGGGCTCGTCCAGGAAGATCACCTCGGGTTGCCCGACGAGGCTGGCCGCGAGGTCGAGCCGGCGGCGCATACCGCCGGAGTAGGTACGCGCGGGCCGGGCCGCGGCGTCGGCGAGGTCGAACACCTCCAGCAGCTCGGTCGCGCGCGCCCGCGCGTCCCGCCTGCTCGCGCCCAGCAGGCGCCCGATGAGCACCAGGTTGTCGACCCCGGGCAGCTGTTCGTCGACCGAGGCGAACTGGCCGGTGAGCCCGATACGGCCGCGTACCTCGTGGGCGTGCCGGGTCACGTCGAGACCCGCGACCCGCGCCGTCCCGCCGTCCGGCGCGAGCATGGTGGACAGCACGTGAACGAGCGTGGTCTTTCCCGCGCCGTTGTGGCCCAGCAAGCCGAGCACGGTTCCCCTCGGTACGCGTATATCGACGCGGTCGAGTGCTGTGACAGCCCCGAATGCCTTGCTGACCTGATCGGCTTCGATCATCGGATCGCTCATGCCCAACACTCTTGCGATGAGCTTGCGGGAGTCAAGGTCCGCCCTGCCCTCCAAGGTTTTCCCTAGTGTTCCGGTCCGGTAATTAGGTTCGCGTGGTTCGCGGGGGTCCGGAGGAAGTAAGTTCGTCGCCTGTCGGGCCAAGTCGTGAGAATGCGCGACCGGTTGAACTCCGGGGCTTTCGGCAAGTGTGGTTTTTGCACGTGCAGTTTCCAATCTGAGACGGCCAACAAGAAAGAGGTTCGTGCGGTATGGCAAGAGGTGGCCTGAAGCGTCGAGTCGTCGTCATTTCCGCGGTGGTGGCCGCCAGTGCCGCCACCATGACCACCACCGCCACCGCGGCGGAGGTCGAAGGCCCGTCCGCGGGCAAGAAGCCGGTGGCGGCGGTGGCAACGGCGAGTGTCGACTACGACGTCTGGAAGCGTGACGTGGAGCGGGCCGTGGCCGACGCTCTTCCGTACATCGAAAAGCGCAGTCAGGATGCTTCCCGGGAAAAGCTGGCCATCGTCCTGGACATCGACAACACCTCCCTGGAGACGCATTTCCACCCGCTGCCTCCGACGCCCGCCGTCCAGCCGGTGCTGAAGGCGGTCAAGGCCGCGAACTCCAAGGGTGTGAGCATATTCTTCGTCACCGCGCGTCCGGGCATCATCGGGTCCATCACCAAGAACAACCTGGAGCAGGTGGGATACCCGGTGACCGGTCTCTACGACCGGGGCCTGGGTGACATCTTCGGCAGCGTCAGCGAGTTCAAGACGGCGAAGCGCGCGGAGATAGAGTCGAAGGGCTACTCCATCATCGCCAACATAGGAAACAACTCCACGGACCTGGTGGGCGGCCACGCGGAAAGCACGGTCAAGCTGCCGGACTACGACGGCCAGCTTTCCTGACGCGGCCGATCGCGCCCACGGGCGTGAGTGATTGACCGCGAGTGATCGACCCGGCCCGGCCGCCGGTACGCAAGCGGCCGGGCCGCATTCTGCCACGGGTGCCGGATGCCATGACCTCCGAGGTCATGGCCCCGCGAACGGCCCGTCGTTAGGGTCGGCCCATGGGAGTCGATCAACTGCCCCGGGCGGGGGTGCTCTTGCGGGAGTGGCGGCTGCGGCGCAAGCTCAGCCAGCTGGAGCTGGCCCTGCGCGCGGACACCTCCTCGCGGCATCTGTCCTGTGTGGAGACCGGGCGCGCCAGGCCCAGCCAGGAGATGGTGCTGCGGCTGGCGCACCATCTGGACGTACCGCTGCGGGAGCGCAACAGCCTGCTGATGGCGGCCGGGTACGCGCCGGTGTACCGCGAGCGCCCGCTGGAGGGCGAGGACATGCGCGCCGTGCGGTCGGCGGTGGGCATGCTGCTGACGGGGCACGAGCCGTATCCGGCGGTCGTCGTCGACCGGCTGTGGAACGTGGTGCGCGCCAACCGCGGGATGGACGTCCTGCTCGGCGCGGCCCCGGCGGAGCTGATGGCGCCCGTCCCGAACGTGATGCGGCTGGCCCTGCACCCCCAGGGGCTTCCGGCGCACGCGGTCGGCTACGGGGAAGTGCGCGCGTATCTGCTGGGCGGGCTGTTGCAGCAGGTGCGCAACACGGGCGACGCTCGGCTGCGCGCGCTGTACGACGAGGTGAGCGGCTACGAGGTGCCGGACGGCGAGGTGCCGTCCCCGCCACGGGAGCGGGTGCCGCGCGAGGCGGTGCTGCCGATGCGGTTCCGTACGCCGCACGGCGAGTTGGCGATGTTCAGCACCATCGCGACCTTCGGCGCGCCGGCCGACGTGACCCTGTCCGAGCTGGCCGTCGAGCTGTTCTTCCCCATGGACCAGCACACCGCGCGGGTGCTGCGCGAATCGGCGGCGGAAGGAGCCGGCCACAACGTGCCGCCGCTACGGGAAGAGAGCGGGGAACCGCGTTAGGGTGGCGCGGGCCGTGTTCCGATACGTGGCTGGGGCACCGTTATGAGGAATTAGTTATCTTAATTCCGATTCGCCCGTATGCCGCAGTACTCGCTCCGCGCACAGGTCGTTGACGACATATGACTGAGACGAGCTTTTCCCCCACCCGGCAGCTCGGAGCCTGGCAGCTGAGTTCGACGGGGGCTCGCACCGCGACCGGTGGGCGGCCGACCGCGCACCTGCACCGTCCCGGGCAGCGCGTCCGGCTCGAATACACCGCCGACCTGCTGGAACAGCTGCTGGCCGACCTCGAAGGCAGCAAGGACGACCGGTAGCGGTCCGCTCCCCGGCGCCCGCCGCCCCGCGGGGCGGCGCGTCGGCCGGCCCCTTCCCCACCGGCCACCACCGATTCCTGTGAGAGCTGTTGTGAACGACATCCCGCGGGTCCCCGTGCCCCCTGGCTCCGGCCGGCACCGGCTGCCGCGCCGGAGCGCGGCCGACGCCGTCCCCTTCTCCGAGGGCGTCGGCGTGCCGCACCCGCGCGACGGGGCCGGGTACCAGGGCGTGGCCGAAGACGGGTGGGATGCCGCCGTCATACAGGAACTCGGCCCCGAGCTGGCGGAACTGTGGGAGACGGCCGAGCAGCCCTACGTGGCCGACGGCCCGCAGGCCGCGTTCCACACCGTCGACCCGGCCTTCCTGCCGGACGGCTACTTCATCCCGCAGGCCGACCCGGCTTACCCGCCCTACCCCCAGGCCGACCGTTTCTTCCCGGCGCCGGACGCCGTCTTCCCGCCGGCAGACCAGGCGTTCGTGCCGGCGGACGCCGGATTCCCGTACCCCGGCCCCGCGTTCGACACCGCCGAGCACCCCTACGAGCCCGCCGAGCGCGCGTACGACACCGCGGAGGGCCCGTACAGCGTCGCCGAGCCCGTGTTCCCGCACCCCGCCGAGTCCGCGGTCGCGGATCCGGACCTGGCCACCGACCCGGACCCGGACGACGACGAAGGCATCCCCGGCCAGGGCCCTGAAAGCTGGTCGTGGTCGCGCCTGCTGAGCGGGGTGTCCGTGCTGACGACGGCGGTGATCGCGGTCGCCGTCGCCGCGCTGGGGGCGGTGGCCTCCTACCCGTCCCTGCGCGCCATCGCGGACGGCGTCGCGCCGGCGGACGTCGCGACGCTGTGGCCCCTGCTGATCTACGGCCCCTGGATCGCGGCCACCCTGTCGATCCTGCGCGCCCGCGCCTACCGCCGCCGCACCCTGCACTCCTGGGTCGTCGTCATCTTCTTCGCCGCCGTCGCCATGCTGCTGTGCATCGCGCAGGTGCACCCGTCCCCGTCGGGCATCGCCGTGGCGGGACTGCCGCCGCTGACCGTGCTGCTCTGCTTCCACCAGTTCGTACGCCAGCTCGACCACGCCATCGCCCCGCCGGCCGCCGCCCGGCACGCGCAGAGCAACCGCGGCCAGCACCGCCACCGTTCCGCGGGGTAGCGGCCCCGCGACCGCCACCGGCGGCCCGCGGGCGCGGCGGGCTCAGTCCTCCGCCGTGTCGACCAGGTCGGTGACGAACTTGCGCAGCCGCCCCCTGAGCACCGGCGTGACGCCGTGGATGACCTGGGCGCCGTACGCGACGGCCACACCGGGCCCGGCGTCGGTCAGCCAGCGGCTCTTGCGCGGCGAGATGAGCCACTGCGGCGTCTCCTCGTGCGCCGCGGGCCCGTGCGGCAGGCTGTGGCTGAGCGGCGTGCCCGGCTCGTAACCGTCGTCGGGCCCCAGCAGCGTGTCGGACCAGGGCGCGGAGTCCGACGTCGTCTCGATGTAGAACCGGCCGCCGTCCGCCGCGTCCGCGATCGTGACGCCGATCCGGCCGATGCGCCGCGGCGGGGTGCGCGGGCTGCTGATCCCGTCGAGATGGGTGGGCACGCCCTGGCCCACGGCGAGTTCGGTGTACCCCCAGTGGCCGGCCGTGGCGATGGACGGCATGCTCCGCCGGATCGCGGGCAGCGCCCGCAGGGTCGCGTCGGCCAGCACCTCCTGGGCCGTCACGGGGGCCTTGAGGACCTCGGCCTGATGGCGGGGCCGCCACCCGGCCGCCTCGCTGTCCATGATCTTCACCAGCCGGGAGACCTCCTCCGTGGTGAGGAAGTCCTCGACCGTCTGCAGCACGAGTGTCTCGCTGATGTGGATCACTTCGCTCTCCTCGTCGGGGGTGCGGCGTACCGTTCCGGTTCCACGGTGACGCCGCGACGAGGGGGCGGGCAGGCGCAGACGGGGGCGCACACGCGCGCGGCAGCTCGTACGTATGTGCGCCCTCGGGTGCCGGGCGCGCGGGCGTCACTTCCCGGGGAACGAGGCGCCCTTCCCGGTGAGCGAGGCGCCCTTCTCCATGTTGAGCGGCCGGGCGGCACTCTCCACGGTGCCCAGCGCGCCCTTCATGGTGGACTCGCTGAGCGGGATCCGCAGCAGCCGCACGACCTCGTTGTCGGTGAGGGCCGAGACCGCAGGGGACGAGGCCGAGGCCGGGGCCGCGGCGGCCTGCGGGGCGAGCGCGGCGGCCGCGCCGGCCGCGGCGACTGCTGTGATGACTGCGGAACGGATGCGCATCGCAACTTCCATGGGAGTCGGTGGACGGGTACGGGCGGGACGGGCACCCAGTCAAGGAGCGGAAGGCCGCCTGCGAAGCGCCCCGGCCCCCGCGACCACCCCTACGGGGGGCCCGGTCCACCCGGGCGGCGCACACCACCGGCGGACGTGTTCGAAGGACTCGAACTCCAGAGCCCGCCGGGACTACCCCGGACGATCACGGGTACCCAGCGCGCCGGGTCGCCGGGCTCCGGCGCGCCCTGACCCGGACGCGGAGCGAGGCTGCGGAGGCGGAGGCGGAGTTGGCACAGGCGCGGGTGGCGGCGGCGTGGCGGTGGCTGTGGTGGGAGGTCAGCGCGGTCGGCCGTACGGTGCGCGGCGCGGTGCGGCAGCCCGGCCCGGAGCGGGACACCGTCGTGCAGTCGCTGAAAGCGGCCGGCGCCGCCATCGCGGCCTGGGCGCTGACCGGCTGGTGGCTGAACGCCCCGCTGGCACTGATGGCCCCCTGGACGGCGCTGGTGCTGGTCGACGCCACCGTCTACCGCTCGCTGCGCTCCGGGCTCCAGCAGCTCGTGGTGATCCTGGTCGGCGCCCTGCTCGCGTCGGCGGCGATGGCCGCGACCGGCGGCAGCACGCTGGGCGCCATGCTGGTCGCCCTGCCCGTCATGACGCTGCCCGGCACCCACCGCAGGCTGGGCGCCCAGGGTATCTACGGCGGCACGACCGCCCTGTTCGTCATCACCTACGGCGCCTACTCGGCGAGCGAGGTCGGGCACCGGCTCGTCGAGACCATGATCGGCGCCGTCATAGGCGTCACCGTCAACGCGTTCGTCCTCCCGCCGGTGCACCTGCGCAACGTCTACGACCAGCTCAGGCGCCTGCCGCGGGAGAGCGCCGCACTGCTGCGGACGATGGCCGAGGGGCTGCGCGGCGAGGAGTGGAGCGCCGCCGACGCGGCCGGCTGGCACGACCGTGCGCGCCGGCTGGACCAGGTGCTGCGGGCGCTCGCCAGCGCGCGGCGCTGGAACACGGAGAGTTCCCGCTTCAACCCCCGCTTCCGGTTGCGCCGCACCGGCCCGCCGCCTCCCGAGGAGGCCGACGCCGTATGGGAACGGGCCACCGGCCACCTCACGGCCATCACCCGCACGCTGGCGGGCTCCGTGGGGGAGAAGGCCCGGCTGACCGCGCCGGGCGCCGCGTTCCTGCGGCGGTACGCCGATCTCGCGGACGAGGCGGCGGCGCTGTGCGAGGCGGAGGAGGCGCTGCTGGCCGACGGCGGGCAGACGGACGACGAGCGGGCGGCCGCGGGGGAGCGGTACCACGAGGCCCGCGAGCGCGTCTGGGACCTCTACGACGGGCTCGCGGAGGACTTCCGCGGGGAGCACGCCCCGGCGGCCCCGGCCGGCGGAGAACTCCTCGTGGAGATGAAACAGCTGCTGTGGGAGCTGGTCGAGGCGGAGGAAGGGGGCGCGGCGGCGGACGCGGCCGCCGGGCAGCCCGTCCGTACGGGCCGGCCGGCCGCGTTTTTCCGCCGGCGGCGGGGGCACCCGTGAGCACACGGTGCAGGGTGCACCGACCGGGTGAAGGGAAGGTCGGCCAGGTGAAACGTCCCCCGGCACGCGGAGACCTGTCGGCGGCGGTCGTCACCGCGCTGGAGGGGTCTCCCGGCTCCGCACGGCTGCCGGACGCCCGTACGGTGGCGGCGGCGGACCCGTACGGCGACGACCTGCAACTCGCCCTGGCCCTCTGCTACGAACTGCACTACCGCGGGTTCGAGGCGGTACCCGACACCTGGGAGTGGGACCCGGACCTGCTGCGGTTCAGGGCCGCGCTGGAACGCGCCTTCCTCGGCGTGCTGCGGGCCGATGTCCCGGCGCCCGGCGACGTGGCCGGACTGCTCGACGGGCTGCTGGTGGAACCGGCCGACGGCGACGGGGTCTCCCACTTCCTGCGCGACAAGGGCGAGCACTGGCAGCTGCGCGAGTACGCGGCCCAGCGGTCCCTGTACCACCTCAAGGAGGCCGACCCCCACCTGTGGGTGGTGCCGCGCCTGTGGGGCGAGGCCAAGGCCGGCATGGTGGCGGTCGAGTACGACGAGTTCGGGGCGGGCCGCGCGGAACGCGTGCACGCGCGGCTCTTCGCCGACCTGATGGACGACCTCGGCCTGGACTCCGCGTACGGCCGTTACCTGGGCGCCTGCGCCCGGCAGATGCTCGCCGTCAACAACCTCATGTCGCTCTTCGGGCTGCACCGCGCGCACCGCGGCTCCCTGGTCGGCCACTTCGCCTGGGTGGAGGTCACCTCGCCCCCCGGCTCGCGCCGCCTCGCACAGGCGCTGGAGCGGGTGGGCGCGGGGCCCGCGGCCGTGCACTTCTACACCGAGCACGTGGAAGCGGACGCCGTCCACGAGCAGCTGGTGCGCCATCAGGTCGTACGGGGCCTGCTACAGGAGGAGCCCGCGCTCGCCCCGGACGTCGCCTTCGGCATCGCCGCCACCGACCTGCTGGAGGACCGGTTCGGCGCGCATCTCCTCGGCGCCTGGCGGGCAGGGGAGTCCTCCCTGTTCGCGCCGCTGTGACGGCACCCCGCCTCCTGGCCCCGGCTCCTGGCCCCGGCTTCTTCTAGCCCTGGCGAGGGGCGGGCGGCCGCCTGCGGGGGCGGTGGCTGGTGTCGCACCAGGGATAGGCCCGGCTGCGGCGGCACCTGCACAACGCCACGCACGGGCGGTCGGAACGGGCCGTCGTCCCGTCGCCGAGCACCACCTCGACCGGGCCCTCCACCAGGACGGGGCCGCCCGGCTCCGCGCGGATCCGGCGCACCCGGCCGCGCACGACCGGCTCGGTGCGTTCCTGTGCGGGCTCGTGTTCACGCGGGCCGCCGGGCACGGATGACCACCAACTCTTCCTTCTCCTGGCCAGGGGCGATCAGCCCCTGGGCTTCCAGCCAAGGAGCCCGCTCCCGCAGGACGGGCCCGAACGGGATGATCCGCCGGTCGGTGACCGAGGTACGGAGTCCGGCCCCGTCCAGCAGGCCCAGCGTGCGGGTGGCGTCGCAGAGCCCGGAATGGACCAGCAGCAGCACGCCGCCCGGGGCCAGCAGCGCGGGCGCCTCGGCACACAGCCGGTCCAGTACCGCCCGGCCGTCAGGACCGGCGTCCCACGCCCGCTCCCGGCCGCCGCGCGGCAGTACGCGCGCAGCGGAGGGCACATACGGCGGATTCGCCATGACGAGGTCGAAGCGCCGCCCGGCCACCGGGCGCAGCAGGTCTCCCCGCCGCGCCCGCACCCGGTTGCGCTGCCCGGCGATCCAGGCGTTCAGCCGGGTGGCGAGCACGGCGGCGAAGGCGGCGTCGATCGCGGTGACCCGCCCGCCGAGCCGGGCCGCGGCGACCGCCAGGGCCCCGCTGCCGGTGCCCACGTCGAGCACCTCGGCGCCGGGCCGCAGGCTTTCGCGCCGGAGCGCTGCCGCCAGCATGCCGGTGTCTTCCTGAGGCGTGTAGACGCCGGGAGGCTTGATGAAGAACACCTGTCCCGGGTACCCCGGTTGCTTCGTTTATCCCACGACTGACGAATCCTGCCGCTCCGCGCGCGGGTGGTCCCTGCGGAGGCCAACGGCTATGCGGCCGTAAGAGTGGTCACCAGCAC
Organism: Streptomyces sp. NPDC017529; assembly: GCF_044329785.1. Taxonomy (NCBI): domain Bacteria; kingdom Bacillati; phylum Actinomycetota; class Actinomycetes; order Kitasatosporales; family Streptomycetaceae; genus Streptomyces; species Streptomyces sp. NPDC017529. The sequence goes on from NZ_JBIRJY010000015.1 coordinate 35,625, forward strand.
GTCGCGGTAGGCGGCCTGCGAGATGTCCATCGGGCGGATCGGGGAGACGCAGTGCAGCGAGTCCCGGTCGTCCGACAAGAGCAGGCTGCCCGGCCGGTACAGGGTGGTGGACAGCAGCTCCCGCCCGTCGTGGGTGTAGACGCTGCTCTGGCCGCCGGTGGCGTTCTCGCGGTTGACGAGCAGTGACGACACCAATGTGACGCCGTCCTTGTGCCGCCCCTCCGGAGTGGGGTCGCCCGCGTCGTCGGCCGTCGCGACGACCCGGAAGGGATGTACCTTCACGATCCACCGCCCGGCGTCCTCCAGAGCGCTCGCCGCCTGCCCCAGCAGGTCCAGCAGCGGCCGCAGGAGCGGGTCGGCGACGAACGCGTCGGTCAGCGGCTCGAAGTGCCGGTCCACCGTCTCGTAGAGCGGATTGGTGTCCTTGGGCTGTACGAACGGCGCGTGCGGCAGCCGGACCAGTTCGCCGGTGGCGGGGGTGAGCGAGAACTGCCCGTAGCGGCGCAGCCGCCGGGTGCCGCGCTCGGCCGCGTAGCGGTCCTCGCCCAGCTCGTCCCAGTGCCCGGCGAAGCGGGCCCAGGAGACCTCGTCGGCGCCCATCTGGGCCAGCACCGAGGCGGGGGCCATCAGGCAGACGGCGGACGAGGTCAGGCAGGAGCGGGCGGCGTCGACCGGGGACGCGGCCCCGGCCGGGCCGGCGGTGCCGGACGGCGCCCCCGAGCGGTCGTCGATGTGGTCCACGTCGGATGTCCGCCTTTCTTCGGCCGTGCGCGGCTGCGCGTACGTGGTCCCATCGTGTGGCGGCCGGCCGCTGATCGCATCTCCGTCGCCGCTGCGTCGGCCGCGGGCAGGGCGAAGGACCGCGCACTGCCCGCGAAACGGCCGTTCCATGCCGGTTGGCGCAATGTCGCCGGACCTCGTCATCCCGCGTTGACACGCGGTTTCGGCGCTTCCTACGGTGATCACACCGCCCCCCTCGCCCAGAGAAGAGGAACCACCCATGCGTGTCCTGTGCACCGCGACCGGATCACCGTCGCACGGACGGGCCCTGCTGCCGCTGGCCCGCGCGCTGGCCGCAGCCGGACACGAGGTCACGGTGGCCACCACGGCCGAGGTGGCGCCGGTGTTCGCCGCCGACCCCGTCAGGGTCGAGGTGTGCCTGCCCCGGCTCGACTTCAACCCGCCCCAGAGCGACGCGGAGGAGACGCAGGACGCCCCCGCCGCCGGCGCCGAGGAGGACGACCCGCAGATGATGCGGATGCTGCTCGACCGGCTGGCCGGCGACATGGCCGTGCAGAGCCACCGCGTGCTGGCAGAGCTGGCCCGGGACGTCCGCCCGGACGCCGTCATCCGCGACGGCATGGACCTCGGCGCCTGCCTGCTCGCCGAGCAGCTCGGCATCCCCCAGCTGCCCATACCCGCGGGCACGGTCAACATCGTCGACCCGGCGGCCCTGCTCCCGGCCCTGAACCGGCTGCGCGAGGACCTCGGGCTGCCCGCGCAGGAGTCGCCGTCGTCGCTGTACCCGCACGGGCGCTTCGACTACCTGCCCGCCGAGTACTCCTTCGCCCGGCACCCGGCGCCCATCCTGGCCTACCGGCAGACCACCGTCGTCGACCGCACCGCCGGACTGCCCGGCTGGGTGGCCGACCTGCCCACGGACCGGCCGCTGGTGTTCGCGGCGATGGGCACCGCGATGCCGATGTTCCGCGAGGTGCTGCCCGAGGGCGCCCCGCTGCCGCCCGGGATGACCGACCCGGTCGAACTGCTGAGGACCATCGTCGCCGGGCTCTCCGAGCTGGACTGCACGGCCGTCGTGGCGACCGGCGGTGTCGAACTGGAGGGTGTGGAACCGGCCTCGCACATCCACCTGACGGACCGTCTCGCCCAGCCGCTGCTGCTGGAATGCGCCGACCTGTTCGTGACGCACGGCGGCTACAACAGCGTCCGGGAAGCGGTACGCACGGGCACGCCGATGGCGGTGCTGCCGAACTTCGGCGACCAGCACTCCAACGCGGAGCGGGTACAGGAACTGGGCCTCGGCCGGCACCTGACCGACACCCGGCCCGAGGCCGTGGCCGCCGTGTGCCGGGAGATCCTCGCCGACCGCGACACCGCCGCCAGGGTCCGGCGGGCCCAGCTCGCCAGCCTCGCCCTGCCGGACATCGGGCAGGTCGTGGCCGACCTGGAGAAGCTCGTCGCCTGAGGCGCGGTCAGGCCCCGCGCGGCGGTGCCCTCAGGCCCGTACGGCCTGCCCCGCCGCCGCGCGGGCCGTCGGCACGACCACCGGCGCGCCGTCGGAGGGCGCGGCGAGGATCTCCGCCTCGATGCCGTACAGCTCCCTGACGAGGGCCGCGTCGATGATCTCGCGGGGCGGCCCCGAGGCGACGACGCGGCCGGCGCGCATGGCGACGACCGTGTCGGCGTAGCGGGCCGCCGCCGCGAGGTCGTGGACGACCATGACGATGGTGCGCCCGCCCGCCGCGACCTCGCGCACCAGGTCCAGCACCTCCACGGCGTGGCCGATGTCGAGGGCGCTGGTCGGCTCGTCGAGCAGCACGACCGGGGTCTCCTGGGCCAGTGCCATGGCCAGCCAGCAGCGCTGGCGCTGGCCGCCGGAGAGCTGGTCGAGGCGGCGCTCCGCGAGGCCGGTGGTGCCGGTCGCCTCCAGGGCGCGCGTCACGGCCCGCTCGTCCTCGCGGGACCACTGGCGGAACAGGCCCTGGTGCGGGTGGCGTCCGTAGCGTACGAGGCCGGCGACGGTGACCGCCTCGGGGGCCTGCGGGGACTGGGGGAGCAGCGCGATGCGGTGGGCCGCCTCCCGCTGCTTGAGCCGCCAGACGTCCGCCTCGCCCGCGAACACCCGGCCCGAAGCGGGCTCGTGCAGGCGCGCCATGCAGCGCAGCAACGTGGACTTGCCGCAGCCGTTGGGGCCGACCACCGCGACCACCGTGCCCGACCCGACCGTCAGGTCCACCCCGTCGACGACCGGGTGGCCGGCGTATCCGGCGGTGAGCTGCTCGACGCGGAGTTCCACTGGTGCCGGCCTTTCTCCAGGGCGAGAGGTCACACCTCTTGCCTATTTGTCATAAGGTAAGGCTAACCTTAACGCTAATCGGCGGATCTGCGGCTGCCCAGGCAGCCGTACGCACGCCTCGTCACGTCATGTCCCATTGAACCCGGAGTCCTCGATGACCGTGTCCCGCCGCCCACTTCTCACCGCCCGACGCCGTACCGCATCGGCCGTCGCCGCTCTCGGTGCCGCGGCGCTGCTGCTGACGGGCTGCGGCTCGGACTCCGGCGCGGACAAGGCGAAGGGGCAGGACGGCAAGGACTCCGCGTCCTCCGGCACCCGTACGGTCAAGGACGCCACCGGCAAGGTCGTGGAGGTGCCCGCGAACCCGCAGCGCATCGTCACGCTGACCCAGGAGGACCTGGACGCGGTCCTCGCGCTGAACATGAAGCCGGTGGGCATCACCAACGGGCAGGGCCTGGACAAGCCGCCGGCCTACCTGGCCGACAAGGTCAAGGGCATCGACATCGTCGGCGGCCTGCTCAAGCCCGTCATGGACAAGGTCGTCGCGGCCAAGCCCGACCTGATCCTCGCCGGGGACATGCAGGACGAGCAGGTGCTCAAGCAGCTGCGCGAGATCACCCCCGCCACCCTGGTGACCATGGCGCCCACCGACGACTGGAAGGTCTCCTTCCGGGGCATCGGCAACGCCGTCAACAAGCTCAACGACGCCAACAAGGTCATCGCCGACCACGAGGCCGCCGCCAAGAAGGCGGGCGAGAAGCTGGGCGGCAACAAGGGCGCGGCCGTCTCCATCGTGCGCTGGAACCCGGACGGCCCGAGCTGGATGGAGACCAAGCAGTTCGCCAGCGGCGTCGCCCTGGAGATGGGCCTCAAGCGGCCCGCCAACCAGAACAAGGACGGCAACGCGCACGCCCCGTCGCTCAGCCTGGAGAAGATCAACGAGATCGACGGCGACTGGCTGTTCCTGTCCACCCTGACCTCCGACGGCGAGAAGGCCCTCAAGGACGTGCAGACCAAGCCCGCCTACAAGGAGCTGGGCGCGGTCAAGAAGAACCACGTGGTGACGGTCAGCGGCTCCGTCTGGTCCACCCGCGGCGGCCCGCTCGCCGGCGAGGTCGTCATGAACGACATCAGCAAGGCGCTGTCCGGGTCCTGAGCCGGGGCGGCCGTACCACGGTCCGCGCGGCCGCGGGGGTGGGGGGGGGGGCCCCCCCCGCCCCCCCCCGCGGGCGCCGGCGCGCCGCCGCGGGGGGGGCCGGCCGGGGCGCCGCCCCGGCCGCGCGGGCCGCGGGCGGCCGGGCCGGG
>NZ_JBIRJY010000015.1:39976-156725 GCF_044329785.1 Streptomyces sp. NPDC017529
CGGGGGGGGGTGGGGTGGCCGCGGGGGGGGGCGGCCCGGGGGGGGGGGGGGGGGGGGGGGGGCGGGGGGGCCCCGGGGGCCCCCCGGGGGGGCCCCCCCGCCACCGCCGTCACGTGCGGGCCGCGCCGCCGTTCCCCGCGTACGCGAAGTCCGCGGCCGTCCAGGCCAGGCCCACCGCCCCGTCGAGCAGGGCCCGTTCGGCCGCCGGGGACACCGCCGCCTCGGCGAACTCCGGCTCGTGCGGCCCGCAGGCACCCCCGCTGATGTCCAGCACGGGGTGGATGGCGGGCACCACATGGGAGACGTTGCCCATGTCCGTACAGGCGAAGGGCCCGCGCTCGACCGGCTCGGGACGGCCCAGGGCACGCGCGTTGGCCTCCCACAGGGCGATCAGCGCGGGGTCGCCGCGGAAGTCCAGGTAGTCGGGCTCCGGGCGCTCCAGCGTCACCTCGCAGCCGGTCGCCAGCGCGCCCGCCCGGAAGCACGCCTCCACGCGCTCCCGCAGCTCCCGCAGGTCCTCGGCGGCCAGCGCCCGGATCTCGTACTCGGCCGTCGCGCGGTCCGGTATCGCGTTGGGCGCGGAGCCCGCCGAGGTCGTGATGCCGTGCACCCGCCACTGCGGCGGCAGCTGCTGGCGCAGCAGTCCCAGGGCGACCTGGGCGACGGTCAGCGCGTCGGCCGCGTTGCGCGCCTCGTGCGGGTTGAGGCTCGGGTGGGCGGTGCGGCCGGTGTACGTGACGGACAGCGTGCCGAGCGCGAAGGAGCGGAAGTCGGACATCTCGAACGGGCACGGGTGCACCATCATCGCCGCGTCCACCCCGTCGAACGCCCCGGCCTCCAGCAGCAGCGCCTTGCCCGCGCCGCGCTCCTCGGCCGGCGTGCCCAGCACCCGTACGGTCAGGCCGAGCCCGGTCGCGTACGGGGCCAGGCCCAGCGCCGCGCCGACCCCGGCGGCGGCTATCAGGTTGTGGCCGCAGGCGTGGCCGAGGTCAGGGAGCGCGTCGTACTCGCAGGCGAGGGCGACCGTGACCGGGCCCGACCCGGCGGTGGCCACGAACGCGGTGTCCAGGCCGTGTGCGGGCGCGGTCACCTCGAAGCCGTGCTCACGCAGCAGGCCGGCGCACCAGGCGGCGGCCTTCCGCTCGGTGAAGGCCGTCTCCGGGTGGCCGTGGATGCGGCGGCTGAGGCCGGTCAGTTCGGGGCCCAGCTCCGTGACGCGCCGCCGCACGGCGTCCTTGACGGCGGCGAGCGGGGCGGGTCCGGGAGCGGGGGCGGGGCTGGGGGCGGACGTCATCGTCTCCTCTTCGGGCTCGGTGGCCGGTGCCGATGACGGTCGGCGGCACCGCGGAAAGGTAAAAATAACTTAGGCTTCCCTAAGTTTGCGCTCGGCCCTTCGGCCGGTGCGCGGAGGTCGGTTTCCTTCATGGGAGTTGTCACACACATGCATCAGCGTCCGGTCGACCACGCAGCCACCGCGGCGCCGCCGCAGCCCAGCGCCCCCGCGAAGGGCCCGGCGGAGCCCGAAGGATTCGCCCTGCTCACCGCGCAGGCCGGCATCCTTTACGCGAGTCAACTGGACCCCAAGAGCCCGGCGCTCAACACCGCGGACGTCGTGGAGATCCAGGGGCCCCTGGACGAGGCGCTGTTCGAGCGCGCCCTGCTGCGTACCGTCACCGAGGCCGAAACGCTCGGCGTGTGTGTGAGCGAGACCGACGGCATCCCCTCGCAGAAGGTGGTCCCGCCGGACGCGGACCGGCTGCTGCACCGCATCGACCTGCGGAGCGCCCAACGGCCCGCCGATGACGCGCGCGACTGGATGCGCGCCGACCTCATCAGGGCAGCCGACCTCGGCCGGGCCGGACAGCTCATGACCCAGGCCCTGTTCCGCCTCGCCGACGACCGGTACTGGTGGTACCAGCGCGTGCACCACATAGCGGTCGACGCGTACGCCCTGCAACTGATCGGACGCCGGGCCGCCGAGGTCTACACCGCCCTCGCCACGGGACGGGAGCCCGCGGAAAACCGGTTCGCCCCGCTGCGCGACCTCGTCGAGGACGAGACGCGCTACCTGGAAAGCGAGCAGTACGCGGCCGACCGGGAGTTCTGGGCAGAGCGGATGGCCGGACGCCCGGAGCCGGTGACACTCGCGAGCGGCGCGGCGGCGCCCGCCGCGGGGGAGGATCACGAGGACCGCAACCGTACGGCCGGGCCCGGCGCTGCGGACACCACCGCCGCGTCGCTCGCCGACGCCATCGCCGCGGGCGACGTGCTCCGGACCGGCGCCGACCTGCCCGCCGGCGCGCTGGACCGGCTCACCCTGGCAGCCGAGGCGGCCAAGGCCACCTGGGCGGAACTGGTCGTGGCCGCGGCCGCGGGACACCTGCACCGCGTCACCGGGGCCGAGGACGTGGTCCTCGGCCTGCCGGTGACCAACCGCCGCGGCCCCGCCTCCCTGCGCACCCCCGCCATGACCGTCAACGTCCTGCCGCTGCGCATCGCCGTACACCCGCACGACACCGGCGCCGCGCTGCTGCGCCGCGTCGTCCTCGAAATGCGCGCGGTACGCCGCCACCAGCGCTACCCGCAGGCCGACATCCGCCGCGACCTCGCCCTCTCCTCGGCCGGCACGCCGCTGACCGGCCCCATGGTCAACATCAAGCCGTTCGACGCGGACCTCGACTTCGCGGGCCTGCCCGGCACCCTCCACAATCTCGCCGCCGGCCCCGTCGAAGACCTCGCCTTCGGCGCCTCCCCGGACGCGGACGGCGGGCTGCACATCAGCCTGGACGCCCACAGCGGCCGCTACGGGCGCGCCGAACTCGACGGACACCAGCGCACGTTCCTCCGCTACCTCGACGGCCTCGCCGACCTGCTGCTGACCGACCCGCACCGCCCCGTCGGCACCATCGACCTGCTGGACGCCGACGAGGTACACCGCGCCACCACCGGACGCGCCGAACCGCCGGCCGCCCGCACCCTGCCCGAGTACTTCGCCGAACAGGCCGCCCGCACCCCGCAGGCGGTGGCCGTCCGCACCAGCGACACCGCGCTCACCTTCGCGGAACTGGACGCCGCCGCCAACCGGCTGGCCCACCTCCTGGCCGGCCTGGGCGCGGGCCCGGAACGCCCCGTCGCCCTCGCGCTGCCGCGCGGCACCGGCACGATGGTGGCGCTGCTCGCGGTCCTCAAGGCGGGCGGCGTCTGCCAGCCCCTGGACCTCGGCCACCCCGCGGCCCGCACCCTGGCGGTCCTCGAAGACGCCCGGCCCGTATGCGTCGTCGGCACGGCCGCGACGCTCGCCGGACTGCCGCCGCACGGCCTGCCCGTCGTCGCGCTGGACACCGACGCCACCGCGGCCGCGCTCGCCGGGCAGCCCGCCGGCGCGCCCGCCACCCCGCCCGCGCCCGCACACGCCGCCTACGTCATCCACACCTCCGGCTCCACCGGGCGCCCCAAGGGCGTCGTCGTCACCCACGCCTCCCTCGCCAACCTGTACGCCGGGCACGGCACCGACCACGTCGCGCCCGCCGTCGCCCGCACCGGCCGGGACCGGTTGCGGGTGGCGCACAGCGCGTCGTTCGCCTTCGACGCGTCCTGGGACCCGGTGCTGTGGATGGTGCACGGACACGAACTCCACCTGCTCGACGACGCGTCCTACCGCGACCCCGCCGCGCTCGCCCGGTACGTGGACGAGCAGTACGTCGACTACCTCGACGTCACCCCGTCCTACGCCGAAGCGCTGCTGGCCGAAGGCCTGCTGGACGAGGGACGGCACCGCCCGGCCGTGATCGTCGTCGGCGGCGAGGCCGTACCCGTACCGCTGTGGGAGCGGCTGACCACCACCGGCGGACTGCACGCGGTCAACCTCTACGGGCCGACGGAGACGACCGTCGACGCGTACTACTGGACGGCGCCCGAGGCAGACGCAGGCGGGGCCCCCGAGGGACGGCCCGTACGCGGCTCCAGGGTCTACGTCCTCGACTCCTGCCTGCGCCCCACGCCGGACGGCGTGGCCGGCGAGCTGTACGTGGCGGGCGCCTGCCTGGCCCGCGGCTACCTGGGACGGCCCGACCTGAGCGCCGAACGCTTCGTCGCCGACCCGTACGGCGGGCCCGGCGCGCGGATGTACCGCACCGGGGACCTGGTACGGCGCCGGGCCGACGGCACCGTCGAGTTCCTGGGCCGCGGCGACGACCAGGTCAAGATCCGCGGATTCCGCGTCGAACTCGGCGAGATCCAGGCCAGGCTGGCCGAGCACCCGGCCGTCGCCCAGGCCGCGGTCATCGCCCGCGACACCCCGCAGGGCAAGCGGCTGTTGGCGTACGCGGTGGCGCGCACGGACGGCGAGGAAGCCGTCTCCTCCGCTTCCCCCACCCCCGCCGACCTGCGGGCGCACCTCGCGGCCACCCTTCCCGCGCACATGGTCCCGGCCACGGTGACGCTGCTCGCCGAACTGCCGCGCACCGCCAACGACAAGCTGGACCACCGTGCCCTGCCGGACCCCGAGCCGGGCGTCCCCGGCCGTGGCGACGGCACCGGCGGCGGTACGGGTGACGGCGGGGGCGGTACCGCCCCCGCCGTCACCGACGACCCGCACACCGAGATCATCCGCGGTCTCCTGGCCGACCTCCTGTCCCTGGACACCAGCCCCCCGGCGGACGCCGGGTTCTTCGACCTGGGCGGTCACTCGTTGCTGGCCGCCCGCCTGGCCGCCCGTATCCGGGAGATCTTCCAGGCGCCCGTGAGCACCGCGGACGTGTTCCGCAACCCGACCCCGGCCGCGCTCGCCGCGCTCGTGCACGCCGCCGCCCCGGCCGACGGCGCCGGGGAGCCGTCCGCGCTGCTGCCCCCGTTCCGCGTTCCCCGCACCGGCCCTCTCCCCCTCTCGCCCGCTCAGCAGCGGCTCTGGTTCCTCCACCGGCTCGAAGGCCCCAGCCCCACCTACAACATCCCGCTGGTGCTGCGCATCGACGGGCCGGTCGACCGCGACGCGCTCCAGCTCGCCCTGCACGACCTGACCGCACGTCACGAGACACTCAGGACGGTGTACCCGACCACTGACAACGCTCCGGAAGAGCAGCCCTACCAGCGGATCCTTCCCGTCGGGCACCTCCTGGCGCGGCCGGTGGTGCATCTGGCGGCACCCGGCGAGGACCTCGCCGAAGCGGTGCGGTACTGCTTCGACCTCGCCTCCGAACCCCCGCTGCGCGCCACCCTGTTCAGCGACGGGCCCGACCGCCACACCCTGCTCCTGCTGCTGCACCACATAGCCGGCGACGGCGCCTCCACCACCCCGCTGGCCCGCGACCTCGCGACCGCCTACACCGCCCGCCACGCGGGCCGGGAACCCGGGTTCGCGCCGCTGCCCTTCCAGTACGCCGACCACGCCGCCCACCAGCAGCAGATCCTCGGCACGCCCGCCGCGCCCACCGCGCTCGCCGCCGCCCAGCTCGCGCACTGGAAGCAGGCCCTCGCCGGCCTGCCCGACCAACTCGACCTGCCCATGGACCGGCCGCGCCCGCCGGTCGCCTCGCACGCCGGCGACACCGTCCCCTTCACCCTCGGCGCCGCGGCCCACGACGCGCTGCGCCGCCTCGCCAGGGCCACCGGCACCAGCGTCTTCATGACGGTGCAGGCCGGCCTCGCCGCCCTCCTCACCCGGCACGGCTGCGGCACCGACATCCCCCTCGGCACCCCCGTCGCGGGCCGTGCCGACGACGCCACCGCCGCCCTCGTCGGCTTCTTCACCAACACGGTCGTGCTGCGCACCGACACCTCCGGCGACCCCGCGTTCCGTACGCTCCTGGAGCGCGTACGGACCGCCACCCTGGCCGCGTACGAGCACGACGCGCTGCCCTTCGACCACCTCGTCGAAGCGCTGAACCCGCCGCGTTCGCTCGCCCGGCACCCGCTGTTCCAGACGATGCTGGCCTGGCAGTCCGTCCCGGACGCCGCGTTCGCGCTCGGCCCGGAGGCGACCGCCCGGCTGACCGCGGTGCCGTCCGGCACGGCCAAGTTCGACCTCACCCTCAACGCGGGCGAACAGCCCGGCGGCGGCATCGGCGGCTTCATCGAGTTCCGTACGGACCTCTTCGACCGCGCGACCGTGCAGGCCCTCGCCGACCGGCTGGCCCGCCTGCTCACCGCGGCCGCCGACGCCCCGGACACCCCGCTCGGCCTGCTGCCCCTGCTCGGTGACGAGGAGCGGCACCGTGCCCTCGTCACATGGAACACGCCCGCCGAACCCCTCGCCGCCCGCCCCGCCACCACGCTCGCCGACGCCTACGAGGCCGCCGCCCGCAGCCACCCCGGCCGTACCGCCGTCAGCTGCGCCGGGCAGTCCCTCACCTACGCCGAACTGTCCGGCCGCGCCCACCGCCTGGCCCGGCTGCTCGCCGCCCGCGGCATCGGCCCCGGCTCCATCGTCGCGCTCGCGCTGCCGCGCTCCGCCGACCTGGTCACCGGCCTGCTCGCGGTCTCCCTCGCCGGAGCCGCCTACCTGCCGCTCGACCCGGACTACCCGGCGGACCGCCTCGCCTACATGCTCGGCGACGCCGCCCCGGCCGCACTGATCACCGACACCGCGACCGCGCCCCGGCTCCCCGCCCACACCCTGCCGCTGGTCACCGTGGACGGCGGCGCGGCGGACGGGTACGACGCGGCCCCGCTCACCGACGCCGACCGCACCCGGCCGCTGCGCCCCGACGACGCCGCGTACGTCATCTACACCTCCGGCTCCACCGGCCGCCCCAAGGGCGTCGTCGTCACCCACCACAACGTGACCCGGCTGTTCACCGCCACCGGCCACTGGTTCGGCTTCGGCCCCGAAGACGTGTGGACGCTCTTCCACTCCTACGCCTTCGACTTCTCCGTCTGGGAACTGTGGGGCGCGCTGCTGCACGGCGGCAAGGTCGTCGTCGTACCCCACCTGACCAGCCGCGACCCGCACGCTTTCCGGCAGCTGCTGGCCACCGAGCGGGTCACCGTCCTCAACCAGACCCCGTCCGCCTTCTACCAGCTCGCCGCCGCCGACCGGGAGAGCGACGGGTCGGCACTGGCCCTGCGCTACGTCGTGTTCGGCGGCGAGGCGCTGGAGCTGGGACGGCTCGACGACTGGTACGAGCGGCACGCCGACGACGCGCCGGTCCTGGTCAACATGTACGGCATCACCGAGACCACCGTGCACGTCTCGTACTTCCCGCTCGACCGCGCCACCGCCGCCGGCGCCACCTCCAGCACCATCGGCGTCAACATCCCCGACCTGCGCGTCTACGTCCTGGACGACAGGCTCCAGCCCGTACCGCCGGGCGTCACCGGCGAGATGTACGTCGCGGGCGAGGGCCTGGCCCGCGGCTACCTGGGGCGCGAGGAGCTGACCGCCACCCGCTTCGTCGCCGACCCGTACGCCCGCCTCTTCGGCGAGGAAGGCAGCCGGATGTACCGCTCCGGCGACCTGGCGCGGCGCCGCGCCGACGGCGCCCTGGAGTACTTCGGCCGCGCCGACCAGCAGGTCAAGCTGCGCGGTTTCCGCATCGAGCCGGGCGAGATCGAGGCGGTGCTCGCCGCGCACCCGGACGTCGCGGACACGGCCGTCGTCGTACGGGAGGACACCCCCGGCGACAAGCGGCTCGTCGGCTACGCCGTACCGGCCGCGGGCCGGGCGCCCGACCCCGCCGCCCTGCGCGACCACGCGGCCGCCGGACTGCCCGTCCACATGGTCCCGTCCGCCGTCGTCCTGCTCGACCGGCTGCCGCTGACCGACAACGGCAAGCTGGACCGCAAGGCACTGCCCGCACCCGACCGCCCGGCCGCCACCGGGCGCCCGCCCCGCACACCCCGGGAGGAGCAGCTCTGCACGGTCTTCGCCGAGGTGCTGGGCCTGGACCGGGTCGGCGTCGAGGACAACTTCTTCGACCTCGGCGGGCACTCGCTGCTCGCGGTGCGGCTGGCCGGCCGCGTCAAGGCCGTGCTCGGTACCGAGGTCTCCATCGGCACGGTCTTCCAGTCGCCGACCGTCGCGGCCCTCGACGCGGCGCTGGACGCCGTGCGCCACGACGACCCGCTCGACGTGCTGCTGCCGCTGCGACCGGTCGCCCCGGGCGCGGAGGCCGGCCGCCGGCCCGTGCACTGCGTCCACCCGGCGGGCGGTCTGAGCTGGTGCTACGCCGGCATCATCCGCCACCTGCCCGCCGACGTGCCGATCTACGGGCTCCAGGCGCAGGGCGTCGGAGCGGCCACCGCCGGGGAGCCGCTGCCCGCCACCTTGGAGGAACTGGCCGCCCACTACGCCGCGCGGGTCCGCGAGGTGCAGCCCGAGGGCCCGTACCGGCTGCTCGGCTGGTCCACCGGCGGCATCATCGCGCACGCCATGGCCACCCACCTCCAGGACGAGGGGCACGAGGTCGAGCTGCTGGCCATCCTCGACGCCTACCCGGCCGAGGGCTTCCGCGGCCTGCCCGTACCCGACGAGGCCGAGGCGCTCGAATCGCTGCTGACCATGGGCGGTTACGGGCCGGACAGCCTGGAGGGCAAGCCGCTGACCACCGCCAACGTGGTGGAGGTCCTCCAGCGGGAAGGCAGCCCGCTGTCCACGCTGTCCACCGACACCATCAAGGCGCTCGGCGCGATCTACCTCAACACCAACGACCTCGTACGGGCCTACGACCACCGCGTCTTCCGGGGCGACGTGCTCTTCTTCCGGGCCGTCGTGGACACCATCGACGACACCCTCACCCCCGACACCTGGTCCCCCTACGTCACCGGCCGCATCGACAACACGAACATCGAGTGCTCCCACAAGGACATGACCCTGCCCGAGCCCATCGCGCACATCGCGCGCGTGGTGGCCGACCGCCTCACCGAACTGGAGGGGTGACCCGGTGACCACCACCGAACCGGCCACCCGGCCCCGGCTGAACCCGAGGACCGCCGTTGTTCTCGTCTACACGGCTGCCATGTGCATGAACGGCCTGGACTCGACCATCGTCAACCCGGCCCTGTTCACCATCGCGGGCGACTTCGGGCAGCCCGTCTCCGCCGCCAACACCGTCGAGACGGCCTTCCTCGTCGCCCTCGCCCTGGCCCTGCCGGTCGCCGGCTGGCTCGGCGACCGCTACGGCACCAAACGCGTCTTCCTCGGCGCCCTCGCCGTCTTCACCGCCGCGTCGGCCGCCTGCGGCCTGGCGCCCGGCCTGCCCGCGCTGGTCGTGGCGCGGGCCGTGCAGGGCCTGGCGGGCGGACTGCTCACCCCCGTCGGCATGACTCTGCTGTTCCGCGCGTTCCCGCCGCACGAACGGGCCAGGCTGGGCAAGGTGCTGATCGTGCCGACGGCCCTGATGCCCGCGCTGGGCCCGCCGCTGGGCGGCTTCCTGACCCAGCACCTGTCCTGGCACTGGCTGTTCTTCGTGAACGTGCCGATCGGCGCCGCCGCCGTGCTGCTCGGCGTCCTCGGGCTGCGCGAGCACGTCGAGGGCGTGCCGGGGCCGTTCGACCGGGCCGGGTTCTGGCTGGCCACCCCGGGGCTCGGACTGCTCACCTACGCGCTCGGGTTCGGCCCGTCACACGGCTGGACGCAGCCCGCCGTCGCGGCCGCCGCCGTACTCGGCGCGGTACTGGCGGTGGCGGCCGTGCTCCACCAGCTCCGTGCCCCCGAGCCGTTGCTGAGGCTGCGGCTGCTGGCGGGCCGGGCGTACGGCACGGCCTCCGCGCTCGCGGCGCTCACCGCCGCGGGCCTGATGGGCGTGCTGTTCGTCTTCCCGCTGCTCTACCAGGCGGCGCTGGGCGCCTCGGCGCTGGACGCGGGCCTGAGCGTCTTCCCGGAAGCGGTCGGCCTGATGCTCGCCTCCCAGGTCGTCGACCGGCTGCTGCCGCGCGTCGGCCCGCGGTGGCTCGCCGTGCCCGCCCTGCTGCTCGCCGCCGTGGTCTTCGCGGCCCTCGCCGTGCCGGGCGCCGCGGACCACGCGTGGCTGGTACGCGGGCTGATGTTCGCCATCGGCCTGGTGCTCGGCACGGCCGTGCTGACCGTCCAGCTCGCCGGGTTCGAGGACGTCGCGCCGCCCGACATGGGCCGCGCGATGGGCCTCTTCCAGATCGTGCGCACCCTGGGCGGCGCGCTCGGCATCGCCGTCTGCGCCGGGGTGATCGGCGGCCACGGGACCGGCACCGGCGGGCCGGGGCCGTACCGGGTCGCGGTGTGGGTGACGGCGGGCCTGGTCGCCGTGGGCGCGCTGATCGCGCTGCGGCTGCCGAAGGAACCGCCGCAGCCGCCGCCGTTCGACGACGACTCCGGCGACGGGGCGGAAGCGGGGGAGGGGGCGGCGGCCCCGGCCGCGAGCTGAGGACCGCCGCCACGGGCGCTGCTGCCCGGGGCTCAGTGCCCCGACAGCAGCGCCCCCAGCCCCGTCGCCAGCCCGCCGCGCCAGCACGCGTAGTCGTGGCCGCCGTTGAACTCCTCGTACGCCACGTCGTAGCCGCGCGCCCGCAGGACGTTGCGCAGCCGCCGGTTCTCGGCGAGCAGCATCCACTCCTGGAGGCCGACCTCCAGCCGCAGCCGCACCGGGCGGCGTTCGGCCGTGGCGTACTGCCGGGTCAGCCACTCGGCCCCGCGCTCGTCGTCGTCCGGCCACCAGAACGACCCGGACTGCGACAGCGCCAGGCCGAACCGGTCGGGCCGCCGGAAGGCGGCGAACGCCGCGGTCAGGCCGCCCGCGCTCTGGCCCGCGACGACCGTGCGCTCCGGGCGCGGATCGGTCCCGTACGCGGCGTCCGCCCACGGCAGCAGCGTGTCCGCCAGCCAGTCGACGAACGCGCCGTTGCAGCTGAGATCCTCCATCCGGCGCCCCATCGTGTCCACGAGCAGCGCCACCGTGGGCGGTACGGCGGCATCGGCGTGCAGGTTGTCGAGCAGGTCTCCGGCACACAGGACCGGGCCCCACATCTCGCCGTCGAACAGCACCGCGACCGCGTACGGACCGCCGTCGGCGCGGTGGCCGGGCGGCAGGTGGACCGTGACGTGCCGGCCGTCCACCTCGGTACGCACGGACGTGCCGCGCGCCGCGCCGGGCCGGCGTCCGGTGCACGGCTGCGCCGGGGCGCCGGGCAGCTCCAGCACGGACGCGGGGTTGCGGCCGTCCCGCGACGGCAGGGCGGGCGCGGTGTTCAACGGGTCGGGTACGGCGCTGTCCAGGACCTTCAGCCACGCCTGCCGGTCCGTACGCAGGATCTCCTCGCGCGGCCCGGTGCCGGGGTGGAACTGGTACGAGGCGCGGTGGTCGGACCGCAGCCGGTGGCTGAGCGCCCAGACCGACGTGCCCTCGACGCGGGCCATCAGGTTCGGCGTCAGGTCGCCCGCGTGCCGGTCCCGGTCGGTGACGGTGTGCAGCAGCGCCAGGACGTCCGTGGCCGGACGCGCCGGGTCGTCCCGCCACACGAACGTGACGAGGACGTGGCCCGGATCGCCGTCCGGGTCCGGTTCCACGAGCGGCGTGCCGGCCGCTTCGGCGCGGCGCCAGAACTCCCGCTCGGCGCCGGGCCGCCCGGCCCGCACCTCGGCGGCGAGCGTGCGCAGCAGCGGACTGCGGACAGCGGTCACGTGCGTACTCCTCTCAGGAGCGCGGTCAGCACAAAGGTTTCGTCACACACGGGTGGCCGCCGACCTGCCCAGCAGCACCCACAGCAGGAACGGCCCGCCCAGCACCGTCGTCACCACGCCCACCGGCAGCTCCGTACCCGAGAACACGATCCGCCCGACGGTGTCGGCGGCCACCACCAGCAGCGCGCCCGTCAGCATCGTGCCGACCAGCGGCACCCGCAGCGGACCCGCCAGCCGCGACGCGATGACCGGCGACGCGAGCGCCACGAAACCGACCGGACCGCAGATGCCCACCGCCAGGCCCGCCAGGGCCACCGCCAGCAGCAGGCACACCGCGCGGGTACGGCCCGGAGCGGCGCCCAGCGACGAGGCGGTGGCGTCGTCGAAGCGCAGCACGCCCAGGTGGCGGGCGACCGCGAGGCTCAGCGGCACCAGGACGGCCAGGCCGATCAGGACGGGCACGGCGACGGAGTAGCCGCGCCCGTTGAGGCTGCCCGAGGTCCACACGTACAGCGAACTCGCCGAGTTGAGCGAGCGCCGGGAGAGCGCGACCTGCGTCGCCGCCGAGGCCAGCGCGGACATCGCCAGGCCCACGACCAGCACGCGGTAGCCGCGCTGCCCGAGACCACCGGAGACGACGGTGACCACGACCGCCGCCACCAGCGCGCCGAGCGGCCCGGCCCACCAGGCGCCGAAGGTGCCGGTCGCGCTGAGCGTCACGGACAGCAGGACGGCGGCGGTGGCGCCGTCGTTGACGCCGAGCAGTTCGGGGGTGGCGAGGCGGTTGCGGGCCAGCGTCTGGGTGAGGCAGCCGGCCAGGCCCAGCGCGGCGCCCGCCGCCAGGCCCGCCACGATGCGGCCGAGCCGGAACTTCTGCACCAGCAGTACGTCGAAGCGGTCGCCGTACCCGAAGATCGCGCGGAAGGTGCGGGCCACCCCCATGTCGCTCTGCCCGGCGTACGCGGACAGCACGACGGCCAGCAGGAGCAGTGCGGCCAGCAGCAGTGCGGCGAACGTGGCGCGCCGGGCGACGAGCAGGGAGAGCGGGCCGCGGCGCAGCACGAGAGTGTCGGCGGGGCGCACCCGGCCGGTCCTGGGGGCGCGGCGGGGGAGCCGCCGCCGCAGCGCGCGCAGCGCTCCGCGCGCGGGCTTGCCCGACGGGCGTTCCTCGGCGGCCGGTTCCGTCATGCCCATCGCGGTGAGCTGCTTGGAACGGACGATCCCGATCAGGACGGGCGCGCCGACCAGCGCCACGATGACGGAGACGGGCGCCTCGAACGGGCGGGAGACCACCCGCGCCGCCACATCGGCGACGATCAGCACGGCGGCGCCGATCAGCCCGGCGAGCAGCAGCCGCGCGGCGAGCCGGGTGCCGGCGATCGCCCGCGCCAGGAAGCCCGCCAGCAGCCCCAGGAACGAGATGGGGCCGGCCAGCGCCACGGCCGCCGCGGTCAGCAGCGTCACGCCGACGGCGACGACGGTACGGATGACCGGCGGCCGGTGCCCGAGGCTGCGGGCCAGGTCGTCGCCGAGCGCGAGCGCGGACAGCGGCCGGGCGACCAGCAGCGCCACCAGGAAGCCGACGGCGAGCACCGGGGCCAGGCGGCCGAGTTCGCCGAAGCCCTCCACCCCGGCCAGCGAACCGAGCACCCAGAACCGGAACCGGTCGTAGGTCTCGGCCGAATTGACCACGATCACGCTGGTCAGGCCGCCGAAGGTGGCGCCCAGCGCGGCCCCGGCGAGCACCAGCCGCATCGGGGAACCGCCGCCCTTGCGCCCCGCGATGAGCAGCACCAGGCCGCTGGCGACGACCGCGCCGGCGAACGCGCAGACCAGGTAGGCGTAGCCGCTGTCCAGGCCGAGCAGCGCGATGCCCGCGACGACACCGAGGGAGGCGCCGGCGTTCACGCCGAGCAGGCCGGTCTCGGCGAGCGGGTTGCGGGTGACGGCCTGGAGCAGGCAGCCGGCGACGCCGAGCGCGCCGCCGACGAGCAGGGCGGTGAGCGTACGGGGCAGCCGCAGGTCGCCGACGACCAGGGCGAGGCGCGGATCGGTGCGGGCGCCGCCGCGGTCGAGCAGGTAGTCCAGGACGCCGCTCGCGCCGACCTCCCCGGCGCCGACGCACAGGGACACGGCGGCCAGTACGAGGACGGCGGCCGCGAAGCCCGCCACGGCGAGCACGACGGCCCGGTCGGGCGCGGGCCGGCCGCCGGGGCCGGGCACCGGTCCGGCGGAGGCAAAGCGCGGGTCATCCGCGGCGGGTGGGGTGTCCTTTCGCGCCACCGGCAACGAACCGTCCTCGGTGACGGGTTCGGGGGGCGGGGCGGCTATACCCGTGCGCTGCTTTTGCATAAGGTGAGGCTAGCCTAACCATTTCGGGCACGTCGGGGCGGAATGGCGGAGTGGCTGGGTGCCTGTCCTATATTAGGTTAGGCTTGCCTAACAAAAAGGGGAGGTTGCTCATGCCTGAGCACATACCGGACGGTCGCGCCGAGTTCACCGGGCGGATCGCCCTGGTCACGGGCGCCGGGCAGGGCATCGGCGCCGCGGTCGCCGCGGCACTGGCGCACCGAGGGGCCCACGTCGTGGCCACCGACCGCACCGCACCCGCGGTGCCGCGGCCCGCCGGAGAGGCCGCCGGGCCGGTCACCGCCGAGGCCATGGACGTCACCGACCCGGCCGCCGTCGGCGCCGTCGTCGAACGCGTCGAGCGCGAACTCGGCCCGATCGCCGTCCTGGTGAACGTGGCCGGCATCCTGCGCCCCGGACCCGCCGCCGAACTCTCCGACGCCGACTGGGCCGACACCTTCGCCGTGAACACCACCGGCGTCTTCCACACCGCACGGGCCGTCGCCCCGCACATGGCCGAGCGCGGCTCCGGAAGCATCGTCACCGTCGGCTCCAACGCCGCCGGCGTCCCCCGCACCGGAATGGCCGCCTACGCCGCGTCCAAGGCGGCTGCCGCCATGTACACCAAGTGCCTGGGCCTCGAACTCGCCCGCAGCGGCGTCCGCTGCAACATCGTCGCGCCCGGCTCCACCGACACCGCGATGCAACGCGCGCTGTGGACCGACGACGACGCGCCCCGCCGCGTGATCGCCGGGGACCCGCAGACGTACCGCACCGGCATCCCGCTCGGCCGGATCGCCGACCCGTCCGACATCGCGGACGCGGTCGTCTTCCTCGCCTCCGACCGCGCCCGGCACATCACCATGCAGGAGCTGTACGTCGACGGCGGCGCCACCCTCCGCTGACCCGCGCCGCGCCCCCGCCGCCCACCCTCCGCGAGGGCGGGCACACCGCGCCAAAACCGCTCGCCGAACGCCCCCGCCCCTCACCCGCATCAGTCATCCCCGGAACCGACCGCCGAATTCCGAGAAATGGAGCTCCCGTGCCGACGGCACCCGAAGTCGCCACGCACGTCCCCCTCGCCGAGCCGGCCCACCCCGCCGTAGGAGCCGCGACCTCGCTCCTGGACGCCTACACCCCCGGCGCCCGCTTCCTCGGCACGCCCACGCGCACCATCCTCGCGCAGGGCACCCACAGCGAAGTCCCGCACGACGAACGGCCCCTGCCGCAGCGGGTCGCCGAGACCCTCGGTGCCGCGCGGGCGGCCGGGCACAGCGCGCCGCTGGTCGTCGGCGCCGTGCCCTTCGACCAGACGGCCCCCGCCGCGCTCGCCGTGCCCGCCACCGCGCGGACCGCGCCGCCGCTCACCGCCGACCCGCTGATCGCGCTGCCCGCCGACCCGCCCGCCGCGGCCCACTGGGACATCAGGCCCGTGCCGGCCCCCGAGGCGTACGGCGCCGGCGTGGCCGCGGCCGTCGAGCGCATGTGGCGCGGCGAGTTCAGCAAGGTCGTCCTGGCCCGCACCCTCGAACTCAGCACCCCCGGCGTCCTCGACATCCCCGCGATGCTCCAGCGCCTCGCCCGCCGCGACCCCTCCGGCTACACCTTCGCGCTCCCCACCGCCCCCGGCCGCACCCTCCTCGGCGCCAGCCCCGAACTGCTGGTCTCGCGGCGCGGCCACCGGGTCGTCGCCAACCCGCTGGCCGGCTCCACCCCGCGCAGCGCCGACCTGGCCGAGGACGTCCGCAGGGCCGCGGCGCTCCTGGAATCCACCAAGGACCTCCACGAGCACGCCGTCGTCGTCGACGCCGTCCACCGGGCGCTCGCCCCGTACTGCACCGACCTCACGGTCCCCGCGCAGCCCACCCTGCTGCGCACCGCCACCATGTGGCACCTGTCCACCACCGTCACCGGCACGCTGGCCGCACCGGACACCTCCGCGCTGGAGCTGGCCTGCGCCCTGCACCCCACCCCGGCGGTCTGCGGCACCCCCACCGAAACCGCCCGCCAGGTGATCGCCGAGACCGAACCGTTCGACCGCGGCTTCTTCACCGGCATGGTCGGCTGGGGCGACGCGTCCGGCGACGGCGAGTGGGTGGTGACCATCCGCTGCGCCGAGGCCGAGGAGCGCTCCTTGCGCCTGTACGCGGGCGCGGGCATCGTCGCCGCCTCCGAGCCGGAGGCCGAGACCGCCGAGACCGGCGCCAAGTTCCGTACCTTCCTCGGCGCCGTGGGGGCCGAGCTGTGAGCGACCAGTACGCCTACGCCCGCTCCCACGCCCCCACCTGGCCGGACGAGTTCGCCGAGCGCTACCGCGCCGCCGGCTGGTGGCGCGGCGAGACCTTCGGCGGGATGCTGCGCGAGCGGGCCGCCGCCCACCCGGACCGGGTCGCCGTCGTCGACCCGGCGGGCGAGGGCCGCCGCTGGACGTACGGGGAACTGGACCGCCGGGCCACCCGGATGGCCGCCGGGCTCCGCGCCCGCGGCATCGTCCGCGGCGACCGCGTCGTCGTCCAGCTCCCCAACACCGCCGAGTTCTTCGAGGTCGTCTTCGCGCTCTTCCGCCTCGGCGCCCTCCCGGTCTTCGCGCTGCCCGCGCACCGCGAGACGGAGATCCGCTACTTCTGCGAGTTCACCGGCGCCGCCGCCTACGTCATCGCCGCCGAACACGGCGGCTATGACTACCGCGAGCTGGCCGCGACCGTACGGGAACAGGTCCCCGGCCTGCGGCACGTCTTCGTCACCGGCGGCGACGCGGGCGCCTTCGAAGCGCTCTCCGACGTACCGGCCGACCCACCCGCCGACGAGGCCACCCGGGACGAACCGGCCCCGCACGACCTGGCGTTCCTCCAGCTCTCCGGCGGCAGCACCGGCGTCCCCAAGCTCATCCCGCGCACCCACGACGACTACATCTACTCCCTGTGGGGCTCCAACGAGCTGTGCGGCGTCGACGAGAACAGCGTCTACCTGTGCGTCCTGCCCGCCGCACACAACTTCCCGCTGTCCTCGCCGGGCACGCTCGGCGCCCTGTACGCCGGCGCGCGCGTCGTGCTGAGCCCGCAGCCGACACCCGACGTGGCCTTCCCGCTCATCGAGCGCGAACGCGTCACGATCACCGGCCTGGTGCCGCCGCTCGCGCTCGTCTGGACGGAGGCCGCACCGGCCACGCCGTACGACCTGAGCAGCCTCGACGTCCTCCTGGTCGGCGGCGCCAAGTTCAGCGAGGAAGCCGCCCGGCGCGTGCGGCCCGCCCTCGGCTGCACCCTCCAGCAGGTGTTCGGCATGGCCGAGGGCCTGGTGAACTACACCCGGCTCGACGACCCCGAGGAGACCATCGTCTCCACCCAGGGCCGCCCCATCTCCCCGGACGACGAGATCCGCGTCGTCGACGACGCGGACAACGACCTGCCCCCGGGGGAGACCGGTCACCTGCTCACCCGCGGCCCCTACACCATCCGCGGCTACTGGAAGGCGCCCGAGCACAACGCCCGCTCCTTCACCGCCGACGGCTTCTACCGCACCGGCGACGTCGTCCGCCTCACCCCCACCGGCCACCTCGTCGTCGAAGGCCGCGCCAAGGACCAGATCAACCGCGGCGGCGAGAAGATCGCCGCCGAGGAGGTCGAGAACCACCTCCTGGCCCACCCCGCCGTCCACGACGCCAACGTGGTCGCCGAACCCGACCCGTACCTGGGCGAACGCACCTGCGCCTACGTCATCCTGCGCGCCGGCGCCCAGCCGCTGCGGCCCGTGGACGTCAAGAAGTTCGTCCGCGCCCGCGGCCTCGCCGCCTACAAGGTGCCCGACCGCGTCGAGTTCGTGGAAACCTTCCCGCAGACCGGCGTCGGCAAGATATCCAAGAAGGACCTCAGGTCCGCCGCCGCCCGCACCACCGACCCGTCCTGAAGGGACCGCACCGCATCATGGCCCTGCCCGCCATCGCCCCCTACCCCATGCCGTCCGCCGGCGACCTGCCCGCGAACCGCGTGGACTGGACGGCCGACCCGTCCCGCGCCGTGCTGCTCGTGCACGACCTGCAGAACTACTTCCTGTCGGCCTACGACACCCAGGCCTCCCCGGTCACCGACCTGCTGCGCAACGTCGCGGCGCTCAAGGAGCAGGCCGCCCGGCTCGGCATCCCGGTCCTCTACACCGCGCAGCCCGGCGGCCAGACCCCCGCCGAACGCGGCCTCCAGCAGGACTTCTGGGGCCCGGGCCTGCCCGCCGACGAGCACGCGGCGGCCATCGCCGACGCGGTCGCCCCCGGCCCGGACGACACGGTGCTGACCAAGTGGAAGTACAGCGGCTTCGTCCGCACCGACCTCGAAGAGCGGCTGCGCGGGCTGGGCCGCGACCAGATCGTCGTCACCGGCGTCTACGCCCACATCGGGGTGCTGATGACCGCCTGCGACGCGTGGATGCGCGACATCCAGGCGTTCGTCGTGGCCGACGCGGTGGCCGACTTCTCCGCCGAGGACCACGCGATGGCACTGCGCTGGGCGGCCGGCAAGTGTGCCGTGGTCACCACCACCGCCACCGTCCTGGAAGGAAAGTGACCGCCATGGCGCTGACCCTGGAACAGCTGCGCAACGACGTCGCCGACGTCCTCGGCGAGGACCCCGCCGACATCCCCGCCGACGAGAACCTCGTCGACTACGGCCTGGACTCGGTCCGCCTGATGGCCCTGGCCGGCCGCTGGAACCGCGACCACGGCATCGACGTGGCCGTCACCGACCTGTCCGAGGAGCCGGCCCTGGAGAAGTGGGCGGTGCTGCTCGGCGCCACCGGCTGACCGCCGCACCCGGCCCGTACGGCGGCGGGGCGGCGCACGGACCACCGTGCGCCGCCCCGCCGCGTCGTGCCCGACGGCCCGTCAGGCGCCCGGCGGCACCCGCGACGGGCGGCCGGCGCCCCGCGTCACGGCGTACCCGGCGATCCCGGCGAGCGCCGCCAGCAGGCCGCCCACCGCCGTCCACACCCACCGGTCGTGCCACCGGCCCGAGGACCAGCCGCCGTCCGGTTCGAGCTTGGCGGCACCCGGCACCAGCGGCGCGGCCAGCTTGCCGTCCACGGCCCGCGCACCGCCCGCCCCGGTTACGACCGGCTCGAACGCGGCACGCACCGGCAGGCCCAGGTCGTCCTGCGGCAGGCCGGTCACCGTCAGCCGTACGTAATAGCCGCCCGGCAGCGGGTCGTTGGACCACGGCTCGGCCCAGGAGCGGACCGTACGCAGCGTGCAGGACAGCTCCACCGAACCGGCGTCCGCTGCCGCCGCCCTGGTCTGCGCGCCGTAGGTGCACGCCTGGCGGCGCCGCAGCCCGTCGTACACGTCGAGCTGCCAGGTCGCGGCGCCGTGCCGGGCCGCCTCCGGCAGCGTGACCTTCGCCTTCATCGTGGCGCGCTGCCCGGCGTCCACGGGCACCACCCAGTACAGGTAGTCACCGGTGGACGCCCCGGCCGTCGCCTTCTGCCCCGGCTTGACCGGTGTCGCCGTACGGAACGAGGTGCCCGCCTCGGTCGGCCCCGCGGCGCCGGCGCTGCCGCTCGGGGACGGCGACGGGCTGTCCGCCACCGCCGTGCCCGCCACGCCGAAGAGCGCGGCACCCGCCAGTACCGCGGCGGTCAGGAACGTGCGCGTACGCATCAGTTGGTCCTCCAGACGGCGACACGCCAGCGCGACAGCCAGCCCCACAGCAACCCGGCCACCAGGCCGAAGAGCACCATCGCGGCCAGGAACCACCAGCCGCGGCCCAGGCCGAAGGAGGCGGCGTCCGAGGCGTCGGACGGCCCGTCCACCACGTCGATGGCCAGCTCCACCGGCATCCCCGGCTCCGTCTTGACCGAGGCGGGCGCCGCGAAGGAGTTGCTGAGCCGGAGGCAGACCGTCTCCGGCGCGTCCTTCGCGTCGCCGTCCGCGTTCTTCAGCGGCGCCTTCGGGTAGCGCAGCCCGGACGAGACGACGTCGGTACGCCCGTCACCCGCCTCCGAGCCGCGTACGATCTCCCGGCCGTGCACCGTCGAGGCGCGCAGCAGGACGCCGTAGTCGTTGTTGACGGCGCGGTCGGCGCCGATGCTCGCCGAAGCGCGCAGCTCCTGGCCGGGCCGTACGTCCACCCGGTACCAGCGGTGCTCGGCGAACTTCTCCCGGTCGGTGTACAGGCCCGGCTTGAGCACCGGGGCCTTGTCGCATCGGTCGGCGCCCTCGGTCGCCACCGGCGTCACCACCGGGTCGGCCGCGCGGTCCACCAACTGATGGACGCGGTCCCGCAGTTCGCTGGTGTGCTTGACGGAGGTGTAGGTGCCGCCGGTGGCCTCCGCGATGCAGCTGAGCTGCTGGCGGGTCTTGGCGTCCGGCAGCAGCCCGAGCGTGTCCACGGTCAGGTGGATGCCCTTGGCGGCGATGTCCCGCGCCACCTCGCACGGGTCGAGCGGCGCGCAGGTGTCCTCGCCGTCCGTGATCAGCACGATCCGGCGGGTGGCGTCACCGCCACCCGCCTTGAGGTCGTCGGCCGCGCCCAGCAGGGCCGGGCCGATCGGCGTCCAGCCGGTGGGCGCGAGCGTGGCCACCGCGGTCTTCGCCTCGGTCCGGTCGAGCGGACCGACCGGGTAGAGCTGCTTGGTGTCCTTGCACCCGGTCTGCCGGTCCGGGCCCGGATAGTTCGCGCCGAGGGTGCGTATGCCGAGCTGCACCTCGCCCGGCACGGCGTCCAGCACTTCGTTGAACGCCTGCTTCGCCGCGGCCATCCGGGTCTGCCCGTCGATGTCGCGCGCCCGCATCGAGCCGCTGACGTCGAGCACCAGCTCGACCTTGGGGGAGGGCTTCTTGCTGTCCGGTTCGTCGGCGGCGGTGGCAGAGGTGGGGAGAAGCCCCACGGCCAGGGTGGCGAGCAGCCCGCACACCCCGGCCGCCAGCCGTTTTCTTGTGATCATCGCCGGATCGTATTGAGGATCGGGCTCCGGTTCCAAAACGGGCGGCGGCCGGGGGAGAGCGGTGGGTCAGTGCCTGGCCCAGTCCACGATCAGCGTGGACGTGGTCGCGTCGAACTTCTTCCACCCGTAGGTGTCGTTCTCGTTCTGGGCGCCCAGACCGAGCGTCATGGTCCGCCACTTGTACTTCTGGGCGGCCTTGGCGCTGTCGGTGACCCTGAAGTACAGGTTGCCCGCCGGGCAGTGGTTCGCATGGTGGCCCTTGGCGGCGTTGACCGTGTCCAGCACCTTGTACCGGTCCCAGTTACGGTTCACCGTGCTGTTCCACGTCGTGTTCTGGTCGACCGTGTTGGTGTCCCGGATCTGCACCGGCCGGGCGGAGCACGACCAGGAGTAGGTGTTCAGGATCCGGAACCGGGCGCTGCGGATCGGGCCCGTGTTGTGCAGGTCCCTGGTGTTCATGGTGATGTACGAGCGCCAGGTGCCGCCCGACTGCTTCTCGTGGCCGACGCGCGCGACCTTGCCCGTCCGGTTCCAGTACTTCGTGTTGGGATACTTCTTGTTGACGCTGGTCCACAGCCCCACGCCGCCTCTCGGGGCGCGTGTGTCCGGCAGCCGCAGCTCGGTGGTGTACGTGCCGGACGGGTTGGCGTAGACACGGGCGGTCGCGGTGCGCTGCGACTGCACCTCCACCCGCCGGCCGGCCTGCTTGGCCTGCTTGGTGGCTTGCAGGAGGGCGGTGTCGGGGGCCGTGTTCGGCCGGGGCTTCCTGCCCTGTGTATCGGGGTCGGCGGCCAGCGCCGCCGGGGCCGCCAGCCCGGCGACGACGCCGCCGACCAGCAGGGGATACCAAGGACCGAGCCGTCGCCGGCCGGTGCGTGAACGGGGTGCGGGCATGTTGTGCCTCCATTGCCGGTAGTGCCTGAACTACACAAGCCCTTCCACGCCACCGGCCGATCGCGTCACCCCTGCGTCCGACTGAGGAAGCCGTACCCGCGGATATCACCCGTTCGCCGGTATGTCGTCGACGGAGGGTGATGCTTTCCGCCCCGCCCGGTCCCGGGCCGCCGCGGCGATGTTGCGCGCCATCCCGCCGAACACCAGCGCGTGGAACGGCGCCACGCTCCACCAGTACGCGTGGCCCGACAGCCCGTGCGGATGGAACACCGCCCGCTGCCGGTAGACCGTGCGGCCCGCAGCGTCCCGCGCGACCGCCAGCTCCAGCCAGGCGAGCCCCGGCAGGCGCATCTCCGCGCGCAGCCGCAGCAGCCGGCCCCGCTCGATCTCCTCCACCCGCCAGAAGTCCAGCGCCTCACCGACCCGCAGCCGCTCGGCGTCCCGCCGCCCCCGGCGCAGCCCCACGCCGCCCATCAGCCGGTCCAGCCACCCCCGCAGGGCCCAGGCGAGCGGG
The DNA here is from genome assembly GCF_044329785.1 of Streptomyces sp. NPDC017529. NCBI lineage: Bacteria > Bacillati > Actinomycetota > Actinomycetes > Kitasatosporales > Streptomycetaceae > Streptomyces > Streptomyces sp. NPDC017529. Next base: position 62,254 of record NZ_JBIRJY010000015.1, read on the forward strand.
AAGGAGTACCAGCCGTGCTCACCGCCGATGCCCTCGACGACCTCCCACAGCGCCTCGGGCGAGGCGTCCACCACGCGGGCCCTGCGGTCGGTGTAGAGGCTGCCGCCCGCCCAGTCCGGGTCGGTCGGCAGCGGCTCGCCGGGGGCACCGGGCACCGAAGCCGACGACCAGCGGGTGGCCACCTGCGCCTCCCGTACCCGCCGCAGCGCCAGCTCCACCGACCGGTCGAAGCCGGCCGGCCCGCCCGGCGGGTCCGGCACGTACCGGGCGATGTCGTGCTCCTCGGTGACGGCCTCGTGGCGCAGCGACTCCGCCAGCGGTCGGGCGATGGCCGCCGGCACCGGCGTCACCAGCCCCACCCACCGGCTGGACAGCCCCGGCGTCAGCACCGGCACCGGCACGATCAGGCGCCGGGGCAGGCCCGCGACCCGCGCGTAGCGCTGCATCATCTGCCGGTACGTCAGGACGTCGGGGCCGCCGATGTCGAAGCCCCGGTTCACGGTGTCCGGGAGCCCGGCGCAGCCCACCAGGTAGTGCAGCACGTCCCGAACCGCGATCGGCTGGATACGCGTACGCACCCAGCTCGGCGTCACCATGACCGGCAGCCGCTCGGTCAGATATCGCAGCATCTCGAAGGACGCCGAGCCGGACCCCATGATCACGGCGGCCCGCAGCACCGCGGTCGGCACACCGGACTCCAGCAGGATGCGCCCCACCTCGTCCCGCGACCGCAGGTGCGGCGAGAGCTTCCGCCGGTCGACGCCCCGCGGCACCGGCCCGCCCAGATAGACGATCCGCCGCACGCCCGCCTTCCGCGCGCACCCGGCGAACGTACGGGCCGCCCTGCGGTCGGTGTCCTCGAAGTCCTTGCCCGTGCCGAGCGCGTGCACGAGGTAGTAGGCGACGCCGACGCCCTCCAGGGCCTTCGTGAGCGACCGCTCGTCCGTGACGTCGCCCCGCGCCGTCTCCACCCGCCCGGCCCACGGGTGGTCCCGCAGCTTGCCGGGCGTACGCGCCAGGCACCGCACCGGATACCCCGCGGCCAGCAGCTCCGGCACCAGCCGACCGCCGATGTAGCCGGTGGCCCCGGTCACCAGACACCGTTCCATGCCACGCCTCCTGTCTCCGGCCCCTACCGGTACCCGCGACACCGCCGCTGACCCGCGTCCTCCTCGTGGTCCCGCCCCCACTGCCGGGCGAGCGCGGTAAAGGCGTCGGACGCGGCGCTGCGGTAGGCCGTCTCGCGGCGCAGCAGGGTCACCGTGCGCGCGGGCAGCGCGGGGGACAGGCCGACGGGACGGAGGCCGGGCTGCTCGCGGGTGATGGCGTCGGGCAGGACGGTGGCCAGGGTGGTGCGCCGGACCAGTTCGGTGAGGGCGGTGATGGAGTTGGCCTCCACCGCGATGCGCGGCTGTACGCCGTGCGCGCCGAAGTGGGTGTCGATGTGCAGGCGGGTCGCGAAGTCGGCGCTGAGCAGCGCCAGCCGGTGGTCGCGCAGGGAACGGATCGGCAGCGGCGCCGTGCGGCCGGCCTGCGGGTGGGCGGGGCCGACGACGAGGCCGAGCGTCTCGGTGAACAGCGCGGTGCCGGTGACGCCCGGCGGGTGCGGGCCGCTGAAGGCGATGCCGAGGTCCAGCTCGTCGGCCAGCAGCGCGGCCTCCATCCGGTCCTGCGGCAGCTCCCGCAGGATCAGCGAGATGCCGGGGTAGCGGGTGTGGTACGCCGCGGCCAGGGGGCCGACGAGGTACGCGGTGAAGGTCGGCGTCGTGGCCAGGCGCAGCGTCCCGCGGGTCAGGTCCCGTACGTCCAGGACCGCGCGCTCGGCCGCGTCCAGGTCGCGCAGGGCGCTGCGCGCGTAGTGGGCGTACGCCCGGCCCGCGTCGGTCAGCCGCACGGTGCGCCCCGTGCGGTCCAGCAGCTGCACCTTCAGAGCCCGCTCCAGCTGCTTGACCTGCTGGGAGAGCGTGGGCTGCGAAACGTGCAGGGCCTCGGCCGCACGGGTGAAATTGGCGTGCTCGGCGACCGCGAGCAGATAGCGGAGATGACGCAGTTCCAGGGCCATGCCGCCCACTGTAGGCGGGCTGGGCAGCAGGTATAGGCAGCGCTGATGGCTGCCATGAGTTGTGCGTCTTGGACGCTATAGCGGCAGGTCATCCATGGTGGAGACATCGGCTTCCGGCCGGTGCCCGACCTGCGAGGAGCTGCTGTGCACGACCACCTCACCGACGGCGTCCTGCGTTTCCGGCGCGACGTCCACCCCGCCAGAGCGGCGCTCTTCGAGCGGCTCGCCGCCGCCCACCGCCCGGCCGCGGTGTTCATCGGCTGCTCCGACGCCCGGGTCGTCCCCGAACTGCTCACCCAGTCCGACCCGGGCGAGCTGTTCGTGATCCGCACGGCGGGCAACCTCGTCCCGGAGTACGGGCCGGAGCCCGACGCGGTCTCGGCGAGCATCGAGTACGCGCTCGCCGTCCTGGGCGTCACCGACGTGATCGTGTGCGGCCACTCCGCGTGCGGCGCCATGACGGCCCTGGCCACCGGCGAGGACCTGGCCGGGCTGCCGGCCGTCGCCGGCTGGCTGCACGCGGCCGGGCCCGCCACGGCCGGGGACGGCAGCGGCGGCGAGACCGCCGTCCCGGCGCTGGTGCGCGACAACGTCGTCGCGCAGCTCGCCCACCTCGCCACCCACCCGTCCGTGGCCCGCGCCCTCGCGCGGGACGCGGTCACGCTGCACGGCTGGGTCCACGACATCCGCACCGGAGCCGTCGACGTCCTCGACCCCGCCCGCGGCACGTTCACCCCGCTCTCCTGAGCGCCCACCCCGAAAGGACCCCTCCATGCCCCACACCCACGCGCAGCTCGACCCGCAGGCCCGCCAGGACCTGGCCCTGGCGGTCGTCGCGGCCAAGACCCGCAAGGACCTCACCTGGCAGGAACTGGCCGACGCCACCGGCCTGTCGGAGGCCTTCGTCACCGCCGCGCTGCTGGGCCAGCACGCCCTGCCCGCCGACGCCGCCCGGATCCTCGCCGAGCGCCTGGACCTCGGCGACGAGGCGGAGCGGCTGCTGCGGACCATCCCGCTGCGCGGCAGCCTCCCCGGCGGCGTCCCCACCGACCCGACCATCTACCGCTTCCACGAGATGCTCCAGGTCTACGGCACCACCCTCAAGGCCCTGATCCACGAGAAGTTCGGCGACGGCATCATCAGCGCCGTCAACTTCCGCCTGGACGTCAAGAAGGTGGACGACCCCGAGGGCGGCACCCGCGCGGTGATCACCCTGGACGGCAAGTACCTTCCGGCCGAGCCGTTCTAGGAGCCTGTGGTTCGAGCGTGCTTCGAGCGCCGGTTCGGGTGACCGGTGGCCGTCCCTCTCGTTGGTTCGGTGAGGAAGTGCTTCACCCAAGGAGCAGGAGCGCGATGCTGTCCGACGCCAAGAGCCGATGTGCGGTGCTCGTGCTGTCCGCAGTGGCCCTCGTGGCCGGGGCCGGCCCGGTAGCGGCGACCACGGTGATCGGCGCCGGGAACAGCGCCCACGACAACACCTGCACGAACGCGTCCGGCCCTCGCCCGACGGCCGCCACCGCCCGCTCCGGCGGAGTCCTCCAGGCGCTGGGGGCCGCCGTGCCGCTGACGGCGCCCGCCAACCAGTGCGGCGACCTCGGTGCGCCGAAGGAGGACAAGGCGGACCAGCCCGTCGAGAACTTCCACGTCGACGTCGCCGAATGAGGGCCTGCGTCATCAGCCGGCCGCGCGGGCCGCGTGCCCGCGCGGCCGGCTGAAGGGCTTCGCCTCCGCGCTCACGCCTCGCGCGGCGACAGCTCACCCATGGCCGACCAGCCCTCGGCCTCGATCTCGCTGCTGATGATCTGCGGGGTGGTGGCGATGGCGCCGGCCATCGCCTCCAGGCCCGCCTTGAAGTGCGCGGAGTTCACGTGCTCGTCCCCGGCCTTCCGGTCGGCGAAGCCCTCGACCAGGACGAACTGGTTCGGGTCGTCGACGCTGGTCGACCACTCGAAGAACAGGTTGCCCGGCTCCTGCCGGGTGGCCTGGGTGAAGTCGTCCACCAGCGACAGCCACGAGTCCCGGTACTCGGGCCGGGCGGTGAACTTGACGACGATGAAGATCATGCTGGCTCCTGCGCTGGTACGGACCGGCCTGCGCCTGCGCGGCCGGGCGGGCTGCCGCCCGCTTCGCTTCCATGGTGGGCGCCGCCGCCCGCCCGGCGGAGGAGGATCGCCGCGCATTCCGGCCCTCCCGGAAAATCCGCCGACGGGCCCTGCCACCCGCCCCGGAAACGGGATGCGTGCCGCCCGCCGGACATGATCGGATGAGCCGCGGGTGACACCGAGGAGAGGGCGCGAGCACGATGACACAGCACGGTGATCCGCGCCCGGCGTTACCCCGCCCCACCGGCCGCCACCCGGTGGGCGTGCGCACCGCCCACCTCGTCGACCACGACCGGCCGGACCCGTTCCTGGCCGGCCGTCCCCGGGAGCTGATGGCGCAGCTCTGGTATCCGGCGCAGCGCGGCACCGGGACCCCGGGCCGGTACGTGTCGGACGCGCTCTCCCCTCTGGTCGTCGACTCCTGGGAGGAGGAGCCGGGCTGCTCCGGGCTGCCGGGCGGCACGGCGGCCGGTGTCGTCGTGCACGCCGCCGAGGGCGCGCCGCCCGCGCCGGACACACTCGGCTGCCCGCTGGTCCTGCTGTCCCCGGGCCACGCGCAGTACCGCGCGAGCCTGACCGCGCTCGGTGAGGATCTCGCCAGTCGCGGTTTCCTGGTGGCGGCCCTGGACCACCCCTCGGACGCGCTCGGCGTCGAGTTCCCCGACGGCCGGATCGTGCCGTACCGCGAACCGGACGGCCTCGGAGGCGGGGACACCGGCGATCTGGCCACCCGCTACCTGCGGATCCGCGCCGCCGACCTGTGCTTCGCCCGCGAACGGCTGACCGCCCCCGGTTTTTGGTGGCGCGCCCTCCTCGACCCGTCGAAGGCGGGCGTCGCGGGCCACTCGCTGGGCGGCGCGGCCGCGGCCGAGGCCATGCGCGTCGATGCCGGGTTCACGGCGGGCGCGGACATCGACGGCACTCCGTACGGCGAAGTCCTCCGCGCCGGTCTGCGACGTCCCTTCCTGCTATGCCAGTTCACTCCTGACGACCCGCAGTACCCGGAGGAGGCGGCGGCCAGGGAACGGCTCTGGGAGCGGCTGCGCGGCCTCCGCCGCCACCTGCTGGTGACCGGCGGCGGCCACGCGTCGGCCACCGACCTCGACGCCCTCGCCGGGCCGCTCGGCTACCGGGAGTTCACCGACGCGGAGGACTACGCCTTCGAACTCGGCTCCCTGCCCGGCGGCCGCGGCATCGAGATCACCCGGATGTGCGTCGGCGCCTTCTTCGAGGAGCACCTGCTGGGCGTGCCGGGCGCGACGTGTGTGCTCCCGGCGGAGGTCACGGTGGTGGGCTGAGTCACGGTCGCGGTGCCGGTTCGGGCAGTCCGGGGCCGTCACAGTGCACGTCCGCGGCAGGGACGGTGCCGCCGACGAGGTAGGCGGCGACCGTGGAGTCCACGCAGCCGTTGCCGCGGCTGGCGAAGACGCCGTGCGAGTAGTCGTTGTGCAGGGTGACCAGCCGGGAGCCGGGGAGGGTGCGGCCGAGGGCCCGTGCGCCGGCGATCGGCGTCACGGGGTCGTGCGCGGAGGCCACCAGGAGGGCCGGGGGTGCCGCGGGGCTGCCGAGCGGGGTGCGCCCGGCGGGGCGGGTGTGCCAGTACGCGCAGCTTGCCGCCTCCAGGCCGGTCAGCACCGGCTGCGGGTCCCGGCGCCGCAGCCCACGGATGTCGGCGAGCACCCGGGCCGGCGTGGGCCCCGGCCCGTCGGCGCACTTCACGATGCGGTTGGCGGCCTCGTACGTACGTGATTCGGGGCCGTCGAAGGGCGTCGCGGGGCGGAGCCGGTCGGCCACGCCCTTGTCCAGGTAGTCGCGCAGCCCGTCGCCCAGGGCGGTCCAGCGTTCGGTGCGGCCGAGGGCGCGGTAGACGGCCCGGTCGAAGGCGGCCGCTCCGAAGCCGGACACGGGGCGCGCCGTCAGGCCGTCGCGCGTGCGCTGGTAGGCGGTACGGACCTCGCGCGCGGTGGTGCCCAGCCCGAAGCGGGAGTCGTGCCGCGCCAGCCAGCCGAAGAGCACGTCCCGCTGGCGCAGCAGGGCGCGGGCCTGCCGTACGTCGAAGGCGTGCCAGTCCTCTGGGCCGACCACGCTGTCCAGCACCAACTTGCCCACATGGCCCGGGAATTGGGACGCGTAGGCCGCGCCCAGGTAGGTGCCGTAGGAGACGCCGAGAAAGCTGATGCGCCGCTCGCCGAGCGCGGCGCGGATGGCGTCCATGTCGCGGGCGGTCTCACGGGTGGAGAGGTGGGGGAGGGTGGCGCCCGCGCCCGCCGCGCAGTCGGCGGCCAGCCGTCGCTGGGAGTCGAGGTAGGCGCGCTCACCGGGCCGGTCGTGCGGTACGGGATCGATCGGCGCGGAGCCGGTTCCCGGGGCGTCGAAGAGCCCGCCCATCGGGCCGCAGCCGGCGGGCGCGCTGTGCCCGGTGCCGCGCGGGTCGAAGCCGATCACGTCGTAGGCGCGGCGCACGGCTTCCGGGAGTTTGGCGCGCTTGGTGACGGCGTACGGAAGCCCGGTGCCGCCCGGGCCGCCGGGGTTGACCAGTAGGACGCCGCGCCGTTCGGCCGGCGTCCCCGAGGCGCGGACGCGCGAGACGGCTATCCGTAGGCGCGCGCCGTCCGGGCGGCGGTGGTCCAGCGGCACGCTCACCGTGCCGCACTCGACGCGGTCGGGTGCGGGCGGCCGGGGGGCCGCGTCCGGGCAGGCACCGAAGCGCGGTGACGGGGCGGGGGCGTCGGCGCGGGGCTCGGCGGCCGTGGCGGCGGCGAGCGGGACGGCGCTGGTCAGGAGCGCGCAGAGCAGGGCGGTGCGCCGCAGGGCGGGAGGCATGGGGCTCGCAATTCATGGGAGGGCGGCGGGCGCGGGCGGGTGCCGGAGAGCGGGAAAAGGACCGGCCCACAAGGTGACAATGAAAATCATTACGGTTAGCATCGCGTTCGGTCAACACCGCACCGCGGCACCGGGGGGCCTCCCCACGGCGTGCCCGGAAGCGAAACCGCCTGCGCAGAAGGAGAGTTGTGGCGCATCTGCTGATGGTCGAGAGCTGGGTCGGATCGATGGGCAGGCTGCTGCCCCGCGCCCTCCGCGAAGCCGGACACGACTTCACCTTCCTCACCCGCGACCTGCACCACTACCTGCGGGCCGCCCCCGAGGGCACCGCCCACCCGCTGCTGGCGGCCCGCAACATCGTCACCGCCGACACCAACGACACCGACGCGCTGCTGCCCTACGCCGAGCGCCTGCACGCGGCGACCGGCTTCGACGGCGTCCTCAGCTCGTGCGACTACTACCTGCCCGCCGTGGCCCGCATCGCCGCGCACCTCGGGCTGCCGGGGCCCGCGCCGGAGGCGGTGGAGGCCGCCTGCCGCAAGGACGCCACCCGGCACGCCCTCGAGGCGGCCGGCGTGCCGGGCCCCCGGTTCGCCGTCTGTGCCGACTGGGCGCGGACCGCCGAGGCGGCGCGCGAGCTCGGCTTCCCGCTCGTTCTCAAGCCGGTCGACCTGTGTGCCGGGATGTACGTACGGCGGGTGGACGACGAAGCGGAGCTGGCGCGCGCCCACCGCGCGCTCGCCGGGTTCCCGGTCAATGCGCGCGGCCAGCTCCGGGCCCCCGTGGTCCTGCTGGAAGAGCTGCTCGACGGGCCCGAGGTCAGCGTCGAGACCGTGTCGCACGACGGCGCGGTGCACGTGATCGGCGTGACCGACAAGAGCGTGGGCGGCGCACCGGCGTTCGTCGAGACGGGCCACATGTTCCCCGCCGCGCTGTCCGCCGCCGACGCCGAAGCGGCGGCGGACACCGCGCGCGCGGCGCTCCGGGCGCTCGGGCTCGACCAGGTCGTCGCGCACACCGAGATCAAGCTCACCGCGGCCGGGCCGCGTGTCGTCGAGGTCAACCCGCGCCCCGCGGGCAACCGCATCACCGAACTGGTCCGGCACGTCACCGGCATCGACCTGGCCGCCGCCTTCGTGGAGGTGGCGCTCGGCCGCGAACCGGACCTCGTCCCACGCGAGACCGGGCTGCGCAGCGCCGCCATCGGTTTCCTCGTGCCGGAACGCACCGGCGTGCTGGCGGGGATAACGGGCGCCGACGGGCTCGAAGGGCGGGCCGGCTTGCTGGAGGTACAGCTCACCGCGCCCGGCAAGGCCGTCAAGGAGACCGGCAGCAACAACGGCTACCTGGGCCATGTCATGGCCGGCGACGGCGAGGGAGCGGGTGCGCGCGCCCGCGTCGAGGAGCTGCTGGCCGGCCTGTGTCCGCGGGTGGTGGGCGACCGATGAACCCGACGGGACAGGCCGTGGCGAGCGGCTACCCGGACCTCGTACGCCGGGTACGCGCCGGGGAGCTGGGGCCCGACCCCCGCACACAGAAGATCGCGGTGGCCTTCACCACCAACCAGGCCGTACGTCACGAAGGGCGCAGCGGCGGCTACCGCAACGAAGTGCTCAGCCTGCGCCTGGGCGGCGCGGTGGGGTCCTGCGCCGTCGAGCCCGGCGCGCTGCCCGCCGCCGCGATCGACGACTGCGTCGGCGCCGACATCGCGACGCTGCTCGACCACCCGCTGGCGCCGGTACGGATCGCCGCCCTGGACGCGTACCTGATGCACGCACTGCCGCACACCCCCGCGAACGGCGCGCAGCCGTGGGAGCTGCCCGCCGGCGACTCGCTCGCCAAGTCGCGGGCCCGCGCCCGGGGAGTCGCCGGACTGCTGGCCGTCGCGCCCGGCCGCACCGTCCTGGTCGTCGGCGTCGTCAACTCGCTGCTGGAGGCGCTGAGCGCCCGCGGACTGGTGTGCGTGCCGTGCGACCTCAAGGGCGGCCGTACCGAGTGGGGCGAGCCGATCCGTACCGACGCGCTCGCCGAGCTGGACGGCTGCGACGCGGTGCTGGCGTCCGGCATGACGCTGGGCAACGGGACCTTCGAGCCGCTGCGCGCCCACTGCGAGCGGCACGGCAAGCCGCTGGTGATGTTCGCCCAGACCGGCAGCGCCGTACTGCCGCGGCTGCTGGGCGCGGGGGTGAGCGCCGTGTGCGCCGAGCCGTACCCGTTCTTCTGGCTCGACGGCGGGCCCGGCGTCGTCCACCGCTACACCGGCGACGACGGTTACGCGCTGCTGGGGCAAGGAGACGTCCGATGACCGCCGCGGTCTTTCGCGCACCCGCCGCCAACCGGGAGCTCCTCGCCCTCGTCGGCTGTACCCCGCTGGCCCGTATCACCGGTGACCTGCCCTGCCCGCACCCCGGGTTCTGGGCCAAGCTGGAAGGGCTCGGCGCGGGCGGCATGAAGGCGCGGGCCGCCGTGTCCATGCTGCTCGGCGCCCGCGAGCGGGGCGAACTGCGGCCGGGCGCGCCGGTCGTGGAGTCCACCTCCGGCACCCTCGGCGTCGGCCTGGCCTTCGCCGGGCAGGCACTCGGCCACGACGTGGTCCTGGTCTGCGACAGCGAACTGGAGCCGTCGATGCGGCAGTTGCTGCGCGCGTACGGCGCCCGGCTGGAAATCGTCGACCGGCCCGCGCCGGAAGGCGGCTGGCAGGCCGCCCGGCTCGCCCGGCTGCGCGAACTGCGCACCCTGCTGCCGCACGCGTACTGGCCCGACCAGTACAACAACCCCGACAACGCCGCCGGGTACGCCTCGCTCGCCGCCGAGCTGGCCGCCGACCTGGACCACCTCGACGTCCTGGTGTGCAGCGTCGGCACCGGCGGCCACAGCGCCGGGATCATCGGCCCGCTGCGCCGCCACTGGCCCGCGCTGCGCCTGATCGGCGTGGACGCCACCGGCTCGACCATCTTCGGGCAGCCCGCCAGGCCCCGCCTGATGCGCGGCCTCGGCAGCAGCATCCACCCGCGCAACGTCGCCTACGCGGCCTTCGACGAGGTGCACTGGGTGGGCCCCGCCGAATCCGCCGACGCCTGCCGGCGGCTGGCCCGGAGCAGCTTCGTCAGCGGCGGCTGGAGCACCGGCGCCGTCGCGCTGGTCGCCGCCTGGGCGGCCCGCGTGCACCCCGGCGCCGTCGTCGCCACCGTCTTCCCCGACGGCCTGCACCGCTACCTCGGCACCGTCTACGACGAGGACTTCGCCGCCGCCCACGGCCTGGCCGGGCGGCCCGTCGCCACCCGCCCGGTGGAGATACCGCACCCCACGGCTGCCGAAGCCACCGGCTGGGCGCGCTGCACCACCGTCGTGGACCCGAAGGCCGCGGCGGTCGCGCCGGCCGGGCGGGAGGGCACCGCGTGAACGTCACCCTGCGCCTCGTACGCCTCCGGCTCGCCGAGCCGCTGCGCATCTCCCGGTCGGTGACGAGCGAGCGCAACGCCGTCTGGATCACCGTCGAGCACGGTGCGGTGCGCGGCCACGGCGAGGCCGTGACCAGCGTGTACTACGGACTCGACACCGACACGCTGCGCCGGCTGCTGGCCGGTGCCGGTGCGGAACTCGGCCGCTTCGCCGACCCGGAGAGCGCCCTCGCCGCCCTGCGGGAAGGCGGGCTGCCCGCGCCCGTCACCCCGCCCGCCGTCACCGCCGCCGTCGAGTCGGCGCTGCTCGACCTGGTGGGCAAGCGGGCCGGACAGCCGGTCCACCGGCTGCTCGGCACCGCGGAACGGCCCGTCGCCGCCACCGCCCGCACCATCGGCATCGTGCCCGCCGACCGGGCCCGTACGCAGGCCGGCTGCCTGGCCGCGAGCGGATTCACCGTCATCAAGGTCAAGGCCGGGGCGGCGGACCCCGAGGACGACCTCGCCCGCGTACGGGCCGTACGCGACGCCGTGCCCTCGGCGTCCCTGCTGCTCGACCCCAACGGCGCCTGGACGCCGGGTCTGGCGGCACGGCTGCTGCCGCGCTTCGCCGAACTCGGCGTCGCGGCCGTCGAACAGCCCACCGCCCCCGGCGACCCCGAAGCGCTCGCCCGGCTCGCCGAACGCTCCCCGCTGCCCGTCATCGCCGACGAGGACGCTGTCGGCCTCGCCGACGCCGAGCGGCTCGCCGGGCGGGTGCAGGGCGTCAACGTCAAGCTCGCCAAGTGCGGCGGCGTGTACGCGGCGCTGCGCATCGAGGAGCTGATCGCGGGCAGCGGCACCCGGTTGATGCTCGGCTGCCTCACCGCGGGCACCCTCGGCATCGCCCCCGCCGTCCACCTCGCCGACCGGGCCCACTGGGTCGACCTGGACGGGCACCTGCTGCTCGCGCACGACCCGTGGACCGGCATCGGCGGCGCCGACGGGACCGTACGGGCCGGAACGGGCGCCGGGCTGGGCGTACGCCCGGCGCCCCCGCGCGCGGAACGGACCGTGCCCGCACCCACCGCGGCACAGCCCGCAGTACAGAAGGAAAGGCACCACCGTGAAGACGTGGAGTGAGATGCGGGCCTTCCCGCTCGCCATCCGGCTCCTGCTGGTCAACCAGCTCGGCGTGAACATCGGCTTCTACCTGCTCATCCCGTACCTCGCCACGCACCTCGGCGAGGACCTGGGGATGTCGGCGGCCGTGGTCGGCATCGTGCTGGGCGTACGCAACCTCAGCCAGCAGGGCCTGTTCATCCTCGGCGGCTCGGCCGCCGACCGGCTCGGGGCACGCGGCGTGATCATCGCGGGCTGCGCGCTGCGCACCGTCGGCTTCGCGCTGTTCGCCCTCGGCGACGGGCTGCCCGTCCTGCTCGCCGCCTCCGTGCTCAGCGGGCTCGCCGGGGCCCTGTTCAACCCGGCCGTGCGCGCCTACCTGGCGGCGGAGGCCGGCGACCGCAAGGCCGAGGCGTTCGCCTTGTTCAACATCTTCGCGACGACCGGCGCGCTGGTCGGGCCGCTGATCGGCAGCGCCCTGCTGCTCGTCGACTTCCGGGCCTCCGCGCTCACCGCCGCCGCGGTCTTCGCCCTGCTGACCGCCGCCCAGGCCGTCGTCCTGCCCGCCCGCGAGGTCCCCGCCGCCAGGGGCAGCGTGCTCGGCGACTGGCGCGAGGTCCTCGCCAACCGCGCCTTCCTCGCCTTCTCCCTCGCCATGGTCGGCATGTTCACCATGGAGAACCAGCTCTACCTGCTGCTCCCGGACGGCGCCAGGCGGGCCACCGGCTGGGAGGGCGCGGCGGGCATCGTCTTCCTCGTCGGCACACTGGCCAACCTCACCCTCCAGATGCGCATCACGCGCTCCCTCAAGGAGCGGGGCAGGCGCGCGCGTTGGATCGCCGTCGGGCTGGCGCTGATGGGTGTGGCGTTCGTCCCGCCGATGGCCGTCGCCGGGGTGACCGGAACGGGCGGCGGCGGTACGGGCCGGGCCGCGCTCGCGCTCGTACCCGTCCTCGCCGGAGCGCTGCTCCTGTACGTCGGCGTCATGATCGCCCAGCCGTTCGTCATGGAGCTGATACCCCAGTTCGGCCGCGCCGAGCTGACCGGCACCTACTTCGGCATCTTCTACGTCGTCTCCGGCATCGCCGCCGCCGTCGGCAACACCGTCGTGGGCTGGGCCATGGACGCGGGCGGCCACGGCGGCGCGAGCTGGCTGCCCTGGGCGTGCTGCCTGGCCTTCGGCCTCCTCTCGGCGGCGGGCGTCGGCTGGCTCCACCGGCTGCGGGCCCTGCCCGTACGGCCCGTGGCGGTGACGGCATGACGGACAGTGCCGCCGCCCGCAACCTGCTGACCGACAACCCGGCCCTGTACGAGGCCCGGTTCCCCGACCCGGAACGGCTCGCCGCCCGCTGGACCGAGGACGTCCTGTGCCGGTACGGCGCCGGGCCGCACGTCCTCGACATCGGCTGCGGCACCGGCCGGGACGCCGCCCACCTGCACGCCGCGGGCCGTACGGTCACCGGCGCCGACCTGTCGGACACCATGCTCGCGTACGCCCGTACCCACCACCCCGGGCCCCGGTACGCGCGGGCCGATCTGCGCGGGTTCGACCCGGCGGACCTCGCGCCACAGCCGTTCGACGCCGTCGTCTGCCTCGACAGCGCGCTGCTGTACTGCCACACCAACGACGAACTCGACGGCTTCCTGGCCTCCTGCCGCAGCGCTCTGGCGCCCGGCGGGCTGCTGGTCGCCGAGATGCGCAACGGCGCCTTCTTCCTCGGGCGCACCGAACTGCTCGGCGCACCGGCGATCCGGGGCTTCACGTGGGAGGGCACCGTCCACCGGTCCGTCACGACGCTCACCGTCGACCGGGCGGCCCAACTGCTGCGCCGGCGGCGGGTGTGGACCACGGAGGGCGGCGGACCGCCGGTCGAACAGCACTCCGCGTGGCGGCTGCTGTTCCCCCAGGAGCTGCGGTACGCCCTCGCCGCCCACGGCTTCACCGTGCTGGAACTGCACGACGGGCCCGGCCCCCGTACGGAACCGCCCTGGCGGCCCGGACCGTCCCGGGCCCCCGCCGGCGCTGCCGACGGGGACCGGCTGCACCTCGTGGCCCGCCTGGGCGACGCCTGACCGCCCCCGCTTCCTGCCCCGCCTTCCTGCCCACCCACTCACACGAGGCGAGACCCACCATGACCGAACTCCCTCCCCCCGGCCGGGAAACCGGCGGCCACCCCGGACTGCGGCGGCGCGGCTTCCTCGCCGCCGCCGCGGGCACCACGGCCGCCGCCGGGCTCGTCCTGGCCGGCTGCGGCACCGGACCCGGCGCCACGGGCGCGGGCGGCGGCACGCCCCGGCGCGGCGGCCGGCTGCGCGCCGCCTTCGCCGGGGGCGGCGCGTCCGAGACCCTCGACCCGCACCTGGGCAACCTCTTCGCCGACGCCGCCCGCGCCAAGGCCCTCTACGACAAGCTGGCCGACTGCGGCACCGACATGGCCGCCCGCCCCCGCCTGGCCGCCAAGTGGGAGCCGAACGACACGCTCGACCGCTGGCGGGTCACCCTGCGCAAGGCGGCCTTCCACAACGGCAAGCCGGTCACCGCGGACGACGTCCTCTACAGCTTCCGCCGCATAGCCGACCCCAAGAAGGCCTACCGCGCCAAGGCGTCCCTGGAGCCCATCGACCTGGCCGCCAGCCGCGCGGTCTCCCCGGACACCGTCGAGTTCCGGCTCAAGCGGCCCACCGCCGAATTCCCCAACGTCCTGGCCGCGTTCGGCGCGTACATCATCCCGGACGGCACGACCACCGCGGACCTCGCCAAGCCCGTCGGCTCGGGCCCCTTCCGCTTCGTCTCCTTCACCCCCGGCCGCTCCTGCGTCGTGAAACGCAACGACTCCTACTGGGACGGCGCCCCGCACCTGGACGAGCTGGAATTCGTCGTCGCCAACGAGGAGTCCGCGCGCATCAACGCCCTGCTCGGCGGCCAGGTCGAGTACGCGCACGAACTCAACCCCACCACCGCGCGCGCCCACGAGGGCAAGGGCCAGATCGAGATCGTCCGGCTGCGCAACAGCGCCATGCAGTCCTTCGCGATGAAGACCGACCGCGCCCCCTTCGACGACCAGCGCGTCCGCGAGGCGTTCTTCCTCATCGCCGACCGCGAGGAACTCGTCGACGGCGCGCTCTCCGGGGCGGGCGAAATCGGCAACGACCTGTTCGGGAAGGGGTACGAGTACTACGCCGGCGACCTGCCGCAGCGCCACCAGGACCTCGACCGCGCCCGCCACCTCCTCAAGCAGGCGGGCGCCGAGGACCTGCGGATCACCCTCGACACCTCGCCCGTCGCCGCCGGGTTCACCGAAGCGGCCGGCATCTTCCGCGACCAGGCCGCCAAGGCGGGCGTGACCGTCCAGGTGAAGTCCGGCAGCAAGGACAGCTACTGGAGCGACATCCTCGACTCCGGCACCCTGTGCTGCTACCGCTCCGGCGCCATGCCCATCGAGTCGCACATCTCGCAGCGGCTGCTGACCGGCTCCACGACCAACGCCACCAAGTGGCACCACAAGGACTTCGACACCCTGTACCAGCAGGCCCAGTCCACCAAGGACAAGAAGGAACGGGCGGCGGTCTACGGGCGGATGCAGCGCCGCCTGCACGCCGAGGGCGGCTTCCTGGTGTGGGGCTTCGCCGACTGGATCGTCGGCACCTCCCGCCGCGTGCACGGCGTGGCGCACGACGCGCCCGCCAACACCCTGGACTGGGCCCGCTTCGACAAGGTGTGGCTGGCGTGACCGCAGTGACCGGGCCGTCCACGGCGCGTGCGGGGCGCGCCGTGCCGGCGGTGCTGCGGTCCTGGCTCGCGCGCCGCCTGCTGCTCGGCGTGGCCCAGACCGCGGGCGTGGTGGTGCTCGTCTTCGCGCTCACCGAGGCGCTGCCGGGCGACGCCGCCGTCGCGCTCGCCGGTGACCAGCCCGACCCGGCCCGCATCGCGGCCATCCGTACCGAACTGGGCCTCGACCGCCCCGCCGCCGAGCGGTTCGCCGACTGGGTGCTCGGGCTGCTGCACGGCGACCTCGGGAACTCCCTGGCCTCCGGACGCCCCGTCGCCGGCTACCTCGCCGACGGCTTCGGCCCCACCCTGCTGCTCGCCGCCATCACTGTGGTGCTGCTGGTGCCGGCCGGGGTGGGCCTCGGCGTCCTGGCCGCGCGCCGCGAGGGCTCGCTCGCCGACCGGCTCGTCAGCTCCGCGACCCTGGCGGTGTACGCCGTACCGGAGTTCGCGCTCGGTGTGCTGCTGGTGACCCTGTTCGCGCTGCGGCTGGGCTGGCTGCCGCCGACCGCCGTCGGCTCCGGCGGCGACCTGCTCGCCCAGCCGGCCGTCCTCGTCCTGCCCGTCCTGGTGCTGCTCTCCCGTCCGGTGTGCTCGATCAGCCGCCTGGTACGGGCCGGGATGATCGACGCGCTGCGTTCCCCCTACGTACAGCAGGCCGCCCGCTACGGCCTGTCCAACGCGCGCATCCGGTACGCGCACGCCCTCCCGAACGCACTCGCGCCCGCCGCCCAGCAGCTCGCCCGCACCGTCGACTGGCTGCTGTGCGGAGTGATCGTCGTCGAGGCGCTGTTCGTCATCCCGGGCCTGGGCACCGTGCTGATGAACGCGGTCGCCGAACGCGACGTCCCCGTGGTCCAGGGCCTGGCCGTGGTCTTCGGCGTCATCGCCGTGACCCTCAACCTCGGCGCCGACGTGGTCGCCCGCCGTCTCGCGCCACGGGCGGGGGTGGCGGCCTGATGCCGAAGCGGAACGACCACACCGCGCGGTGGCCCGGCCGGGCCGGGCTCCTGATCGCGGGCGTCCCCCTCCTCCTCGCCCTCCTCGGCCCGCTGCTCGCGGGCGACCCCGGCCCGCGCACCGCCTCCTTCACCCTGGGCGGCGGCCACTGGCTCGGCACCGACTTCGTCGGCCGCGACGTGTGGCGGCAGGTGCTGCTCGGCGGGCAGTCCGTGGTGCTCGTGGCCCTGGCCGCCACCGTCCTGGCCTACGCGGTCGCCGTACCCCTGGGCCTGGCCGCCGCCCTCACCCACCGAGCCTGGCTCGAAGAACTGCTGACGCGCCCGCTGGACGTACTGCTCGCCGTGCCCTCGCTGCTGCTCATCCTGCTGGTCGCCGCCGTCTTCTCCCCGGGCGCCGCGGGGCTCGCACTGCTGGTGGCGCTCGTCAACATCCCGGACGCGGCCCGGATCGTCCGCGCCGCCGCGTCCGCCGCGGCCGCACGCCCCGCCGTCGAGGCGCTGCGCATGCAGGGCGAGAGCTGGTGGCGCACGGCGGTCGGCTACGTCGGCCGGTCCGCGCTGCGCACCTTCGCCGCGGACGCGGGCGTACGGCTGACCGGCGTGCTCTACCTGGTGGCCACCGCCGCGTTCCTGGGCGTCGGCGTGGAACCGGACGCGGCGGACTGGGCCGTCATGGTCGACCGCAACCGGACCGGGCTGTTCGTACAGCCGTGGGCGGTGGTCGTGCCGGCGCTGCTGATCGTGGCGCTGTCGACGGGCGGCAACCTGGTCTTCGACGCGCTGCTGAAAAAGCACACCCACGGAACAGAGGAGGGCCGCCGGTGAGCGCGGCAGCGAACGTCGTCGCCGAGGTCGAGAACCTGCGGGTGGAGGTCGGCGGCCGGGCCGTCGTCGACGGAGTGAGCCTGCGGGTCCGCGCGGGCGCGGTCACCGCCCTGGTGGGCGCGTCCGGCAGCGGCAAGACCACGACGGGCCTGGCCCTGCTCGGCGCGTACCCGCCCCAGGCCCGGGTCTCGGGTACGGTCACCGTCGCGGACGGCCTGGTCGGGCACGTGCCGCAGCACCCGGCGGCGGTCCTCAACCCTGTCCGCAGGGCCGGCGCCCTGCTGGCCGACATCGCCCGGACCCAGGTACGCCACCTGCCGCGCCGCGAGCGCTCCAGGGCCGTCGAAGCACGTATGGCGGACGCCTTGGCGAGCGCCCAACTACCGGACAGCGGCGCCCTGTTGAGGCGCCACCCGCACCAGCTCTCCGGTGGCCAGCAGCAGCGGGTGGTGCTCGCCCAGGCCCTGCTGCTCGGCGCCCGGGTCGTGGTCGCCGACGAGCCGACCACAGGGCAGGACGCCCTCACCAAGCGCCGCATCGTGGCGGAACTGGCATCGGTCGTCCGGCAGGGCATCGGCGTCCTCCTGCTGAGCCACGACCTGGACGTGGTGCGCGAACTGGCCGACGAGATCGTGGTCCTCAAGGACGGCCGGGTGGTGGAATCCGGACCCGCCGGACAAGTGGTGCAAGTCCCCCGGCACACATGGACGCGCGAACTGTTCACACCCCCGGAGGAGGACGGGAACGCCGGGCCCGGCGAGCGCCCGGAGCCGGAAGCCGACGCCGTCCTGGAAGTACGGGACCTGACCGCCCACCACCGCGGCGGCCCGCGCCGCACCGTCGACGTCCTGCGCGACGTCTCCCTGCGCATCCGGCCGGGCGAGCGAGTGGCGGTCGTCGGCCGCTCCGGCAGCGGCAAGACGACGCTCGGCCGGTGCCTCGCCGGGCTGCACCGTACGTACACGGGAGTCGTCCGCCTCGACGGCGCGCCGTTGCGGCGCAGCCTGCGCGACCGCACGCCCGGCCAACTCGCGGCGGTGCAGTACGTCTTCCAGGACGCTCAGGCGTCGTTCGACGAGCACCGCACGGTGCTGGCGCAGGTGGCCCGCACGGCGGTGCGCCTGCGCGGCGCGGACCCGGCCGACGCCACGGCACGGGCCCGCGCGCTGCTCGCCGAGGTCGGACTCGGCGAGCAGCACGTCCGCAGCCGCCCCGGACAGCTCTCCGGAGGCGAACTCCAGCGCGCGGCGCTCGCCCGCGCGCTCCTCGCCCGCCCCCGCGTGCTGATCTGCGACGAGATCACCTCGGGCCTGGACACGGTCACCCGGCGCGGCATCCTCGCCGTCCTCGACCGGCTGCTGCACGAACAGCCGGACCTGGCACTGGTGTGGATCACCCACGACCTCGGCACGGCGGCCACGGCCGGCCACGTCGTGGTGCTGGACGCGGGCGACGTCGTCGAACAGGGCCCCGCCGACCGCGTACTGACCGAGCCGGAACACCCCTTCACGGCGGCCCTCGTCGAGGCCTCGGCCGGGCGGCGCGCCGCCTCCCGGGCCGGGTGAGGAGGTCCGCCAGGGCGCACGCCCCGACGCGCTACTCCGCGGCCGGTTTACAGGCCAGGAGGGTGGCCTGGGGCGTCCGTTCGGCGAACGTGCCGGTGTCGGGCTCACGCAGCATGCGGGCGCGTACGGGCAGACCGGCCTCTTCCAGCAGGGCGGCGAACCGGTCCGGCTGCCACCGGTGGAAGTCGAGCGAGACCGGGCGCCCCCACGCCTCCTCCAGGCGCAGCGGCTCGTCGCCCACCTGGAACGCCGCCAGCAGCCGGCCGCCGGGCGCGAGGACCCGGTGGAACTCGGCGAACGCCTCCGGCAGCCGCTCCGCCGGGACGTGGATGGTCGAGTACCAGGCCACGACGCCGGCGAGGCTGCCGTCCGGTATGTCCAGGGCCAGCATGGAGCCCTCCTCGAAGCGCAAGTCCGGGTGCTCGCGGCGGGCCACCGCCAGCATCCCCGGCGACAGGTCGACGCCGAAGACGGACAGCCCCAGGCCGGCCAGGTGCGCGGTCACGCGGCCGGTGCCGCACCCCACGTCGGCCACCGGACCGCCGCCTCCGGCCCGTACCAGGTCGGCGAAGGCGGCGAGCATGCCCCGCTCCAGCGGCTTCGCGTCCAGCTCGCCGCGCGCGAACGCGACGTAGTCGTCGGCCATGGCGTCATAGGAAGCCCGGGTGTCCAGCAGAAAGTTCGGTTCGGTCATGGGGGAGGACCCTACTGGCCGCCACGCCGCCGAGCCGCACCACCGGCGCGCCTCAGAAGAACTCGTCCAGCAGCCGGTAGAACGCCAGCTTCTCCTGCGAGACCACCGTGCCGTGACCGTTCCCGTACGCGCGCAGGAACGTCTCGGCGTACGCAGGACCGAACCACGGGTCCTCCTCGTGCGTTAACTCGCGCAGCACCAGGGCGAGGTCGAGATGCCGGTCCGCCCGGCCGAGCCGGCCCACGTCGATCAGGCCCGTCACCCGGCGGGTACGGGGATCGAGGAGGACGTTGTCCGGGCACAGGTCGCCGTGGCAGACGACCAGGTCCTCCGCCGCGGGGCGGGTCCGCTCCAGCTCGGCCAGCAGCCGCCAGCCCGACCAGCCGGCCCGCTCCTCGTCCAGGTCCGCCAGGTCGACGGCCCCGTCCGCGACGGCGCGGGCCGCCTGCGGCAGCGTCACCGCCAGCGCCCGGTCGAACGGGCAGCGCTCCACCGGCAGCCCGTGCAGCGAGCGGGCGAGGCCGGCGAGCGCGGCGGCCACCTCGTGCCGCTGGTGCTCCGGCCACTCGGCACTCGCGGGACGCCCCGGTACGGCCTCCGTGACCAGCCAGGCGACCGCACCGGCGCCGCCGCTCTCCACGACGCGCGGTACGGGAACGCCCTGTTCCGCCAGCCACACCAGCCGCTCCGCCTCGGCCGGCAGGCTCAGCCCGGACGCCGCGGCGGCACCGGCGGGCGCCAGCTTGGCGTACAACTCCCCGGGGCCGCCGGTGAGGTGGTACACGAGGGCCCCGGACGCCCCGTCGGTCACGCGGGACCAGTCGTGGTCGGGATATCTGCGACGCAGCACGCTGTCCATACCGCCCATCCTCCAGAAGCGGTGATCGCGGTGCATCCGGGTTTCCCGGCGGGCAAGGGGCGGACGCCCGCCGGAACTCCCTGCGTGCCGTTCCCGGGCGCGGGTCACTCCACGGCGATCGCCGCCGTCATGCCGGTGCGGGCCGCCCGGCGGGCCGGCCACGCCGCGGCCGGTACGGCGGCGACGGTGATACCGGCCGGCGCGAGCGCGACGACTCCGGCGGGCACCGAGAAGTCCCACAGCCGCTGATGCCGGGCATGGACGGGCTGACCGCCCTGCGGGAGCTGCGCCGCTCGGCCGGCGCGCCCCAGGTGATGGCCCTGAGCGAGGGCACGGTCAAGGCTCACGTCAGCCGCGCCCTGGCCAAGCTGGGCCTGGCCAACCGCGTGCAGCCGGCGCTGCTCGTACGCGACGCCGGCCCGGCGCAGGCCGGTCCCGCGGGCCGCGCCGGCCGTCCGCCGCCACCGGAGCGCTGTGTGCGGTGCCGGGCATTAAGCTGGCTTTGTGTTCGGTACCGTTCAGAAGTCTTCCGCCGCCTTCGACGTGGTCTGCATGGCCGCGTCGCTGGGCGGCGTGGGCGCCTACCGCGACATCCTCGCATCGCTGCCCGAGACCTTCCCCGCCGCGCTGGTGCTGGTGCAGCACCGGCCGGTACGGGACCGCGACACGCTGGTGCCGGTCCTGGGGTACCGGTCGGCACTGCCGGTACGGCTGCTGTGCGACGGCGACCAGCTGGCGCCCGGCGTCGCCCACGTGGTCCCGGCGGGCCACCGGGCCGTCTTCACCCCGGAGGGGAAGGTGACTCTGCACGCCATGGACGGCCACCGGCTGGCCGACCCGACGTTCGCCTCCGCCGCTGCCGCCTTCGGGCCCCGCGTCCTGGCGGCGGTGCTCACCGGCCGCCTGCAGGACGGGTCCGAGGGCGTACGCCACATCCGGGGCGCGGGCGGCCGGGTGCTGGTCCAGGACAGCACCACCTCGGAGGCGTTCGGCATGCCTGGCGCGGCGCTGGCCACCGGCTGCATAGACTTCGTACTGCCCCTGCCGGTGCTGGCTCACGCGCTGGTCAGCCTGGTGATGGTGCCGGGCGCCGCGGGCATGATGCGGGTGTCGCTGCCGCCCTGGGCGGCGGTGATCCCACCGGCGGTCGCCACCTGACCACGGCACGAGAGGCGGGCACTCCATGACGAGCGGCACGGTCGGCCCGTACGACCTGCGGGGCAACCGGATCCTCGCCGCCCTGCCGGAAGCCGAACGGCGACGGCTGGGAGCTCACCTGGACGCGGTCGAACTGGGCGTCGGCGACGTGCTGTACCGGCCGGGGGAGCGGATCGACGCCCTGTGGTTCCCCCTGGTCGGCGTCGTCTCGATCGTCGCCGAGATGGACGGCCCGACCGTCGAGGTCGCCACCGTCGGCGACGAGGGCATGGTCGGCCTCCCCGTCTTCCTCGGCAGCGGCACGCCGACCGAGCAGGCGGTGTGCCAGGTCCCCGGCCGGGGACTGCGGATGGACGCCGACCGGTTCCGGCACGAGCTCGCCGTGCTGGACGGGCAGCTGCAGCAGACGCTGCAACGCTTCACCCACTCCATGTTCACCCAGCTGGCACGCAACGCGGGCTGCAACCGCAGCCACCGCACCCGCCAGCGGTGCGCCCGCTGGCTGCTGATGACCGCCGACCGGATGCACAGCGACCGGTTCCCGCTCACGCAGAAGTTCCTCGCCCAGATGCTCGCCGTACGCAGGTCGTCGGTCAGCGAGGTCGCCGGCGCCCTGGCCGAGGACGGCTGCATCCGCTACAGCCGCGGCACCATCACGGTGCTGGACCGCGACCTGCTGGAAGCCAACGCCTGCACCTGCTACCGCGTCATCCGCGACACCATCGACGCCGCCTTCCCTGCGGGCGTTTAGGGCGGTTCGCGCACCATGGCAGCGAGTGGAGCCGGGAGCGTGTCCGGACCCGGCTCCGCCGCATCGCCCGCAACGGCATCGAGTCAGCCCACCGGCTCGGCAGGCACCGCCGGGTGGCCGGGCGAACCGTGACGTGGCTGGGCGGTCGCCGCCTTCTGCGTCGCCGCTACGAACGTGAGGCGGGACCTCTTCTTGCCTGCGTCGCGGGCGCCGTAGCCCTCATCGGCTACCGCGGGCCGGCCGACTGGAACAACGTTTAAGTGACTCGCTCGCTCGCTGGCCTGGTCCTGCCGCAGGACACGCCCGAACGTCGCCGCGTAGGGGTGGGGATTGTTGCGGGGGTAGGCATAGGTGAGGACGGCGGGCGGGGAGTCTGTGAGCGGCAGGTACAGGATGTCCGGATCGGGGTACTGCGCGGCCACCGATACCGGGAGCACACCGACACCGCGTCTGGCGGCGACGGCGTGGAGGTATTCCTCGATGTTGGAGGTTTCCACGCCGATCTCGGGGGTGGCGTCGGCCGGCCAGTCCTGCGGGGTGAGCGTGCCGCTCACGGTGTTGACGATGAGGCAGCGACGCCCGAGCTCGCGCCAGGTGACACGGTCACGCACGGCCAGGGTGGAGCTGCGGGAGACCGCTGCGATATGCGGCTCCCGCAGGATCTCGGTGGTGACCAGGCGCGGATCGCTGATCGTCCCCCAGAGCAGCGCCGCGTCGACCGAACCGTCGCTCAGCCCGGCGGTGCGGTCGTCCCGGCGCACGGTGTACACGATGACGCGGTGCTGCTCCTCCAGCGTGGCCGTCGCTCGGCGGCCACGCTGGAGGGGGAAGCCCCAGGCATAGCCGAGGCGCAGTGAGGACTGCGGCTCGGGGGGCTGGAGAGCCATTTCCAGCTGGGGAAGAAGGGTTTGGAGATCGGCTTGCAGCCGGCTCCCGTCCGCGGTGAGGCGGGGGTGGCGGGTGCTGCGGTCCAGCAAGGTCCGGCCCAGGGCCCCCTCCAGGCGCTGGATGTGCCGGCTGAGGGTGGGCTGGGAGATACCGAGACGATCAGCGGCCCAGGTGAAGTGCTGCTCCTCGGCCAGGATGAGAAAACATCGCAAGTGATGCAAACCGATTTCCATGGGGAACAAACTAGCCAGTTGCGGCTGTCGTCCCAGCTCAGGGTGCCGTAACGGCATCTCCCCCGCGTCGTACGGCACCACGCACCACGGTCAGGTGCAGGATCAGGGCGACCAGGGTGAGTGCGGCCGTGTAGTACGGCAGGGAGCCCGGAGCCACGCCGAGGCCCAGCACCAAGCCGCCGAGCGCGGACCCGAGGCCGCTGCCGAGGTAGACGGCGGAGCTGTTGAGCGAGACGGCGACCGTGGCCTGTTCGGGCTGGGCCGCGATGAGCTGGTGCTGCTGAGGCACCTGGATGGCCCATCCGGCCGCGCCCCAGATCACGAGCGGGACGGCTGCCAGGGCCACGGCGGTGTGCGCGGCGACGGGCAGGACGAGCTGGCTCGCCACGACGAGGACCAGGATCCAGGCGACCGCGGCGAAGGGCCGGCCGGTGCGGTCCACGATGCGGCCGATCAGCAGACTGCCGATGATGCCGCCCGCGCCCCAGGCCCACATGGCCCATACCGTCTGGTCGGTGTGCGCGGCGTCGACGACGAACTCGGCCAGGTAGGTGTACAGGCCGAGGCTGGCGATACCGCCGAGCAGCGAGACGGAGACGATGCCGGCGACCCGGCCGCCGGCGAGGGCGCGCACGCGCTGGCCCAGCGGCGGCGGCGGGCTCACCGCGACCTGCGGCAGCCGCATGATCCCGACCAGAGCGACCACACCCAGCGCGGTGATCAGCCACAGCGTGCCGCGCCATCCCATGTGCGAGGCGAGCAGCATGCCGACCGGGACACCGATGACGGTGCCGATGCTCAGGCCGCCCATGACGGTGGCGAGCGCGCGGCCGCGCCGTTCCGGAGCGGTCAGGCCCGCTGCCGTGGCGGCGGCGATGGGCGAGTACACACCCGCACCGATGCCTGCGACCGCGCGGGCGATCAGGAGGACCCACAGGCTGGGGGCGACGGCGGTCAGGGCGTTGCCGATGGTGAAGACCACCAGCGCCACGCCGAGCACCACCTTCGCCGGCCGTGCGGCCAGGAGGGTGGCGAAGACCGGACCGCCCAGCGCGTAGCAGAGCGTGAAGACGGTGACCATCTGGCCGGCCGACGACGCCGAGATGTGCAGATCCGCCGACACCAGGGGCAGCAGTCCGGCCATCACGTAGGCGTCCACGCCCAGCGCGAACGTGCCCAGCGCCAGCAGCGGGATGAACTTACTTCGGGTGTCGTCCTTCTTCGGGGTGGCTGTTGTCTGTGTGGCGCTCATCCGAGGCGCTCCAAGTCCGTTTCGGCGATGATCTGGCGGCCGTTGGGGAAGTAGCTGGCCGGTTCGGTCACCGCGGCCTTCTGTTCGATCTCGTTGAGCAGGCGCTGCAGCCGTACGGACTCCTCAAGACCGGCGAACGGTACGGCGGGCTGCTGCCGGTTGTGCGCGAACCGCACGGCGTCCGTGACGACGCGGCGCAGCGAGACGATGGTGCTGTGCCCTTCGGGAACGGGGTCGTGGCGGGTGTCCACCTCGCACAGCAGCTCTTCCCGGCCGTCGGCCTCGCGCCAGATCCGCAGGTGGTCCGCGTCCCACGTGGGGTTGGAGTACTCCACGGTGGCGTAGACCAGGCCGCCTTCCCGGTCCCGGAAGGCGCAGTCGATCGTGCGCTGCCGGGTGACGTTGACGAAGCTGCTGTAGACGCTCACCACGGCGTCGCCCAACTGAGCCGTCAGGGCCACGCTGTCCAGGACGTCGGGCCCGGAGACGGAGTAGTCGGAGCAGACGGCGACGGCGTCACGGAGCCGCAGCTGCCGACCGTCGAGGTCGAGCCCCTGGACCAGGTCCAGGGAGTGGACGACCTCACTGGCGACGCCGACCGTGGGCCGGTGGTCGTTGATGCGGTTCTTGCCCCAGGTGGCGTGGGCCCGCACCAGGGCCAGCCGGTGACGGTGCACGTAGTCCCAGAGGGCCACGCTCGCCTCCGAGTACCGGCCGACCAGGTCCATGGCGAAGCCGGAGACATCGCTCAGGGCCGAGACCACGGCGTCCAGGTCGTCATGGGCGGAGGTGAGGGGCTTCTCCGCCAGGACGAAGCCCTGGTAGCCCTTGAGCCGCGTCAGGATCTCGGCGTGCGCCGAGTCGGTCACCGCGACGATGACGAGATCGGGCTCGAACTCCTTGAGGGCGCCTTCGATGGTGGGGAAGTAGGGGATGTCCTCGACCGTGCGGTGCCGGGCGTGGTAGGCGATCTCGATGTCGAGACCGAGTTCCTGCGGGCCGGAGAGGCTGCGCAGTGCGCTCCGGAAGCGCGTACCGGCGTAGCCCATTCCCGCGATCAGTACTTTCACGGTGTCCATGGCGGTCATCCCTCCCGGCCCGTGGTGACGGGGCGGTGGTAGAGGCCCTCGTCGGAGAGCTGCCAGCCGGCCCGGCGGTGGAACTCCACGGCACCGCTGCTGCTCTGCATCATGGCGACGTCGGCGCCGCGCGTACTCGCCCACTCGAAGAGACGGTCGATCACCGCGGTGGCCAGTCCCTGGCCCCGGTCCCGCGGATCGGTGACGAGGGTCTGCATCCAGGCCACCCGGCCGTTGGGCTGAGCAGGCGAAGGGGGACGCTGGTCGATGACGGAGATGGCGCAGGCGCGGAGCCGGTCGGGGCCGGCGGCCACCGAGACGAACACGTCCTCGTGGGACACCTTCTCCGCCAGCCAGGCCCGGTATCCGGCCCGCCACGCCTTGCGCGCCTCGGGGGTCGTCGCGATGTACGGGAGCGATGCCTGCTCCTCGTCGCCGTCGAGCAGGAAGGCGCGCAGACGGATGAGTTCGTCGATGTCGCCCGGCTCCGCACGCCGCACCACGGTGTCGGTCGCTGTCGTCACGCTGTCCTCCCGTGAAGGCCGAAGTGGGTGAAGACCTCGTCCAGGGCACGGACCAGGTGGGTGATGTCCTCGTCGGAGTGATTCGGCGTGACGTTGACGCGGAATCGCTCGGTGCCGACCGGAACGGTGGGCGAGTTGATGGGCTGCAGGTAGATGCCGTGCAGGTCCAGCAGCCGTGCGGCCGACTGCTTGCACAGCTCGGCGTCCCCGACCAGGACCGGCAGGACGTGCGTCGTGCTGCACGGCATCACCTCGATCCCGGCGCCCTCCAAGGCCGTACGCAGGTGCGCGGTCTTGCTGTGCAGCGCGTCCCGTTCGGCAGTGGAGGTCTTCAGGTGTTCCACGCTGGCGTGGCAGGCCGCCACGACCGCGGGCGGCAGTGAGGTGGTGAAGATGAAGCCCGAGGCGAAGCTGCGGACCGCGTCGACCAGGGTGGTCGAGCCGGTGATGTATCCACCGATGACGCCGATGCCCTTGGCCATCGTGCCCTGGATGATGTCGACGAGGTGATCGACATTCAGCTCTGCCGCGATGCCCGCACCCCGGGGCCCGTACATGCCGATCGCGTGTACTTCGTCGAGGTAGGTGAGCGCGTTGTATTCGTGCGCGAGCTTGACGATCTCTTCGATGGGGGCGACGTCACCATCCATCGAGTAAACGGACTCGAAGACGACGATCTTCGGACGGTCCAGAGGCTGGCCGGAGAGCAGCTCTTCCAGGTGGGCCACGTCGTTGTGGCGGAACGTCTTGCGCTCCGCCTTCGTGCTGCATATCCCGTTGATGATCGAAGCGTGGTTCAGCTCGTCAGACAGGACGATGGGATCGGGCAGCAGGCGCAGCAGGCATCGCAGAGTCGCATCGTTCGAGCTGTATCCCGTGGGGAAGACCAGGGCGGCTTCCTTGCGGTGCCACTCGGCGAGCGATGCCTCCAACGCGGAGTAGTGGGCGTGAGTTCCGCCGATGTTCCGTGACCCCCCGGAACCGGCTCCGTACTCGTCGATCGCCCGATGCATGGCCTCGACGACCTTGGGGTGCTGCGACATCCCCAGGTAGTCGTTGCTGCACCATACGGTCACTTGCTGACCGGACCCGTCGGCCGCGCGACGCGTCGCCTTCGGGTACGCATTCGCGTGACGATTGATTTCTATGAATGTTCGGTACTGGCCATCGCGTCTCAGCTTGTCGAGCTTTTCCGCCAGATAGCTTTCGTACATTCCCCCGCCTTGCAACTAACACACGCACTTGAGCGCATGTAACACGTAAATGCAGGCATTACATACAGGGGGCACTTCCCCCGCAAGTCGGATTCCTGCATCTGTGATGCACCTTCTGCATGACCGCAGGCCAACACAGTTGACGGCGACTCGTGAGATGCCGGTCACACCGCCGAGGGCGGATTCGCGGGGCTGCGGCGTGCTCACGCCGGCGGGCGGAACGCGGCGGCGTCGGCCCCCGCACCTCGTCAAGACTGCACGTCAGACGGTCGGATGCGCGTAAGGGCGGGGGCGCCGGATGTCCGGTCGGTCTCGCGTTACCCCGGGCCGATGCCCACCTCCTTGGCGGAGGCGTGTGTTCCTGTGTGGCGCGAAGGCGCCGTGATCAGGGCCACAGGGGTTGATGGCCGGTAGCGGAAAGTGGTCAAACGGCTGTCACTTCGTCGAGAAGTTGTACGTAGAGTCACTTGCCGAGGTGAACGAAACGGCTATTTCCGACTTTTGGCTACCAAGGGTGACATAGCGAGTCAAACGCTTCGATGTGGCTCTAAAAGGCTCGGGTATCGGACATGATGGCTTGGAGTCTTCAACGGACTGTTGTTAGGTTCCCTTCCGTCGTTGAGAAACGACAGTGTTCAAACGGGGGACGAACCAAATGATTCTTCAGCATGCTGACCACACGGCGGGTCCCGCCATTCAGTTCTGCTGTCTCGCCTGACGCCGCGATACCGCCGCAGGTAAGAGACGAAATCCGGCTTCCGCGCCGCACGTAGTCGATTCCCGGCCCCGCCTGGGGCCGCATCACCATGAGAGGAATCGGCCGACCGACCGGGCTGCCGCACCGTCTCCTTCCGGGGTATCGGCCGGGCCGTCGCGCTGACCCCGCCGGTCTCGGTCGGCGGGCTCGAGGGCGTCGTCGATGCGGTCGCCGCCCTCGCCCATGACCGGCCCGGGTGGGGCGCAGGCCGGTCGATCGCCGCCTCCGGCGGCATCGCGTCACCACACGTCAACCGCGGGCTCGCCAACCCGTGACCGGAACGAGCCCGTACGACGGCACCCGCGTCCCGGCGATCCCATGGCGGCCCACAGGGGCAACCGCAACACCTTCACAACCACTCAGCACGGGGGAATCATGAGAGAAGTCAGCGTCAGCACGGCCACAGCCGTGCACCGTTGGGCGCAGGTCGCCGGTGACGCACCGGCCATCATCTACGAGGGCACCGAGACCACGTACGCCCAACTCAGCTGCCAGGTCCGTGAATTGGCCGCCACCCTGTCCCAAGGAGGACTGCGGGCCGGAGACCGCGTCGCCTACCTCGGCCACAACAGCGCACTGCTGCTGGAGACGGCGCTCGCCGCCGCCCACCTCGGAGCGATCTTCCTTCCGGCCAACTTCCGGCTCGCCGCCGAGGAAGTGTCCTATCTGCTCCACGACTCCGGCACCCACACCGTGGTCGCCGAGGACGGGCACCGGCCGGTCGTCGACCGGATCGCCGACGGCTCGCCGGTCCGCCGCTTCCTGCTCGGCGACCGCGACCCGCTCGTCCCGGCCGCCGCGTCGGCCCATCCGCGCTGGGAGCGCCTGTCGGAGGCGGGTGGGAGCGCCCCGCGCGGCGAAGCCGTCAAGGCCGGCCCGGACGAGACCGCCGTACTGATGTACACCTCGGGGACGACGGGCCGCCCGAAGGGCGTGCTGCTGACCCACGGCAACCTGTGGTGGAACCACCTCAACGTGACCGCTTCCATCGACGTACGCCCCCGCCACACCACGCTCGCGGTGGCGCCCATGTTCCACATCGGCGGCCTCAACGCCTTCACCCTGGGCGCCCTGGCCCGCGGTGGCACCGTAGTCGTCAGGCGCGCCTTCGAACCCGCCCAATGCCTCGCCGACTTGACCGAGTACCAGGTGAACAGCGTGTTCGCGGTGCCGGTGATGTTCGCCGCGCTGGCCTGCACCCCCGGATTCGCCGAAGCCGACCTGAGCGCGCTGACGGCCGCGGTCGTGGCCGGGGCCCCGGTACCGGGACAGCTGGTACGCGACTACGCGGCCCGTGGCGTCCGGTTGCAGCAGGCCTGGGGACTGACCGAGACCGCGCCGTTCGCGACGTACCTGCCCGGACACCTGGTCGGCGACCACCCCGACTCCGCCGGTTTCCCCATGCCGTACACCGAGATACGGCTGACGGACCCCGAGACGGGAGCCACCGTCACCGAAGCGCGGGTGCCGGGGGAGGTCTGCGTCCGGGGACCGCACGTCACCCCGGGCTACTGGAACAATCCCGAAGCCACCGCGGCGGCGTTCGACTGCTCCGGCTGGTTCCACTCCGGCGACATCGGCTACCTCGACGAGGGCGGTCTGCTGCACATCGTCGACCGCCTCAAGGACATGATCATCAGTGGCGGAGAGAACGTCTACCCCGCCGAGATCGAGCGGGTACTCGCCGCCCACCCCGACGTCCACGACGTGGCGGTGGTCGGCGTGCCGCACCCCAAGTGGGGCGAGACCCCGATCGCGGTGCTGCGCCAGGACGGCGCGGCGCCCCGGCTCACCATCGAGGACGTCCGCGCGTACGCCGGTCAGCGGCTTGCCCGCTACAAGCTGCCGACCGCCGTCAGTCATGTCGATGCCCTGCCCCGCAACCCCAGCGGAAAGCTCGACAAGGTAGCCCTGCGGGCCTGGGTGCTGAGTGAGTGCGAGACCACCGGATCACTCGGCCACTGAACCGTCGCCCCGTCGCCCCGTCGCCCCGTCGCCCCACCGCCCCGTCGCCCCACCGCCACGGCGGACCGCCGGGCCAACTGCCCATTTCACAACGCTGGTTCGTTCACGTACCGGCCAAGCGCGCCTACTGAACCCGCGTCACCACCGCGTCACGGAAGAGAAACGCACACCATGGACACTGCCCTGGCAGCCAACGACAAGACCGAACTCCTCATTGACGGCCACACCCTGACGGTGGCCGATGTCGTCAGCGGCGCCCGCCCCGCCGACACCACTCGCGTCCGCGCCCGGCTCGCCGAAGGCGCGGTCCAGCGCATCGAGCAGTCCCTCGCGCTCAAGAACAAGGTCATCGAGGCCGGCCTGCCCGTCTACGGCGTCACCTCGGGCTTCGGTGACAGCAACACCCGGCAGATATCCGGCCTCAAGTCCGAGGCCCTGCAGACCAACCTCATCCGGTTCCTGTCCTGCGGCATCGGCCCCGTCGCCACCCCGGACGTCATCCGGGCCACCATGATCGTCCGGGCGAACTGCCTGGCCCGGGGCGCCTCCGGGATCCGTACCGAGATCCTCGAACTGCTTCTGGAGTGCCTCAACAACGATGTGCTGCCGCCCATCCCCGAGCGCGGCTCGGTCGGTGCGAGCGGCGACCTGGTCCCGCTGAGCTACGTGGCCGCGCTGCTGACGGGGCAGGGCAAGGCGCTGCACCAGGGGGAGGAGAAGGATGCCGGCGCGGCACTGGCCGACGCCGGTCTCGGCGAGGTGGTGCTCGGGGCCAAGGAGGGCCTCGCGCTGGTCAACGGCACCTCGTTCATGTCGGGCTACGCCACCCTCGCCGTCCACGACGCCACCGAACTGGCCTTCGCCGCCGATCTGAGCACCGCGCTGGCCTCCCAGGTGCTCCAGGGCAACCCCGGCCACTTCGTCCCGTTCATCTTCGACCAGAAGCCGCACATCGGAACCCGCACCAGCGCCCGGACCATCCGTGAACTGCTCGGCAACCCCGAGGACCGCGACCCGTCCGTGGACCCCGAGGGCGCGGCCCTGACGGAGTCCGGCTTCCGGGAGCTGGCGGAGCCCATCCAGGACCGGTACTCGGTGCGCTGCGCGCCGCATGTGATCGGTGTGCTGCGTGACACCCTGGACTGGGCGAAGAACTGGGTCGAGGTCGAGATCAACTCCACCAACGACAACCCGCTGTTCGACGTGGAAGCGGGCATGGTCCGCAACGGCGGCAACTTCTACGGAGGCCACGTCGGCCAGGCCATGGACGCGCTCAAGACCGCGGTGGCCAGCGTCGGCGACCTGCTGGACCGTCAGCTCGAACTGATCGTCGACGAGAAGTTCAACAACGGGCTCACCCCGAACCTCATCCCGCGGTTCGACGCCGACAGCTGGGAGGCCGGGCTGCACCACGGCTTCAAGGGGATGCAGATCGCCGCCTCCGGCCTCACCGCCGAGGCGCTGAAGAACACCATGCCGGCGACGTCGTTCTCCCGGTCGACCGAGGCCCACAACCAGGACAAGGTCAGCATGGCCACCATCGCCGCACGGGACGCCCGTACGGTCGTGGAGCTGGTTCGCCAGGTCACCGCCATCCACCTCCTGGCCCTGTGCCAGGCGGCGGACCTGCGCGGCCAGGAGTGCCTGAGCGCTCCGACGCGCGCTGCCTACGAGCTGGTCCGCTCCGTCTCCGCCACGATGGACGGTGACCGGCCGCTGGCCGGGGACATCGAGCTCGTGGCCGGTCTCATCGCCTCCGGAGAGCTCCGCCGGGCCGCCGAGGGCGCCGGCCGCGACTGACCCCCACTCCGCGGAGGTGCCTGCCCCGGATGCGAGGCGGGTGGCCGGGGGAAACCCCCTCCGGCCACCCGCCTCGCGGGGCCGTATCCGAGCGCTGACGCCGATTGCTCAGAGCCAGTCCCGCCGCTTGAAGATGACGTACAAACCGGTACATACAACTGCCATCAGAACAATGGCGAACGGGTAACCGAACGCCCAGTGCAGCTCCGGCATGTGGTCGAAGTTCATACCGTAGATCGTGCCGACCAGAGTCGGGGCGAACAGAATGGCCGCCCACGACGAGATCTTCTTGATCTCCTCGTTCTGCTCGAAGCCGGCTTCCGCGAGGGCTCGCATTTCGGCGTTCTGCTGTTGGTTCACGAGGGTGGCGTTGACGGTGAGGATGTCCTGAAGAGCCTGACGGAAGCCGTCGACGCGTTCGGTGGTGTGGGTGGCGTGGTCGGCGACGTCGCGGAGGTAGCGGCGCAGCTCCTCGTCGATGCCGTACTTTTCGAAGCCCGCCGTCAGGCTTTCCAGCATGCGGTTCAGCGGGCGGGTGGCGCGCTGGAATTCGACGACTTCGCGGGAGAGCTCGTAGATGCGGCGGGACACCCGGGGGTCGCCGCCGAAGACCTCGGTCTCGATTTCGTCGATGTCGTTCTGGACACCGGCGACGACCGGCGCGAAATCGTCGACGACGGCGTCGAGGATCGCGTACAGGACCGCTTCCGGGCCGCGTTTGAGGAGTTCCGGTGCCGCTTCCATGCGGCGGCGGACGGCCGGCAGGTCGGGGGCGCCGCCGTGCCGGACCGTGATGACGAAGTCGGGGCCGACGAAGAGGTGCAGTTCGCCGAAGTCGACCTCCTCGGGGTCGTCGAGGTAGCGCGCGGCGCGCAGTACGACGAAGAGGGTGCCGCCGTAACGTTCCAGCTTCGGCCGCTGGTGGGCCTCCAGTGCGTCTTCGACCGCCAGCGGGTGAAGGTCGAACTCCGTGGCGAGAGTGACCAATTCGGAGGAAGACGGCCGGTGCAGGCCGATCCAGGCCATGGAACCCGCGGTGGCGCGCAGCTGCCGGAAGGTGTCGGCGAGCGTGTCGTGGGTACTGAGGCGATGACCGTCGCGGTACAGGGTGGCGTTGATGACGCTGCTCTGGGCCGAGGGGCCGGGGTCCGGCGCCGGTGACCCGGTCGCTGCGTCGGTCGGCGGGGCGGCGTCCGCGGGGCGCTTCTTCGCGGGTTTGCGCAGTCCGCGCAGTCCGCGCCGCCCGTGGGCGGGAGGCTCAGTGCCCATGACAGAACCGACCTCCGTGACAAGTGGGGTGAACGGGAACAGGGGAACTCGACGCAGGATATATGCCCAGGGTGTCGACGCTGGTCAGTGGCCATGGTGCAGGATGGAGGGACCAGGTGACGCCATCCGTGTGTCGCTTCCGACGACGTATATGTGTTTATCCCTAGAATTACGCGATGCAGATACCGCAGTTGTCCAGCGCCCCTCCGAGAGAGGTGATTCGGTGAACGGGCCCGACGCCACCGACGAACAGTGGGAAGGGCTCGCCGAGGTCGTTCCCCTGCGCAGCAGTAGTGAATGGCCTTCGTGGCCCGACCACCGCGCCCTGCCCGACGAGGAACCGGGCGAGGAGATGCGGCGGTTCGTCGTCATCCGGGTACAGACCTTCGCCGACGCGCGCGAGGTCGCCGAGTACCTGATGGCGCAGATTCCGGTTCTGCTCGACCTCAGCAGCGCCGACGCGGATGTCGCCAAACGCATCCTGGATTTCTCCAGCGGTGTCGTCTTCGGCCTCGCCAGCGGGATGCACCGGGTGGACACCAATGTCTTCCTGCTCGCACCCGTGGGGACCGAGGTCGCCGAGCCGCCGGCCGGTGTCGTACCCCGATCGTAGGAAGGCGTTGCAGCCGTAACGGTTTTGCTTTCGCCGGTTGCCTAGCGTCCTCGTATGGACACTGACAGTGTGCGTCCGGCGGTCACCGAATTACGCCTGTCCGCCTTCAAGTCGCACCGCGGCGCGACCTTTCCGCTGGGCCCGCTGACGCTGTTGACCGGCGCGAGCGGCAGCGGGAAGTCCGGCGTGCTGCAGGCGTACGAGATCCTCGCGCGGCTCGGCAGCGGCGCCCGGCTCGAACGGGCCGTGGCGGCGGTGCCGGGCGGTGCCGACGGGTGCGTACCGGCGTGGGCGCGGCCGGACGGGCAGGGCAGGCGCGGCTTCCGCATCGGCTGCACGGTCGACGGGCCGGTCGGGCCGGTCCGGCTCGACGTCGCCGTACAGGCCGACCCCGAACTGCGCATCGTCGGCGAGCGGCTGACCGGCGGCGGCGAGACGCTGCTGACCACGGCCCTGACGGACCCTGCCCGGCGTGCGGTCCAAGCCGCCTGGCACACCGCCGGATCGACGCCGGTGACGCGCGCGCCGCTGCCCGACGACCGCCTCGGTACGGCACTGCTGCCGTTGCGCGTCGCGGGCAAGACGGCCGGGCAGCGGCTGGTGCTGGCGGCGGCGGAACAGGTGGTCGTGGCGCTGCGGTCGGTGTTCGCGTGCGACCCGCGGCCGGAGGCGATGCGCGGCGCCGGAGCGGGGTCGGGCGAC
The DNA here is from genome assembly GCF_044329785.1 of Streptomyces sp. NPDC017529. Classification (NCBI taxonomy): domain Bacteria; kingdom Bacillati; phylum Actinomycetota; class Actinomycetes; order Kitasatosporales; family Streptomycetaceae; genus Streptomyces; species Streptomyces sp. NPDC017529. Next base: position 96,622 of record NZ_JBIRJY010000015.1, read on the forward strand.
GGCGCGGCGCCGAGCCCGCCCGGAGGCGGGGCCGGGGCCGTATCTGGTGGCGGGGCCGGGGACGGCGGCCGCGGGACTGGGGGGCGTGCCGGCGGGGTCGGTGGCGCCGCCGCTCCGGGCGCGCGGACGGAAGCGGGAACGGCCGGCGGCTTTGCGGCCGCTTCCGGTGGCGACGGGATGGCCGACGACGGGGGGACCTTCGGGGGCGGCTGGGGGTGGTCCGCCGGCGACGGGCGGTTGCGTACGGCCTGCGACAACCTTCCCGCCGTACTGGGACGGACGAGCCGCGAATGCGCCCGGCGGCACGCGCTGCTCGTCGAAGCGGTGGGAGCGGGCTGCGTCGGGCCGGTCGAGGGGCTCCGCGCCGAGCCGGTGTCGCGCGCGGGCACCGTCGGCATACGGGCCCTGGTCGAACGGGGCGCGCTGCCGGCGACGCCGCTGGAGCAGCTCGGGGACGGGGAGCTGCGCTACCTCGCGCTGGCGCTGGTGCTCCTGACGGGGCCGGAGGTGCTGGCGATGGATCCGGTGGGCGAGGTGCTCTCCGCCCGCCAGGTCCTGGGGCTGGTGGCGGACGGAATGGACCGGTGCCTCGACGGCCGGCAGGCGCGTGCGCTGCTGGAGCTGGCCGTACGGATGGTGGGGCGCGGGCACGTCCGGCTGCTCGGGACGGTACGGGACGCGTCGGCCGCCGACGGGCTGCCGGGGGTACGGGTGCTACACCTGGGGGCATGAATGAGGATCTTCAAGCATTGCAGCGCCGGCTGGCCGACTTCGCGGCGGCCCGCGCCTGGCAGCAGTACCACACGCCCAAGAACCTGGCGGCGGCGCTCAGCGTCGAGGCGTCCGAACTGGTGGAGATCTTCCAGTGGTTGACGCCGGAGGAGTCGGCGAAGGTGATGTCCGACGCGACGGCGGCCGGGCGGGTCGAGGACGAGGTCGCCGACGTGCTGGCGTACCTGCTGCAGTTCTGCGACGTCCTGGGGATCGATGTGCTGGCCGCGCTGGCCGCGAAGATCGAACGCAACGAGACGCGCTTTCCGGTGAAGGGGGCCGAACGAGCCAATCGTCACTCTATGGAGTGAAGGATCTTTCCACATCGTCTTGGTTGTCCACAGATTTGCGAATTCCTCTGGCCTTTTCGGCCGTTCAAGTTCACGCTGGGTAGTGGCAGGTAGATACGGCGAAGCTGACCACGGTCTGAGGGAGGGGGATGCGAATGGACGCGGTGCGCATCATCGCGGCCAGCCGGCGCGGTCTGGCGCAGGCGCGGACGGTCCGGGAGATCGTCCTTGAAGCCTGGCAGGCCCAGGCTCTGGCCGAGGCGGTGGGCAGCCATCTCGCGATATCCGGCCCGCACGAAGTGCGGTCCCGGGCGCGGGGGTTGGGCGATGCGGGAGGGAGGACGAGCGCGGCCCTGGTGGTTCCGGCACCGAGGATCGGCGGGCCGCGAGCGGCCCAGCTGTCCGAGGTACGGGACACCAAGGAGGCGTTACGAGGACTGTCCTGGCTGCTCGGTGAGGTGTGCGAGGCGCTGGTGGGCGTGGTCTGCGCGGCGGACGAGGAAGGGATGTACTGGATCTGCGTGGAGGCGATGGACGTCGCCGACGAATCCCGTGACCGGGTGACCGGAATACTCAAGCACCTTGCCGTACGGGACCGCGACACAGCCTGACCGGGTCACGCGCCGGCGCGCGCCCTCCCGAACGACCCCCAGTCCGCCGGGTGCGGGTCTGGATGCGGGGTCTGGGTGCGGGCGCTCGGGCGGAGTGTGACTGGGCGGCCGGAGCCGGGTTGGTTGGCTGGAGCCTGGTGGACGGCTGGAGACCGGGGCGGCCGGGTCCCGGGTGGTCGGCCGGTGGCTGGCTGGGCGGGGGGCTCGGCGGGGATGGCTGTAGCCCGGTGGCTGGCTGGCTGGTGTCCGGTGGGGCGGCTGGGTGGCTGGTGTCCGGTGGGCTGGTCGTGGCCCGGTGGCTGTCTGGGTGGCTGGCCCGGTGGGGTGGCCGTGGCCCGGTGGCTGTCTGGGTGGCTGGCCCGGTGGGGCGGCCGCGGCCCGGTGCTTGGCTGGTGGCTGGTGGGGCGGTCGTAGCCGGGGGCTCGGCTGGGCGGCCGGTGAGTGGCTGGGCTGCCGCAGTTCGCTCGGGCGGCTGCCGCCGGGGGTGGGTCGGGCCGTCGGGTGGTTGGGTGGGGCTGTCGGGTGTTGGGGGGTGGTCGGGGTTCCGGGCGGCGGGGGTGTGGGGGCGGTGCGAGACTGCGGGGGAGGAGGTGATCACCATGGGAGGGGAGGCCTTCGCGGACGCCTATCCGGGTGCCGAGGGGTACGGGCTGCTGGAAACGTTGCTGGAGCATGTCCAGCGCGCGGCGCCGACGGACATGCCCGACCTGGTGAACCGGCACGCGGTGGCTCTCGGCCTGCGCCACGTCGGCCTCTACCTGGTCGACATCCAGCAGCGGCAGCTGTGCCCGATGGGTGAGGGGCGCAAGGCGCTCTCCGTGGACTCCTCGGTCGCCGGATGGACGTACCGCACCCTGGCCATGCGGGTGGAGGACGCCGACGGCGCCGAAGGCGGGATCCGGGTGTGGTTGCCGCTGGTCGACGGGGTGGAGCGGCTGGGGGTGCTGGAGGTGCGTACGGATCTGCTGGACACCGAGCGCATGCGCCGGTGCCGGGCGCTCGCGGCGCTGCTGGCGCCCATCATCGCTTCCAAGCGGGCCTACAGCGACACGTTCGTACGGCAGGCACGTACCCAGCCCATGCAGCTGCCCGCCGAGATGGTGCGGGCCTTCCTGCCGCCGCGCACGATCGGCACCGAGCAGGCCGTGTCCACCGCCGTGCTGGAGCCCGCGTACGAGCTGGGCGGCGACGCGTTCGACCATGCCATGACGCAGAGCACGCTGCACGCGGCCATCATCGACTCGATGGGCCACGACCTGGCCGCCGGGCTGGCCACCTCCGTCGCGCTGGCGGGCTGCCGCAGCGGGCGGCGCGCCGGGGCGGACCTGCGCGAGATGGTGGACACCGTGGACCAGGCGCTCGCCCAGTGGCTGCCGGACCGTTTCGCCACCGGCGTCTTCCTGCAACTGGACCTCAGCGACGGGCGGCTGCGCTGGATCAATTGCGGCCACCCGCCGCCGCTGCTCATCCGCCGGCACGCCGTCCTGGACCGCGCGCTGGAGCGTTCCGGCCAGTTGCCGCTGGGTGTGCCCGCGGCGTTGAGCCCCGAGCCGCGTACCGTCCATGTGGCGGAGCTGGAGCCGGGCGACCGGGTGCTGCTCTATACGGACGGCATCACCGAGGCGCGGGATTCCCACGGCAGGCTCTTCGGGATGGACCGCTTCACGGATTTGATCATTCGTGCGACGGCGGGTGGGGAGCTGGCTTTCGAGACGCTGCGCCGGCTGATCCACTTCGTCGTCGACGACCAGGCCAAGGATTTGCGCGACGACGCGACCCTGCTGCTGGTGGAGTGGTGCCCGGGGCCCTGGGGGCCGGGCGGGGACACCCTCCCCTGATGACGGCCGCCCCGGTCCGCGCCCATCGGAGCACACCGGAGCGGCCCCCGCCCGCCGGGCGGTCTTCTCAGGAGACCTGCGGCATGACCTCGGAGGCGATCAGTTCCATCTGGTCGAGGTCGGTCAGGTCGAGCATCTGAAGGTAGACACGCCGGGAGCCGACGGCCCCGAAACGGCCGAGGCGTTCGACGACCTCGGCGGGGGAGCCGGCCAGCCCGTTGGCCTTCAACTCGTCGACCTCGCGGCCGATGGCGTCCGCGCGGCGCTTGACCTCCGCGTCGTTCTTGCCGACGCAGGCGACCAGGGCGTTGGAGTAGACGAGGTCGTCGGCGTCGCGGCCGCGGGCCTCGGCGGCCGCGCGTACCCGCTTGAACTGCTGCTCGGTGGCGTCCAGCGAGGCGAAGGGGATGTTGAACTCGTCGGCGTATTCGGCGGCCAGCGCGGGGGTGCGCTTGGTGCCGTGCCCGCCGATGAGGACCGGCACCTTCGGCTGGGCCGGCTTCGGCAGCGCGGGCGAGTCCGTCAGCTGGTAGAACTTCCCGTCGAAGCTGAAGCGTTCGCCTGCCGGCGTCTTCCACAGTCCCGTGATGATCGCAAGCTGTTCCTCCAGGCGGCCGAACTTCTCCTTGGGGAAGGGGATGCCGTACGCCTTGTGCTCGTCCTCGTACCAGCCGGAGCCGAGCCCGAAGTCGACGCGGCCGCCCGACATCTGGTCGACCTGGGCGACCTGGATGGCGAGGACGCCGGGGAGGCGGAAGGTGCCCGCGGTCATCAGGGTGCCGAGCCGGATGCTCGTGGTCTCCCGGGCCAGGCCGGCCAGGGTGATCCAGGCGTCCGTCGGGCCGGGCAGCCCGTCGGTGCTGCCCATGTGCAGGTAGTGGTCGGAGCGGAAGAAGGCGCCGTAGTTCAGGTCCTCGGCGGCCCGCGCGACGCGGAGAAGGGTGTCGTAGGTGGCCCCCTGCTGGGGCTCGGTGAAGATCCGGAGTTCCATGCCGCCCATCTTGCCCTGCGCGTGCCGGGAGCATGAATGAGGCACGGAAGGCGCGGCCCTCGTAAAACGCTTAGGTCATATCACCGCGATCGGGCGATACTCGTTCGTGTGTTCCTGACGATAACCACCACTGGCAGCGCCGAGCGCCCCGCGACCGATCTCGGGTTTCTGCTGCACAAGCACCCCGCCAAGGCGCAGACGTTCTCGACGGCGCACGGCACGGCCCACGTCTTCTACCCGGAGGCGGACGCCGAACGCTGCACGGCCGCGCTCCTCCTGGAGGTGGACCCGGTCGCGCTGGTACGGCGCGGCCGGGGCAAGGGCCGCGGCGGCGCGCCGGACTCGGCCCTCGCGCAGTACGTCAACGACCGCCCGTACGCGGCCTCTTCGCTGCTGGCCGTGGCGCTGAGCGCGGTCTTCGCGAGCGCGATGAAGGGGCAGTGCAACGCGCGCCCCGAGCTGCCCGCGCTGCCGCTGCCGCTGCGCGTCGCGCTGCCCGCCGTACCCGCGCGCGGCGGCGCCGATCTGGTGCACCGGCTGTTCGAGCCGCTGGGCTGGACGGTGCGCGCCGAGCCGGTGCCGCTGGACGAGACGTTTCCCGAGTGGGGCGATTCGCGGTACGTACGCCTGGAGCTGGCGGGGGAGCGGACGGTCGCCGAGGCGCTGCGGCACCTGTATGTGCTGCTGCCGGTGCTGGACGACGCCAAGCACTACTGGGTCTCGCCCGACGAGGTCGACAAGCTGCTGCGTGCCGGCGAGGGCTGGTTGGAGAGCCACCCGGAGCAGCGGCTGATCGCCGGGCGCTACCTGGCCCGTCGCTGGTCGCTGACGCGCGAGGCGTTGGAGCGGCTGGAGCTGGCCCGGCTCGCCGAGGTGGACGACACGGCCGCCGAGGAGATCGACAACGCGGTGGACGAGGCGGCCGACACCGAGGAGAAGCCGGTGCCGCTCGCCGTGCGGCGCCGGGCCGCGATCCTCGGTGTGCTGCGTGACGCGAAGGCGGCGCGGGTGCTCGACCTGGGCTGCGGGCAGGGCCAGCTGGTAGGCGAGCTGCTCAAGGAGGGGCAGTTCACCGACATCGTCGGGGTGGACGTGTCGATGCGCGCGCTGCACGAGGCGCGGCGCCGGCTGCGGCTGGACCGGATGCCGGAGCGGCAGGCCGAGCGCGTACGTCTCGTACAGGGCTCGCTGGCGTACACCGACGCCAGGCTGAAGGGTTACGACGCGGCGGTGCTGAGCGAGGTGGTCGAGCACGTCGACCTGCCGCGGCTGCCCGCGCTGGAGTACGCGGTGTTCGGTTCGGCCAGGCCGCGTACGGTCGTCGTGACGACGCCCAACGTCGAGTACAACGTGCGCTGGGAGTCGCTGCCCGCCGGGCACGTGCGCCACCGCGACCACCGCTTCGAGTGGACGCGGGAGGAGTTCCGTACGTGGGCCGGCGAGGTGGCGGACCGGCACGGGTACGCGGTGGAGTTCCGGCCGGTGGGCCCGGACGACCCCGAGGTCGGGCCGCCGACCCAGCTGGCGTGCTTCCGGTTGGCGGAGGGCGGGGACGGCGCGGTGGCGCGTACGCGGCAGGCCGCCGTCCGCTCCGCGGCGACGCGGCCGGACGAGTCCGCCGACCCGCCGGAGAGCCCCGCCGCCCCCGGCGACCCCGCCAGCCCCTCCGCCCCCGAACAGCCCGAGAAGGAGGCCGTGACATGACCGGCTCCACCACCGACCGCCGCCCGCTGGCCGTGCCCGACCTCTGCCTCGTGGTGCTGGTCGGCGCCACCGGTTCCGGCAAGTCCACATTCGCCGCCCGGCACTTCAAGCCCACCGAGGTGCTCTCCTCGGACTTCTGCCGCGGCCTGGTCAGCGACGACGAGAACGACCAGAGCGCCAGCGGCGACGCGTTCGACGTGCTGCACTACATCGCGGGCAAGCGGCTCGCGGCCGGCCGGCGGACCGTCGTGGACGCCACGAACGTCCAGCCCGAAGCGCGCGGGCAGCTGGTCAAGCTCGCCCGCGAGTACGACGTGCTGCCGGTGGCCGTCGTCCTCGACGTGCCCGAGGAGGTGTGTGCCGCGCGCAACGCGGCCCGCGCCGACCGGGCCGGGATGCCGCGCCGCGTCATTCAGCGCCACCAGCGCGAACTGCGGCGCTCGCTGCGTCACTTGGAGCGCGAGGGCTTCCGTAAGGTGCATGTGCTCAGGGGGGTGGAGCAGATCGCGGCGGCGGAGATCGTCACCGAGCGGCGCTTCAACGACCTGCGGCACCTGACCGGCCCGTTCGACGTCATCGGCGACATCCACGGCTGCCGCTCCGAGCTGGAGACGCTGCTCGGACGGCTGGGGTACGAGGTCGGGCGGGACGCGCTCGGCCGCCCCGTGGACGCGCGGCACCCGGAGGGCCGGACCGCGGTGTTCGTCGGCGACCTGGTCGACCGCGGGCCGGACAGCCCCGGTGTGCTGCGCCTGGTGATGGGCATGGTGGCCGCGGGACACGCGCTGTGCGTGCCGGGCAACCACGAGAACAAGCTCGGCCGTTACCTCAAGGGCCGCAAGGTGCAGCACAGCCACGGGCTGGCCGAGACCGTGGCGCAGCTGGAGCGGGAGGACGAGGCGTTCCGTACCGAGGTCGCCATGTTCATCGAGGGCCTGGTCAGCCACTACGTGCTCGACGGCGGGGCGCTGGTGGTCTGCCACGCCGGGCTGCCGGAGAAGTACCACGGCCGGACGTCCGGCCGGGTGCGGTCGTTCGCGCTGTACGGCGACACGACCGGCGAGACCGACGAGTTCGGGCTGCCGGTGCGCTACCCGTGGGCCGAGGACTACCGGGGCCGCGCCGCCGTGGTCTACGGGCACACGCCGGCGCCGCGCGCGAGCTGGCTGAACAACACCATCTGCCTGGACACCGGCTGCGTCTTCGGCGGTGCGATGACGGCGCTGCGCTGGCCGGAGCGGGAGCTGGTGGCCGTACCGGCCGAGCGGGTCTGGTACGAACCGGCCAAGCCGCTGGCCAACGAGGCGCCGGGCGGTGCCGACGGGCGTCCGCTGGACCTGGGCGACGTGGCCGGGCGGCGGGTGGTGGAGACCCGGCACATGGGCCGGGTGGCGGTGAAGGAGGAGAACGCCGCGGCCGCCCTTGAGGTGATGAGCCGGTTCGCGGCCGACCCGCGCCTGCTGCCGTACCTGCCGCCGACGATGGCGCCCTGCGCGACGTCCAAGGAGGACGGTTACCTGGAGCACCCGGCCGAGGCGTTCGCGTCCTACCGGGCGGACGGCGTACGGCACGTGGTGTGCGAGGAGAAGCACATGGGATCGCGTGCCGTGGTCCTGGTGTGCCGCGACGAGTCGGTGGCGCGGGAGCGGTTCGGCGCGGCGGCGGGCGTCAGCGGCGCGGTGTACACGCGCACCGGCCGGCCGTTCTTCGACGACCCGGCCGTCACCGAGCAGGTGCTGAAGTCCGTACGGGAAGCCGTGGAGAGCGCGGGCCTGTGGGAGGAACCGGCCGGCCCCGCCGCGTCCGGCTCCGGGCACTGGCTGCTGCTCGACGCCGAACTGCTGCCGTGGTCGCTGAAGGCGTCCGGCCTGCTGCGCGGGCAGTACGCGGCGGTCGGTGCGGCTGCCGGCGCGGCGTTCCCCGGAGCGCTGGACGCGCTGGAGGCCGCGGCGGCGCGCGGGGTGGAGGTGCCGGAGCTCCTGGCGCGGCAGCGCGAGCGGGCCGCGGACGCCGCCGCGTTCACCGAGGCGTACCGGCGGTACTGCTGGCCGGTCGACGGCCTGGACGGCGTACGGCTGGCGCCGTTCCAGATCCTGGCCGGGCCGGGCCGCAGTCTGGCCGCCGTGCCCCACGACCAGCAGCTGGCCTGGCTGGACCGGCTCGTCGAGCACGACGGCACCGGTCTGCTGCGGCGCACCGGCCGGCTGGTCGTCGACACCGAGGACGCGGCGTCGGTCGCGGCGGGCGTGCGGTGGTGGCTCGACCTGACCGCCGGCGGTGGCGAGGGCATGGTGGTCAAGCCGCTGGACGCGCTGGTGCGCAAGGGCGACGGCCGGCTGGTGCAGCCGGGCGTCAAGTGCCGGGGGCGGGAGTACCTGCGCATCATCTACGGCCCCGAGTACACCCGCCCGGAGAACCTGGAGCGGCTGCGCGCCCGGCACCTGGGCCATAAGCGCTCCCTCGCCCTGCGCGAGTACGCCCTCGGCCTGGAGGCCCTCGACCGCCTGGCCGAGGGGGAACCGCTGTGGCGCGTCCACGAGGCGGTCTTCGCGGTCCTGGCCCTGGAGTCGGAGCCCGTGGATCCGCGGCTGTAGTACGGGGAGTGCCCACCGGCCCGGCCGCTTGGACGGAGGTCCTTACGGCCGGGCCGCCGGCGCCGGGGCCGGCCGCCCGCTGCGGTACGACCGCCGGTAGTCGACGGGCGGCACGCCGACCGCGCGGGTGAAGTGGCGGCGCAGGTTGGCGGCCGTGCCCAGACCGCACAACTCCGCCACCCGCTCCACCGGCGCGTCGGTGTCCTCCAGCAACTCGCGTGCTCGCGCGATGCGTTGGGTCTGGAGCCACTGCATGGGGGTGGTCCCCGTCGTCGCGTGGAAGCGGCGGACGAGGGTGCGCGGGCTGGTGTGGGCGCGGTCGGCGAGCGCGGCCACGGTCAGGGGGCGGCCGAGGTTCTCGCCCGCCCACTGCAGGAGCGGCGCCAGCGAATCGTCCGTGCGCGCGGGCAGGGGCGCCTCGATGAACTGGGCCTGGCCGCCGGGCCGGTGGGCCGGTGCGACGAGCTGGCGGGCGAGGGTGTTGGCCGCCTTGGTGCCGAAGTCGGTGCGCACCAGGTGCAGGCAGACGTCGATGGCGGCGGTCGACCCGGCGCCGGTCAGGACGTCGCCGTGGTCCACGTACAGGACCGAGGGATCGACGGTGACCGACGGGTGGCGTTCGGCGAGCAGTGGCGCGTACATCCAGTGGGTGGTGGCCGTGCGCCCGTCCAGCAGGCCGGTTGCGGCGAGCGTGAAGGCGCCCGAGCACAGCGAGACGAGGCGGGCGCCGCGCGCGTGGGCGGTCCGCAGCGCCTCGGTCAGCTCCGGCGGCGGGTCGCCGTGCACGTCCGCGGCGGCCGGTACGAGGACCGTGTCGGCGGTGACCAGTTCCTCGGGGCCGCAGGGGGCGTGGGTGCTGAACCAGGAGCGGGCCAGGGCCGGTGCCCCGTCCGTGCCGATCGCGCAGAGCCGCAGGTCGTACCAGTCGGCGGGGGTCTCGGGCCGGTCGCTGCCGAAGATGTGGCAGGGGATGGCCAGTTCGAAGAAGGGCAGTCCGTCGGTGACGGCGATGGCCAGGGAAGGCATGGCAGTAATGTAGCGGGTGCTGTCAGTCCTGCCACTCGTGACGGTGTGCGCGGACCGCGATGCTTGATCCACATGACGAATCCGCTCTCTTCCCGCCAGGGGTGTGGTGCGCCCGCGACCGGCGCCGCCACCCCGCGTACGGCGTCCTCCGGGGCGCGCGCGGCCGCGCCAGGTCCGCACCGCTGGCTGGTGCTCGCCATCGCCTCCGCCGCGCAGTTCCTCGCCGTCCTCGACATGATCGCGGTCACCATCGCGTTCCCGGCGATCGGCCGCGACTTCGGGTCCGCTTCCCCCGCCGCGCTGTCCTGGGTGCTCAACGCCTACACCGTCGTACTCGCCGCCCTGCTCGTGCCCGGCGGACGGATCGCCGACGCGGCGGGTCGCCGGCGCGCTTTCCTGGCGGGCATGCTGCTCTTCGGGCTGGCGTCGGCAGGCTGCGCCGCCGCGCCCTCCTTGGCGCTGCTGATCGCCGCCCGCGTCGCGCAGGGCGTGGCGGCGGCCGTGCTGATCCCCACGTCGCTGTCCTTGGCGCTGCCCGCCTTCCCGGCCCGCGAACGCGCCACCGCCGTCGGCGTGTGGACGGCCGTCAGCGCGGTCGCCGCCAGTTCGGGACCGGTCGTCGGCGGGCTGCTGGCCGCTGCCGACTGGCGGTGGATCTTTCTGGTCAATGTGCCGGTGGTGGTCGTCGCGGTGGTCGCGGGCGTACGGTACCTGCCCCGCCGCGCGGAGGGAGCGGGGCGGGCCGGCGCTCCGGACCGCCGGCCGGGGCTTGACCCGCTCGGTACGGTGCTGGTCCTCGTGTGCGTCGGCGCGCTGGTGACCGCCTGCTCCCAGGCGTCGCAGTGGGGGTACGCCGCTCCCGGCACCCTCGCCTTCCTCGCCGCCGGCGTTCTCGCGGGCGTGCTGTGCGCCGTGCACGTACGCCGCGCCGCCGAACCGGTGGTGCACCCGGACCTCTTCCGCACCCCCGGCTTCACCACCGCCACCCTCGGACTGCTCGCCTACTTCGTCGCCTACGCGGCCACCACGCTCGGCTCGACCCTGCTGTTCACCGACGTGTGGCACTACTCGTCCCAGGGCGCGGGGCTCGCCCTCGCGCCGTGGCCGCTGACGGTGCTGGTCGTCTCGGCGTTCTCCGGGCGGGTCGTACGCGTCATGGGGGAGCGGGCCGCGGCGCTCGCCGGCGCGCTGTGCTTCGCCGCCGTGCCCGTGTGGTGGCTGGCGGCCGCCCCCGCCGACGGTTCGCACTACGTCACCGCCTACTTGCCGGGGCTGGTCCTCGCCGGGATCGGTACCGGGCTCTACCAGCCGGTGATGTTCGCGGCGGCGGGCCGGCTGCCCGCCGCCAGGCTCTCGCTCGGCTCCGGTGTGCTGATGGTCTCGCGGCAGGGCGGTACGGCCCTCGGGGTGGCGGCGCTGGTCGCCGTCACGGGCGGGCAGCGGCACATGGACGCCGCGGCATTGCGGTACGGCTGGTTCCTCGTTGTGGTGATGGCGGCCCTCGCGGTGGGTGCCGCCGCCGTGCTCCCCGCTGCTCGAAGAGCCGAGTGAGGTACGGGTGTTCGAGGTGCTCAACAGGCAAGAAAACAAAGGGAGTTGAGGTGCGGTGAAACATTGACGGGGTCCGGTCATATGCCTGCCGTTCCGTAACTCAACCGAGCGCAGATCGATCAATTTGCGCAAGAACCTCGCCTGTAACGAAAGGTTTCAGAGGCGAGCTCATTTCTCCGCCACGCTGAGGAACCGGGCCGGGGCCCCAAGGCGACCAGATGCACAAGGACCGAGAGGTCCGCGGGGTCCGAGGGCGACCGGGGCCGGCAACCGACAGGGCGGGGGGAGGGGGCGGATGAGTCTCTTCGAGGACGGCAGACCCTTCTTGCGGGCGCTGCCCGCGCAGGACCGGCGGGCGCTGCTCGCGCTCGGTCGCGGCCGCAGCTACGCGCCGGGCGAGGTCGTCCTCAGGGAGCACGACACCACCACCTTCGTCGTGGCCATCGTGCACGGCTGGGCCTCCGTCTCCCTGGAGACGGAGCGCGGCGTACGGCTGATCCTGGCGCTGCGCGGCAGCGGCGAGGTGGTGGGCGACCAGGCGGCCGTCGACCACCGCCCGCGCAGCGCCACCGTCACCGCGCTCGGCCCCGTGGACGCCGTGGTCGTGCCCGGCGACCGGTTCCGCGGCTACCTGGCCGCGCGGCCCGTCGCGACCGTACTGATCATGCGGCAGTTCAGTTCCCGGCTGCGCAGCTCGGACGGCGAACGGCGGTCCCTGGCCTCGGAGAAGGTGCTGCAACGGCTGGCCGCGCGCCTGGCGGAGCTGGCCGAACGCACCGGGCGCGCCGGGGCGGGCGGCGTGCACGTCGATCTGCCGCTGCCCCAGCACGACCTGGCGGCCGCCGTCGGCTCCACCAGGGAGGCAGTGGCCAAGGCGCTGCGGCTGCTGCGGGAGCAGGGCGTCGTGCGCACCGGGCCCCGGCGGCTGGCGGTGCTCGACCTCGCGCTGCTGCGGCTGCTCGCCGAGGGCCGCACGGTCGGCGGCGCCGCCTCCGGACGTACCGGGGAATCCCCGCCCGCTGTGTAAACGGCTACAGCCACCACTCCCCGCCCCGGCCATGCTGCTGCACGTCGGCACGATCCAGGAGGTCCAGTGAGCACGGAAGCCTTGCACCGACTCGTCGTCAACGGAGACGTCTGCGGATCCGGACGGCTGGGCTTGCGGGCCAAGTTGCGGATGCGCGAGGCGATGTACGAAGTCTTCGCGTCGGGGTTCGACGCCGCGGGAGTCGGCGAGCGCTCCTTCCGCATGGAGGACCGCGGGGACGGCGTACTCGTCGCGCTCGCCCCCGGCGTACCGTCCGCCCACCTGGTCGGCCCCTGGCTCGAAGGGGTCTACCAGCGGCTGCGCCAGGAGAACGAGGGACGCGCCGAGCCGCTGCGGATGCGCGTGGCCATGCACGCGGGCCCCGTCGCCGAGGACGCCAGAGGGCTGGCGGGGCGCGCGGTGGACCTCACCTGCCGGCTGTGCGACAGCGACACGGCCAGAGACGTCATCGAACTCGCCCGCAGGGCACCGCTGTTGTTCGTGGTGTCCGACTCGCTGTACCACGACGTCGTGGCGGAAGGCGGCGCCTGCATCGAGCCCGAGCACTACCGCAAGGCCCGGGTCTCGAAGAAGGAGACGGACACGGAGGCGTGGTTCCACGTCCCCCGGCTGCCGTACCCGCCGCTTCCGGCACCGGACCGGCCGCGCGTGACAGGGGTGCACACGGCCCGGGGCCCGGCGCCGGAGCAGGGCGGCGGGGCGGAACACGAGGGATCGGCCCCGCCGCCCGAGTACGCCGCCAAGTACCACTTCGGGCACATCGGCGGCAGCAACCAGATCTTCGACGGCAACACCTTCAACGGGGACTTCACCGGTGTCCGCGGCACCGCGTCCGACCCGGAGACCGGCAGCGCCACGGAAGGCGGTGGCAGGTGACCGACACGGACGACGGGACGGCAGGAGGCGGCGAACAGCCCCCGCCGCAGAACGACGGCAGGCCGGGCGTCCGGGACGAGGACGGCGGGAAGGGGGGCAAGGACGGGAAGGACGGGAAGGACGACGGCAAGGGGGCCGGCGGCGAGCCGCCCGAGGAGAAGCCCCGCCTGGACGCCCCCAAAGGCAGCCCGCTGGGCGGCGCGGGCGAGGCGGGCGGCGCCCGTACCGCCAGGGAGGCCCGCACCAACCTCCACGTCGAGGGCGACAACCAGATCTACGACGGCAACACCTTCTACCAGACGCAGGTCCGGGTCGGCGCCGAGGACGTCTTCGTCGACGGGCCGGTGCCGGCCGAGGAACTGGAGCACCTGGACCGGGTCTACTGCCGGGCCCCCGGCTACGACGCGATGAAGACGCGGCTGGAGCGCACCCACCTGCTGGCCCTGTGCGGCGAACACGGCACCGGCCGCGCCTCGACGGGCCTCGCCCTCCTCCACGACATCGCCGCCGGGGTCTCCCGCCTCGACCCGTCCACCACGCTCGGCAGCGTCGACAAGGAGAAGTTCGAAGCCGGCCGCGGCTACCTCCTCGAACTGCCTGCCGAGGACGCCGGTACGGCACCGGGCGCGCACACCGGACCCGACCGCAACAGCGGCGCCGAACGCCGCCCGACCGAACTGCACCTGGACCGGCTGAGTGCCCTGCTGGCCGGGCGCGGGGCGTACGGCGTGCTGATCGTGGGCAGCGGCGACTTCGCCGACCGGCTGGTGCGCGGCCGCTACGGCGCGCTGTGCGTGCCACCGCCCGCCGCCGACGTCCTCGAACGCCACGTGGCGGACCTGCTCGCCGACGCGCCCGTACCGATCCGCCACCTGGCGCACGCCAACGCCGGACGTGCCGACGTGAAAGAGGCCCTGGGCCTGGACGAGCTGCGCCCCGGGGAGGCCGCCCGGCTCGCCACCCACCTGTGCGCACACGCCAAGGGCGACGCCGACGACGCGCGGCTCCTGCGGGAGTGCCGGTGGTTCGCGCCGCGCCAGGCGCAGGAGTGGTTCGCCGGCGCCGACCGCCCCGGCACCCTGCCCGAGGCGCTGCCCGCGCTGCGCGCCGCCGCGCTGCGGCTGTCCCTCGCCGTCTTCAACGGCTCGGCGGACAGCCTGGTGACGGAGTCCGGTGAACTGCTCGCCTGGGAGCTGGCGGTCACCCTCGATCCCCAGTACGCGCCCGGCAGGCCGCTGTTCACCGCGCACACGGCGGCCCGGCTGGCCGCGGCGCGTGCCGTGCCCGGCCGGGGCGTGGAGGACCTGGGCGACGCGGCCATCCCCGTACGGGTGGCCCGCTTCCAGGGACGCAGGCTGGCCACCGCCGTCCTGTACGAGGCATGGGACGGCTACCACAACGTGCGCGGCCCGCTGACCCGCTGGCTGCGGTCGCTCTGCGACGACCAGCGCCCCCAGATGTGGGTACGCGCCGCGATCGCCGCCGGCGTCCTGTGCTCCTGGGACTACTTGTACGGGTTCTCCGAACTGCTGCTGCCGCTCGCCCGCGCCGACAGCCCGGTCCAGCAGATGGCCGCGGCAACCGCGCTGGCCGAGGCGTCCCGCGACCCCCAGGTCCGGCTCGCCGTGCGCGGCCTGCTGCGCGACTGGGCGCGCGGCGGGGACGAGCCGGCCTGCGAGACCGCGGCCTTCGCACACGGCTACGGCATGGTGGCGGGCTCGGTCGCCGGCTCCCTGGACGAACTGGCCAGGATCGGCTGCCGGGACGACGGCAAGCCCGCCGACGCCGCCTCGTACAGCGTGGTGCGGCTGCTGGCGGGCCCCGAGCCCGAGGTCGTGCTCAGGCGGCTGGCCCGCTGGCTCAACGACCGGCGGCAGGTACGGCAGAACCTCGCGCTGATGGTGGTGCTGCGCGCGCTGTCCACCCGTACCTCCCACCTGTGGGGCCTCCAGGACAGCCCCGCCCTGGAGCCGTACGCCTCCTGGCCGCTGGCCGCGGCGCTGGCGGCGGCCCACCCGGAGCGGGCGCCCTGGCTGGCGGACCTGGTGCGCAGCGCGCTGAACACGGCACGGGCGGGCGCCGCGGCGCAGGAGCAGACGGCCCGCTGGATGCGGCGGGCGGCCGAGGACCCGCGGCAGCTCGACGTGCTGTGCGCGTTCCTGCCGCGGCTGGTGTGGGACCGGCGGGACCGGGACCGGTTGCTGCTGCTGGTCGCCCGGCTGGAGCGGGACAGTGACGAACCGCTCGCCCCCCGGGCGGCCGCGCGGATGCGGGCGGTGCTGGAAGGAGAGGGACGACGATGACGCAAGACGGCGGGAACGGCGCGGGATACGGCTACGGGCAGGCCCCGTGCCCTGCCGCGCCGGCAGGGCACGGCCAGGGACCGGGACCCGGGGCGGCGGTGCGGGGGCCGCTCGTACGGGAGTACGTGCCCGCGGGGCGCTTCCGGCGGCCGGGCATGCAGGTGGCCGCGGTGCTCAGGTACGAGAACGGCGGCTACAGCGTGGTGTGGCCGGACCGCCGCGAGGACGTCAACAAGCCGCTGTTCAGAGGGCCTTTCACGGTGATGGAGGTGCGGATGGGCTGGCATCTGACCGAGTTCCGCACCGAACTGCCGGCGGCCGGCGACGCGGAGTCCTTCCGCGCCGAGGTGCAGGTGCGCTGGCGCGTCGTGGACGCGTACGCGGCGGCCTGCGCCGGGGTGTGGGACCTCGCGGAGCACTTCTCGCCGGTGCTGCTCAAGGCGCTGCGCGGGGTGACCAGGCGCTACCGCATCAGCGAGGCGGAACAGGCGGACCGGGCGGTGGAGAGCGAGCTGGCCGGGCTGCGCCCCGGCGAGGAATTCGGCCTGGAGACCGACGTCTTCGTACGGATCGACCTGAGCGAGCGCGGCATCAGCGCGGAGCGGCAGCGCACGGCCATCGACCACGAGGGCGACCTGGCGCGGCGGCAGCACGCGGAAGAACTGAAGAGGGAACGGCGGGAACAGGAATTGACGCGGATGAGGGCCACCGAGCTGCAACAGGTGCTCAGTGGCAGCGACGACAGCCGGATCGCCTGGTTCATGGCACGGGACAAGGCCCGCGCCTGGGACATCCACCAGGCCATCCTCCAGGAGCGCAGGGAGGAGCGGGCCCTGTCGATCGAAACGGTGTTCCGCTTCGTGGACGGCGGCCTGATCGAACGCCAGGACCTCAACGACCAGACCCTGGCGGCCATCGACTTCCTGCGCTCGACCACGAGCGGGGTGGTGGGGCGCGCCGCCGACACCTTCCTGGAGCAGCCGCAGCGGCGGCGCGCGCTGGAGGACGGTGAGCACCACACCGAGCGCGAACGGGTACGGGAGCGGCAGCGCATGGACTGGGCACAGGACCCGGACCCGGATCCGGACCTCGCGGACGATCCGTACGGCAAGGACGATCCGTACGGCAAGGGGGACGACGACCTCGGCCGTGTCTACGAGCCCGACCGCGTGCAGCCCGCCGCCGAACGCGACGACTACCCCACCGGCCGGCCCGACGACTTCCGCGACGAGTTCCGCGACGACCGCGGGGACGGCCCGGCGCCGCGCGGCGGCCGCGGCCGGGGCCTGGACTGGGGGGACGAATGAGCACCTGCTCCTGCTCCTGCCGGGCCCCCGCGCCCGGCGCCGGCTCCGACTTCGTGGCCGAACGCCTGCTGAAGGCCGTACGGGAGGAGATCAGCCGCGCCGACACCAAGGCGTCCGTCCTGATGACGGGGGCCACGGCGGCGCTGGTCCTGCTCCTCGGGCGGGACGGGCGGCTCCCGACGCCGGCCGAGGGCGGCGCCCTCCTGCTCGCCGGCACCGTCCTGTGGACGGCCGGCATAGCGATGTTCGTGGCGGCCGTGCTGCCGCGCACCCGCACCTCGGCGGACGGCCGGCTGACGTTCTTCCCGCAGCTGGCCAGGGGCGCTTCGGCCGAGGCGCTGCTGCCGCGGGTGAGCCTCGCGGGCCGGGACACCGCGCTGTGGGCGGTCGAGCAGGCGTGCGCTCTCGGGCGCATCCTCGGGACCAAGTACCGCTGGCTGCGCTGGGGAGTCGGCTGCCTGGCGGCCGGCGGCACCTGCGCCCTGGCCGGTGGGCTGTGGTGAGCGGGGTGCGCCGCGCGGCCGTGGCGGCGCTGACCGCGCTGTGCGCGGCCGTGCCGGTCGGCCCGCCGCCCGCCCGGGCCGCGTCCGCGCCCGCCGCCCCGGCCGCCGGGCCCGCCCCCGTCGACTTCGCCGTCGTCGTGGACGCCTCGGCCAGCATCGACAAGGACGCGCTGGCCCGCGAGGCCGAAGCGGCCGCGCTGATCGGCCAGGGTGAGATCTCCGAGCGGTCCAGGGCGAGCGTGATCGGCTTCGGCAGCGCGGAGAAGGAGGGGCAGCAGCCCGTACGGGAAGTCTGCCCGCCCACCGTCGTCGACGCCGCCGGACGGCAGCGCATCAGCGACTGCGCCCGCCGGCTCAACGACCGCGCCGGCAACGGCCTGGGCCCGGGCACGGACTTCCCCGCCGCGCTGTCCCAGGCCCTGGCCCGGCTGCGCGAGAGCGCCGTCGAGGGAACGCCCAAGGTCGTGTTCCTGCTCACCGACGGCAAGCTGAACGTCAAGGACAGCCCCGCCTACGGCGCCGACCCGGACGCCCGGCAGCTGGAGGGCGAGAAGCAGCTGCGCGAGGTGCTGGCCCAGGCGCGCCGCGAGCACGTGCAGATCTGGCCGCTGGGCTTCGGCAAGGGCATCGACAAGCAGGCCCTCCAGGAGATGGCCGACGCCGGATACCGCAACGGCTGCGCCGACCTGCCGGGGTCCCGCCCGCGGCCGGAGGTCGTCGACGGCGCGGCGGACGTGGACAAGGCGCTGCAGGGCGCTTTCGCGGCCGCCCGCTGTGCCCGCGTCGAGCAGGGCACCAGCGGCAAGCCCCCGGGCGAGCTGACCGTCACCATCCCGCCGATCGCCACCGACGGCTCGATCACGGTGACCAAACGCGACCCCAAGGTGCGGGCCAGGTACTTCGACCCGAAGGGCCGTGAGGTGCCCCTGCAAGGGGAGGCCGACGGCTCGCGGTTCGAGGTGAGCGGCCAGGACGGGCCGGTGGAGGCGCTGCGGGTCAAGGACCCGCTGCCGGGGCGGTGGCGGGTGGAACTGTCCGCGCCCGAGGGCCACCGCGACCAGCCGGCCACCGTACGGGCCATCTGGCAGGGCGTGCTGCGCTCGTCGGTGACGCTGGAGCCGTCCGCGCCACGGGCCGGCGAGAGCGTCACCGTACGGATGCGCCTGCAGACCCGGCGCGGCGTGGTGATCACCGACCCCGGGCTGCTGGCCGGCGTACGGGCCGCCGCCCAGCTGTCCGGCGACGGCTTCGAGCCGGTGGACGTGCCGCTGCGCGACGACGGCAGGAGCCACGACGAGAAGCCGGACGACGTCCTGTACGGGGGCACGGTGACGGTGCCGAAGACCGCCACCGGCGCCCTGCGGCTGGCCGGCGCGATCGCGGCGCCCGGCGTCACCGGCGACCGGCGGCCCTACCACACCCGGGTGTCCTCCGGGCCCGCGCTGGTGACGGCCGGCGTCACGCTGGAGGGCCACGGCGTCCACCCCGGCGGCACGGTCGGCGGCAAGCTGGTGGCCCGCAACAACGACAGCCGCCCGCACACGCTGCGGCTCGGCCTGGCCGACCAGTCCGCGGCGGCCGCGCTGCGCGTCGGCCCGGCCACCGTCACGGTCGCGCCCGGCGCCCAGCGGCCGGTGCCCTTCACCGTGTCGTTCGGCGGCGGCACCCCGGCGGGCGACGCCGGCGGGCGGGTCACCGTCACCGACCTGACCGACGGCGGCCGCGAGGTCGGTTCCGGCTTCCTGACCGTCACCGTCACCCCCGCGCCCACCTGGTGGGACCGGTGGTGGTGGGCGGTCGTGGTCGGTGCCGGGCTGCTGCTCGCGGCGGCCGCCGTCATCGCCGTCCGCGTCTGGTACGGCGGCATCCAGGGCTCGTTGCAGGGGATCGTCGTCGAACTGCGCAGGGACGGCAAGACGCTGGGCGAGCTGGAGGTACGCGGCGCCAGGACGAAGGTGTTCTGCTTCGTGGTGGACGGCGCGGCCTCGGCCCGCCCGGGACTGCGCCGCCGCGACGCGCGCGCGGCACAGGCGTACCGGCTGCTGCGCAAGGGCGACGGGCTGCGGTTGCGGGCACCCAAGGGCGGCGAGCAGCCGGTGCCGCGCGGCGCGCCCGTCGCGCTCGACCACGACCTGGAGCTGTTCGTGCGCGGCGGCCGCGGCCAGGGCCGGGAACGCACCTCCCCGGGGCGCCGTCCGGGCCGGGTGCCGGGCCCCCGCAGCGCGCCCGGCCCCTCGGCCGGCGGCACCGCCAGGCCGGCCGGCCAGGCCGGGACGGGCACGGCCGGCGGATCGGCCGGGTATGACTCCGCGTTCTGAGGCGCCGCCCGCGCCACCGGCCCCCGGTACGGGCGCCCGCCCGCCCGTACCGCGGACCGCACCACCCGAAGCAGCACAGGCCGCCCCCGACGGGCGGACGAGGGGAGCGACACCATGAAGATCTACCAGCCCATGCTGTTCGTGGGGCTGGGCGGCACCGGCGCCCGCATCGGCGCCGAACTGGAGCGGAACCTGCGCCGCGAACTGTGCGGCCCGGACGGTACCGACCTGGTCGGCCGCGGCAAACAACGGGTTCCCTTCCAGCTGCCGGACTGCCTGCAATTCGTGTACGCGGACTTCAGCGAGGCCGAACTCGACCGGCTGCCGCACCTGAGCGCCCGCGGCCCCGAGGCGGCCGCGTACGCCCGTACCTCACGCGCCGTGCACAACCTGCTGCCCACCTACGACAACTCGCCCGAGATGACCCGCATGCTGCGGATCGCCCAGCACGAGGAGACCGCCGGCTGGCTGCCGCCGCGGGTGGACGAGCCCCGGGTCTCCCCGCTGCACACCGGCGCGGGGCAGCTGCCCACCGTGGGCAGGGCCGCGCTGTTCGCCACCATGCGCAACGGGCCCGACCAGGTACTCGGCCCGCTGCGCTCGGCGATCGACGCGCTCAGCAAGTCGGCGGGCGACCTCCAGGAGCTGGGCGGCGGGCAGATCCGCGGCTACGACGTGTTCGTGGCGTTCTCCGTCGCGGGCGGGACGGGCGCGGGGATCTTCTACGACTTCCTGCACCTGCTCGGGCACGCCTTCCACTCGGTGAACCTGCCGGGCGCCAAGATCTATCCGCTGGTCGTGATGCCCTCGGCGTTCCCGCCGGAGTCCGGCGGCGGCCGGGAGGCCGAACTGAACGCGGCACGTGCCCTGGTGGACCTCTCGCACCTGGTCGACGACCAGAACGCGGCCGACGCCACCGCCGACCTCGGCGACGTGGCACAGCGCGGCTCGCTGAGCGTGAAGTACCCCGAGATGGTGCCGGTGAGCCTGCGCACCTCCACCGTCCAGACGGCGTTCCTCTTCAGCCGTACCGCCGGCATGCGCCCCGAGGACCTGCGCCGCTCCATCACCGCCATGGTCACCTCGCTGATCGGCACGGATCTGGGCGAGGAGAACACCCGCGGCCGGGCCGACGACGCCTACCAGTCGTTCGCGGCCAGCTTCGTCAACCGCGGCACCAGCCGGTCGGCGGCCGCCGCCACCGGCATCGGCCTCCAGGGCATGTCCACCAGCCTCGCCGCCTCCATGACCGTGCCCGTCGACGAACTCGCCGAGATCGTCGCCGCCCGCATGCTCGCCTGCGCCGTACGCGGCCTGGCCGAACGGGCGCGCCAGGGCGGCGAGAGCCACCGCGGCCTGGTCGCCGAGGCGTTCAAGGAGTCCGGCGTGGAGGAGGTGTGGGCCAGGGACGCGCTGGAGGTGCCGGCGCCCGACCCGGTGCCCAAGGGCGCCAAGGCCATCGGCACGGCGCTGCGCGACCGGGTCGGCGACATGGAGGACCAGCTCGCCTCGCTCGACCGGCAGCTGGACCGCCGCTCGGTGGAGCTGGCCGAGCGCTTCAACCCGCGCCGTGGCCTGCTCACCATGCTCAAGCAGCACGACCCGTTCCGGCTGGAGCGGGTGTTCACCGGTAATCCGGGCGACCGCGACCGGGTCGCGCAGGCCGGCTTCTCCGGCATGCTCGACAACCGGCGCAACCGCCCGCAGCGCCCCGAGGGCGTGGACACCAGCCCGCCGCAGGTGCCGCGCATCGGCCGCCGGATGGGCGGCGTGGTGCCCGCACGCTGGGGCGACCCCGAGGTGGAGGCCGCCCTCCAGGAGCAGGACGCCTGGTACCGCTGGGCGGCCTGCCGGGTGTGGCACGCCCGGTGGAAGGAGCAGGAGCCGCGCTGGCGGCCGCTGGCCGACCGCGCGATGAAGGAACTGTCCGCGCTGGTACGGGCGTTCCGTGACCACGAGGAGGAAGAGAACGGCCTGTTCCGCGAGCGGCGCCGCGAGCTGTACCGCGAAGACCGCACGGGCGTCTCGTACCTGCTCCCGCCGCAGAACTCGCTCGACGCCTTCTACGACGACGTACTGACCCGCCTCCTCCAGCGCGAGGGCATCGCGGACAACCAGGACGAGGCCGTGCTGCTCGCCCGCATCGTCGAACCGCAGCACTGGGAACGCGCGCTGGAAGCCGTCCAGCGCTCGCCGCGCGCCGCCGTCAAGGAGGTCAAGCAGGTCCTGGAGGCCCGCATCAAGAAGCTGTTCGGGGAGGCGGGCGTCCACCAGGAGCGGCCGCTGCTGCCGTCCCTCGGCGACCTGCTCGCGGCGGCGTCCGGGGACGAGGAGTCCGCCGAGGCGGTGGACGAGAAGTGGCTGGAGCAGTTCCGCTCCCAGCTCGCGGGCCTGCTGCCGGCCGGCTTCACCCCGGACGGCACCGGAAAGCTCAAGACCCTCATCGTGCGCCCGCAGACCAAGGCCAAGGGCAGCGTGGACCGCTTCCTGGAGCAGTCGCTGCTCCTGCCGCGCGACGAGAACCGGCTGCCGCCGGAATTCCGGGCCGTGGTCACCGAGTCGATCACCGTCGTGCTGTTCCGCAGCGAGATGAGCCTGACCGACATCTCCGAGGTACGGCAGGTGCTGCGGCTGTGGGGCCGGGCCAGGGACCGGGAGGGCCGCGAGGACCATCTCCAGTGGCGCCAGCGCACCGGCTACCGCGACTCCTGGCTGGCCAGCACGGAGAGCGACCGGCAGCGGGTGCTCCAGCGCATGCTGTGCGCGATGTGGAACGGCCGGGTCGAGACCACCGGCGACCCCCTGTCCCCGGAGAGCGTCTGCTTCCGGCTGCGCGGCGGCGACTCGGCCACCATGACGCTCGCCCTCCAGCCGTACGACCGGGACGTCTCCAGCTGGTCCGATCTGCTGCGCGCCTACGAGCGCTGGGCACTGCTGGATGCCGGGTCGGCGGTCAAGGACTTCTGCTCGGTGCTGATGGAGGCGCTGCCGGAGGGGCTGAGCACCACGCCGAGGGAGCCCGACCCGCTGTTCTGGACCTTCCTGCGCCGGGTGGCACCGGCGGAGGCGGACCGGCTGCGGCGGCGCGCCCGCGAACTGGACGAGGACGCCAGGGACTGGATCGACCCGCTGCGCCACTTCTGGACCACCACCCTGGACGGCGCGCTCGACCTGCGCTTCCCCAGGAGCCTGCGGGCCAACCGGCCTTCGCTGCGCGCCCTGGCGCTGGCGCAGGAACAGGCGCGCGCGTCCGGCGCCGCCCCGGCGCGGCTGCGCAAGGCCAACGGCCACCAGCCCGACGGCCACCAGCCCGGCGGGGTGCCGCGGGCGAGGGAAGCGCAGCCGTACGAGCCGGGCCCGCACGACCCCGGCCCGGACCGCTCCGTACCGCACGACCCCGGCCCGGACGAGGCGCCGGTCGGCGCGGGGCGGGCCGGGCGCGCGGAGACCAAGGAGCCTCCGGGCCCGGCGGGCCCGCCCGGGTCCGGCCTGTGGGCCGACCCGTGGGACGACGAGCCGAGGGAGGAGGACCTGCTGTGAACGCCCGCACCACCGCCCCGGTCGTCACCCTCGACCTGCGCGACGGCGCCGCCGGACCGGACGGCGCGGACGGGCTGCACCGCGCCGTCCGCGCCGCCCTGGCCGGTACGCCGGACCGGCAGGCCGTGCGCTTCCTGCTCGTGGACACCGCCACCGGCCTGGCCCGCCACCAGCGCACGTACGAACAGGTCCTCGCCTACGGACCGGGCCACGCGCTGTGCGTCGCCGTCGGCGCCCCGCCCGCCGAACCGGGCGACGGCGTCGCGGTGCCGCCCGCGCCCACCCCCTGGGCCCTGGACCGGCCCTCCCCGCTGCGCCCGCCCGCCGTCGGCGTGCTGTGGGTGCTCGACCCGCACTGCGGCCTGCTGTCCTGCCCCACCCCCGCCGAGGACGCGGGCGCGCTGCGCCCGCTCCTGGAACTCCTCGCCGCGCCGGACGTGTTCGACGCCGTCCTGCACGCGGTCGCGGAGATCCCCGACGGCGTGGCCGTACCCGGCCTGCGCGTCCTGGAACACGACCTGTCGCACACCGCGCGCGCCCGCGTCTGGCGGCAGGCCCTGGCCGACCTGGTCGGCCAGGACGACCCCGGCGGCCGGGTCACGGTCGCCGACCCGGAGGCGGGCGGGGTGCCCGCCGCGCTGGCGCCGCTGATCGGCGCCGGACTGCCCAGGAGCGTGGAACAGGCGCCGTGGCGGCGGCCCGGCGGCGAGGTGGACGAGCGGTTCCGGGCCTGCGAGGCGGCGCTGGCGGAGGCCGAGGACGCCTGCGAACGGCAGCGCGGCGCGGGCGGTCTGCTGCGCGGCGCCGCCGCCGGTGACGGGGACCTCGCGGAGAGCCTGGACGCGGCCGCCGCCGAACTGGCCGCGTACCGCGAGACCGTCGCCGAGACCCTCCGCGACGGCGACGGCGTCGGACTGCCCCCGGAGCAGCGCAGAAGGCTGCACGAACGCGGCGTCGACCTGCCCCGGGTGCCGGAGGCCGCCCGCGACCGGATCGGTCCGGGGCTGCGCGGCTTCGCGCAGGGCCTGCTGGCCCGCCGGCTGCCGCTGCGCTCCACCGCGGCCCGGCTCGGCGCGCTCGCCGACCTGGCCACGCCCACCGGCAGCGCGGCCCGCCTCGGCCGGCTCGACGAGCTGTGCCCGCCCGGGCTGCCGCGGCGGATGGGCAGGGCGCGGCCGTTCGACGTCCCCGGCGCGGCCCGCCCGGAGCTGGCCGCGGGCTGCGCGGCCGCCGCCGCGGCGGGACTGTGGCCGGGGCCCGGCTGGGTGCTGGGCCCCTTGACGGCGCTGGCCGGAGCGGGGCTGACCGCGCTGGCCCTGGCCCGCCGCCCGGGACGCACCGGTGACGGGCATCTCGACGGCGGCGGCCGGTCGGGTGCCCCGGCCCAGGCGTGCGCCGGGCTGCTGGGCGCGGCCGCCGGCATCGCGCTCGGCCTGCTGCTCGCGGTGCCCGCCTGGGTCGGTCTGAGCACCTTGCTGGCGGCGGTGGTCGCGGTGCCGCTGCTGGCGGTACGCCGCTGGACCGCGGCCCTCGACGACTGGTGGGCGGCGGGCGGCGGCCCCGAAGCGCGGGACGCGCTGTGCGCGCTCGACGGACTGCTGGCGGACGCCGTGGCGCAGGACTGGCTGCTGGCGGACGCCCGGCTGTACTGCGCCGACGGGGCGCGGGCGGTGGCCGGGATGATCCGCAGCGCGGCGGACGCCGCGGAGGGCCGCGACCCGGTCCCCGCGGCGGCACGGAACGGGGCGGCCGCGGGAGGCGGCGCGCGGGACGACGGGTACGGTCCGCCGGACGGCGACCCGGCGGACGGCGGCCTGCTGGACGACGACTGGTTCGGCCCGTCCTACGACCGTTCCACGACGGCCGGCGACTTCCGCGGGCACGAGGCCCACGGCGCCGCCGACGCCCGGTACGAGGCCACGGCCCAGGACTGGGACGACTGGGACGACTGGGACCGCGAACCGGCCCACGGCGGGGACGGCGGCGACGGCACCGACGCGGGCCACGGCACAGCCCCGCAGGACCCGCCCGCCGAGCCGCCCGGCGACGTACCCGTGCCCTGGCTGGAGCGCGAAGCGGGCGACGGCGGCCCGGAGCTGGTCGCCACCCTCGTCGGCGATCTCGCCGACGGCATCGCCGGGCTCCTCGACCCGTACTGGGGCACCATCGAGCGCGACCCCGGCGCGGCCGCCGCGCTCCCGGTCGGCCGTGCGGTGCGGGCGCTGATCGACGACGAGACCGCCCGGCTGGCCAGGGACGGCGTCGCCGCGGCACCGTCGTTCGCCCGGGACCCCGCGGCCCGGCCCGGCCCGGCGGTGCTGCTGGGCCTGGCGCCCGACCGGGTCACCCGGATCCTCCGGGCGCACGGCGAGGGCACCGGCACGGTGCCGCTCTGCGCGGCCGAGCACCGGCGGATCCTCTCCCGCGACCGGCACGCCGGGCGCCGGGTGCGCTTCGCCCCCGACGTGGCGCGGCACGGCGACGAACCGCTGCCGGCCGACGGGCCGGGGCCGGGCGCCGACGACCTGGTGTGGACACCCGCGGGCCGGTACGCGGGCGTCTTCCGGCTGCTGCCGCTGCGCACCGGCTCGGTGCGCACGGTCCGGCTGCGCGGCGGGACCACCGGGCCGGGACTGCCGGCGAACGCGAGCGAATGAGGGGACGTCATGGACGAGTGGGCGGACCGGCGGGACACGGTACGGACACCCGGCCGCGCGCCGGAGGACGGCGGCGCGCGCGAGGAGGGGGCGCGCAACGGAGGGCGCCCGGCGCGGGACCGGACGGAGCTGGCCTTCTTCACGGACGAGGGAACGCCCGCGCGGCTGCCCGCGGTGTGCCGGGACGATCTCCCCGCCGGGCCGCAGCGGCACCCCCTGCTGGCCAGGCCCGTGACGCTGGGCGAGGACTGGCGGGTCGTGCAGTACCGGCTCGCGCACACGGCGCGCGGCGACCACCGGGCCCGTGACCGGCTGGAGGCGGAGGTGGGCGTCGGCCTCGCCGTGCGCCGGGCGTTCGGCGACGCCCCGTACCACCGGCTGTTCGCCCGGCTCGGCGGCTACCACCTGGACGTACGCGAGCCGTTCGTCTTCTACGAACCCGCGCGCGGACGCCCGCTGGCGGCGCTCGCGGGCCGGGCCACGGTCCGCGAACAAGAGCGCATCCGCAGTGAACTGGTCCTTGCCGTACGGCTTTTGGAGGCCGTCGGTGTGGTGCACCGCGGGCTGACCCCGCACACCGTGCGGTGGGACGGCCGGCACGTCAGGATGCCCGAGCCCTGCCTCGCCACGCGCGCCGGACATCCGCGCGAGGCGCTGGGCGAAGCGCCCTGGGCCGCGCCCGAGCAGCGCGCCGGGCGCGGCACCGCGGACCCGCGCGACGACCTGTGGAGCGTGGCCCAGGTCATGTACCACCTGGTCACCGGGCGCGAAGGGGAGCCGGACGGGCCGCCGCGCGACCTGGCCAGGCTGCCCGCCCTCGGCGTGCTGGCCGGCGCGTACGCGGCCACCGCCGGGGAGCGCGGCCACCCCGTCGAGGTGCTGCGGATGCTCAACCGGCAGGACCCCCTCCAGGGACGCCCGCTGCCCGCCGACCCCCTGGAGCCGGGCCGCCGCGCCTTCGACGAGGAACTCGCGCACAAGAGAACGGAGTTGGGGTTGGACGACGACACCGCGGCGGAGCCGGGGGCCGCGCGTACACCGCCGGCCCGCGGGCTGCGTACCCTGTTCGGCGCCGGCCGTCCGGGCACGGGAGGGCGCCGGTGAGCACGTACCCGATGCCCCCTGGCCCCCGGCCGGTGATGTGCCCGTACTGCCTCGACCCGATCTCCTTCGACGAGGACCGGCTGTACGTGCGCGACGAGACCAGCACCTTCGTCCGGCTGGACCTGACGGGCGAGCACAATCCGCTGCGCCGCCAGGACGCCCTGCGCGAGGCGTTCCAGGTGTGCGGCAACACCGCCGGCATGCCCGAGCATTACCTGCCCGCTCCCTATCTCACCAACGGCGAACCGCTGACCGTGGCCCTCGTCGGCAGTTCACGGGCCGGCAAGACGCATCTGCTCGCCTCGATGATCGGCGAGGTGGAACGCGGCGCGCTGGACGCCCACGGGCTCAAGGCCGTACCGCTGCACACCGATTCGCACCGCGCCTACCTCAACGACCGGGTCCTGAAGCTGCGGGCGGGCCGGACGCTGGCGCACACCGAGCAGACCGAGTTCGCCGAGTTCGCCGACGGGCTGCTGGTCAGCAGGGGCGGCACCACCCGGCCGGTGGTCTTCTTCGACCTGTCGGGCGAGGACCTGGAGCGCACCGGCCGGGTCACCCGGTTCCTGGCCGCCGTCAGCGCGTTCATCTTCGTCGTCGACCCGCTGCGCGCCCTGCCCCTGCCGTACCTGGACGCGGTGCGCGAACGCACCAAACAGCGCACGGACGACCTCGGCGACCGCTCGTTCGGCACCGTGCTGGACCGGGTGCCGCGCGAGGGGCCGTACGTGGAAGCGGCGGCCGCCGTCGTCGTGGGCAAGAGCGACCTGATCCGGTTCGAACCGGCCGTGGCACGCTGGCTGACCGCCCCCGAAACCGCCCGGCCGACGGCGCGGGCCCTGCGTGCGGAGAGCCGCGACGTCTACGCCTTCCTGCGGCACCACGGCGGGCCCGCCTGGCTCAAGCCGTTCAGCGACTGCGCGCGGTGCACCCTGCACTTCGCGTCGGCCACCGGCGGCCAGGAGGACGCGGGCGGCTTCCCGCAGGGCGTACGGCCGCGGCGGGTGCTGTCGCCGCTGCTTTCGGTCTTCGCGATGTGCGGGCTCCTCCCGGGAGCCGACCCCCGGGAGGTGGGGCTGTGAACGCTGCCGGAACGGTGCACCAGATCGTCTTCCGCTGGGACGCGCACCACGCCGTCGGCGGCGCGGGGGTGGGCCCGGTCGCCTGGTCGGGCAGCCGCGAAGGGCTGGAACCGGTCTACCGCAAGGTCGCCCCGCTGCTGCGGGTCCCCGGCGACGAGGCGCGCGAGAGCCTGGCCCGGGTGGAGCTGCCCAGGGACCTGGCGCCTGGGGGAGCGGTCCTGCTCATCCGGCGGATTCCCGACCGGGACCGCGGCGGCCGCCCCAGCACCTGCTCCCACGCCCTGCTGGGCAGCGCCTCGGCGCTGACCCCCGCCACCTGCCTGGGCCTGCACGGCTGGCACTGGGAAGGCAGCGGCATCAGCCTGCGGGACGTCGAGGGCCCGGCCCTGGACCGGGTGCCGCCCGAGGTACTGCGGACCGCCGCCGAACGCGCGGCGCCCGCGCTGACCCGGCGGACGGGGGAGTACGCAGAGGAGTTGGCGGCGGTGCTCGCCGGGCGCCTGCGCCACCCGAGGCAGCGGCTCTCCGTCCTGGACCGCACGGGCGGCGACGGGCCGGTCCACGTCCTGTGGGGGCTGCGCAGGCTGCTGGGGCCCGCGGTGCCGGGGTCCTGGTCCTTCGCCACCCACGACACGCGCGACGGCGGCCCGTTCCGGTACGTCTTCGTCCCGAGCTGGCCCGTGTCGGCCACCCGGGACCAGCAGTTGACCCGCCTGGACCCCGGCCCGCCACGGCCCGGCGGCCCCGGCGGCGAGGGCACCGACGGCGGCGGGCCCGGCCACGGCGACGCGGTGGACGACGCCGCGGCGCGGCTGGTCGAGCACTACCTGGAGCGCCGAGACGACCACGAGGCGCTGCGCGAGACCCGCCGCGCGCTGGCCGACCGGCACGTCTTCGAAGAGGAACGCCTCGACGAACGGGTGCTCCTGGTGCACGAGGCGCTGAAGTGGCTCAGCCACGCCGGGGGCCACCGCCGTACCCCTGCGGACCGGGCGGACGAGGGGCGCGAACCGCCGCGCGAGACACCGCAGGACCGGGACGCCGGGACACGGCACGGGGCGCGCCACGACGAAGCGCGCCACGACGACCGGGTCTTCGACCACCTCCGGCAGGACCAGGACCAGGGCCGGCCGCCGTACCGGCGGACCGACGAGCCGGCACCGGCCGCCGGCCACGCCGTCAGGTCCGGCTCCGGCTTCCCCCGCGCCGTGACCACCCGGGTGCTGCGCGAGGCGCTCCACCAGGACGGCGACGGCGCCGCCCGGTACCTGCACGACAGCACGGACAGCGTGCTCCTGGGCGTGCTCGACGAGGGCCTGCCCGCCGCGCACGCCGACCGCGTGGCCCACGTGCTCGCCGGCCGCGCCGGCCACCGGACCGCCGCCGAGGCGCGGGCCGTCTGCGAAGGGGTGCTCGGCGCGCACCTGTTCCTCGGCCGGGGCGGCGGGCACCTCGACGAGGACCCGGTCACCGGGCCCGACAGCCGGATGCGGGTGCGGACCGCCCTGCTCCTGTACGAGCACCTGGTGCGCCCGTACGGCGAGGAGGGCAACGCGCCCGCCCTGCTGCGGCGGGTGCTGCCGGACCTGTGGGCCGACCACGACGGGCCCGGCCGCGCGGTGCTGCGGCACCTGCTCGGGGCCGGCCGGCCCACCGGCTTCGGCGAGGCGGGCTGGCAGGCGCTGTTCGACGCCGCGACACGGCAGCCCGCGCGGGAGGAGCCGCCGGTCCGCCGGATCATCGGCCTGGGCGCCGGGCCCGGGCACCGGCTAACGGGCCGCCGCGCCCGTGCCGTCCGCGACCCCGGCGACGCGGCCGGCGCTACGGACGACCCGGCCGGCCGGCTCTGGGTCACCACGCTCCTCGGGGTGATCGCCGTCGCCGTCGTGCTGATCGCCGTCCTCGCGGCGACGAGCTGAACGGCGGCGTCCGGGCCCGCCGCCCCCGGGCGCCGCTCCCGCCGGCCGCGGAAGCCCTTGGCGCGGCCGGGCCGTTCTCCTCCGCCGCGCGCTCCGAGCAGCGAAGATGGGGGCATGGGATTCCATGTCGACTCCGAGGCCGGGCGGCTGCGCCGCGTCATTCTGCACCGCCCCGACCTGGAGCTGAAACGACTCACCCCGTCCAACAAGGACGCGTTGCTCTTCGACGACGTGCTGTGGGTGCGCCGGGCGCGCGCCGAGCACGACGCCTTCGCCGACATCCTGCGGGACCGGGGCGTCGAGGTGCACCTCTTCGGTGACCTGCTGACCGAGACCCTCCAGGCCCCCGAGGCGCGGGCGCTGGTGCTGGACCGGGTCTTCCACGAGAAGGAGTACGGGCCGCTGGCCACCGACCACTTGCGGGCCGCCTTCGACGAGCTGCCGGTGGCCGAGCTGGTGGAGGCGCTGGTCGGCGGAATGACCAAGCGGGAGTACCTGGCGGCGCACCCCGAGCCGACCTCGGTCCGCTTCCACGTGATGGACCTGGACGACTTCGTGCTGCGCCCGCTGCCCAACCACCTGTTCACCCGCGACACCTCCGCCTGGGTCTACGACGGAGTATCGATCAACGCCATGCGCTGGCCGGCACGGCAGCGCGAGACGGTGCACTACGAGGCGATCTACCGGCACCACAAGCTCTTCCGGAACGGCGGCTTCAACGTCTGGTCGGAGGGGCAGGCGGCCTACCCCTCGACCATCGAGGGCGGCGACGTGCTGGTGATCGGCAACGGCGCCGTGCTGATCGGCATGAGCGAGCGGACCACCCCGCAGGCCGTGGAGATGCTGGCGCGCGGCCTGTTCGCGGCCGGTTCGGCGCGCACCATCGTGGCGCTGGACATGCCCAAGCGGCGGGCCTTCATGCACCTCGACACGGTGATGACGATGGTGGACGGCGGGACCTTCACCCAGTACGAGGGGCTGGGCATGCTGCGCTCGTACACGATCGAGCCCGGCGCCGGCGAGCAGGACCTGAAGGTCACCGACCACCCGCCGGAGCACATGCACCGCGCCATGGCGGCGGCGCTGGGCCTGGACGGCATCCGGGTGCTGACCGCGACGCAGGACGTGCACTCGGCGGAGCGCGAGCAGTGGGACGACGGGTGCAACGTGCTGGCCGTCGAGCCGGGCGTGGTGGTGGCGTACGAGCGCAACGTGACCACCAACACCTTCCTGCGCAAGCGCGGCATCGAGGTCATTACGATTCCGGGCAGCGAGCTGGGGCGCGGCCGGGGCGGACCGCGCTGCATGAGCTGCCCGGTGGAACGCGACCCCGTATAAGGGGAAGGCCGCCCCGCGCCGGGGAAGAAACCGAAGGGCGGGCCCGTGTGACGTCCGTGCCGGACGGGCTCCGTATAGGGATGCGTACGGTCGTATACACTTCCAGTATTCCGATTGCCGCGACCTAGGAGCCACCGATGGCGATAGACCTCACGGGCCGCCACTTCCTCAAGGAGCTGGACTTCAGCGCCGAGGAGTTCTGCCGTCTCGTCGACCTGGCGGCCGAGCTGAAGGCCGCCAAGCGCGCGGGCGAGGAGGTCGCGCGCCTGCGGGGCCGCAACATCGCCCTGATCTTCGAGAAGACCTCCACCCGCACCCGCTGCGCCTTCGAGGTCGCCGCCGCCGACCAGGGCGCCGCCACCACCTACCTCGACCCGGCCGGGTCGCAGATGGGGCACAAGGAGTCGGTGAAGGACACCGCCCGGGTCCTCGGCCGGATGTTCGACGGGATCGAGTACCGGGGCAGCTCCCAGGCCACCGTCGAGGAGCTGGCCGCCCACGCCGGCGTCCCGGTCTTCAACGGCCTGACCGACGCGTGGCACCCGACCCAGATGCTCGCCGACGTGCTGACGATCAGGGAGCACCTGCCTTCCCGCCCGCTCACGGAGACCGCCTTCGCCTACCTCGGCGACGCCCGGTACAACATGGGCAACTCCTACCTGATCACCGGCGCGCTGCTCGGCATGGGCGTACGGATCGTCGCGCCCGAGGGCCTCTGGCCGGACCGGGAGGTCGTCGCCAGGGCCCGGGAGCTGGCCGCGCACAGCGGCGCACGCGTCACCCTCACGGCGGACGTGGCCGAGGGCGTGCACGGCGCCGACTTCGTCGCGACCGACGTCTGGGTCTCGATGGGCGAGCCGAAGGAGGTCTGGGACGAGCGGATCGAGCTGCTCGGCGACTACGCCGTCACGATGGACGTGCTGCGCGCCACCGGCAACCCGGACGTGAAGTTCCTGCACTGCCTGCCCGCCTTCCACGACCTGGGCACAAAGGTCGGACAGGAGATCTACGAACGGCACGGCCTGACGTCCCTGGAAGTCACGGACGAGGTCTTCGAGTCCCGGCACTCCGTCGTCTTCGACGAGGCGGAGAACCGGCTGCACACGATCAAGGCCGTGCTGGTCGCCACCATGGCCGGCTGAGAGCCCGCCGTAGCATCGAACCGATCACGGGATACGGACCCACCGGCCCTGCCCCGCTCCGCGCGCGGCCCACCCCCGCCGCGCGCGACGCACCACGCACCACGCACCACCAGAGATGAGAACCACCCCATGCGTCCGTCCGGACTGCGCATCAAGTCCCCCGACGTCCTCATCGCCGAATCCGGCGCGGACCGCGAAGGCCACGGCCTCAAGCGCACCATGGGGCTCTTCCAGCTCGTGTGCTTCGGCATCGGTGCCATCGTCGGCACCGGCATCTTCGTCGGCCTGTCCGACACCGTCGCCCAGGCCGGCCCCGCCGTCCTCGTCTCCTTCGTGCTCGCCGCGGTCACCTGCGTCTTCACCGCCTTCTCCTTCGCGGAGCTGGGCGGTGCGATCCCGGTGTCCGGCAGCTCGTACTCCTACGCGTACGCCACCCTCGGCGAGCGCGCCGCCTTCCTCGTCGGCTGGTGCCTGCTGCTGGAGTACGGCGTCTCGGTCTCCGCGGTCGCGGTCGGCTGGGGCCAGTACCTGAACGAGCTGCTCAACAGCCTGGTCGGCTGGCAGCTTCCCGCCGCCCTGTCCAACCCGCCGGGCGACGGCGGCGTCGTCAACGTCCCGGCCGTCGTCGTGATGCTGCTGGCCGCGGTGCTGCTGGTGCGCGGCGTCCGCGAGAGCGCCCGCGCGACCGCGGCGATGGCCGTGCTCAAGCTGGCGGTCCTCGTCCTGTTCTGTGCCGTCGCCTTCACCGCCTTCCGGGACGGCAACCTCACGCCGTTCGCCCCGGAGGGCATCGCCGGCATCACCTCCGGCGCCTCGGTCGCCTTCTTCTCCTACATCGGCTTCGACGCGATCACCACGGCGGGCGAAGAAGTACGCAACCCGCGCCGCAACGTACCCACCGCGATCATGATCTGCATCGGTCTGGTCACCGTCCTGTACTGCGTGGTCGCCCTCTCCGCCATCGGCGCGCTCTCCGCCGGCGAGGTGGGCGACAAGCCCGCGGCGCTCTCGCTCGTCGTCAACCAGGTCACCGGCTCCGCCGTCGGCGGCGGCGTGATCGCCTTCGGCGCGGTCGTCGCCATCGCCTCCGTCGTCCTGGCCGTCATGTACGGGCAGACCCGCATCCTGATGTCGATGTCCCGCGACGGGCTCGTCCCGCGGGTCTTCGAGCGGATCTCACCGAAGACCGCCACGCCGGCGGCGGGCACCTGGATCGTCGCCGTGGTGTTCGCGGTCCCGGCCGCCGTGGTCCCGCTGGACGTCGTGATGAACCTGACGACCATCGGCACGCTGGCCGTCATGGCCGTGGTCAACGTCAGCGTCATGGTGCTGCGCCGCACCCGCCCCGGCCTGCAGCGCCGCTTCCGGGTGCCGCTCTTCCCGCTCAGCCCGGTGCTCGGCATCGCCTTCTGCGGCTACCTGATCTACGGCACGGGCCCGGCGACCTGGCTGCAGTTCGCCGGCTTCCTGGCGGCCGGCGCGGTCGTCTACGCCCTGTACGGGCGGCGGCGCTCGCGGCTGGGCGCCGGCGCCGAGGAGGCCAGGGTGCCCGCGGACGTGTGAACCGCGCGGACGGCCCGCGGGGAACCCGCCGACGCTTATCGCGCACTCGTGACGACAGTCACACAACGGTGATAGCTTCGAAGCGCAGGAAGGTACCGGCACCAGCCGTCCGGCCGAAGGGGGCAGTGGCTCGATGAGCCCGTTCACAGGTTCCGCCCGTACCACCAGCGCTTGGCAGCACATCCGCGTGACCAGGGAAGACGGCATCGTCACCGTCACCCTCGCACGGCCGGAGAAGCTCAACGCGCTCACTTTCGAGGCGTACGCCGATCTGCGGGACCTGCTCGCCGAGCTGTCCAGAGAGCGGTCGGCGCGCGCCCTCGTCCTCGGCGGCGAGGGCCGCGGTTTCTGCTCCGGCGGCGACGTCGACGAGATCATCGGCGCCACGCTCGCCATGGACACCGCGCAGCTGCTGGACTTCAACCGGATGACCGGCCAGGTCGTACGGGCCCTGCGGGAGTGCCCCTGCCCGGTCGTCGCGGCCGTCCACGGCGTCGCGGCCGGCGCCGGCGCGGTGCTCGCGCTGGCCGCCGACTTCCGGGTGGCCGACCCGTCGGCCCGCTTCGCTTTCCTCTTCACCAAGGTCGGCCTGTCCGGCGGCGACATGGGCGCGGCGTACCTGCTGCCGCGTGTCGTCGGCCTCGGCCACGCGACCCGGCTGCTGATGCTCGGCGAACCGGTCCGCGCCCCCGAGGCGGAACGCATCGGGCTGCTCAGCGAGCTGGCCGAGGAAGGGCGCGCCGACACCGCGGCGCACATCCTCGCCCGGCGCCTCGCCGAAGGCCCCGCGCTCGCGTACGCGCAGACCAAGGCGCTGCTCACCGCCGAACTCGACATGCCGCTGGGCGCCGCCGTCGAGCTGGACGCCGCCACCCAGGCCCTGCTGATGAACAGCGCCGACTACGCCGAGTTCCACGCCGCGTTCACGGCGAAGCGGTCCGCGAAGTGGCAGGGGAAGTAGGGGTGGGGGCCCGCCAGGTGGCCGTCGTCGGGGGCGGCCCCGGCGGCCTGTACGCCGCCGCCCTCCTCAAGCGCCTGCGCCCGGACCGCGACATCACCGTCTGGGAGCGCAACGCCCCCGACGACACCTTCGGCTTCGGCGTCGTGCTCTCCGACGAGACGCTCGGCGGCATCGAACACGCCGATCCGCAGGTGTACCGCGCGCTCCAGCGGGAGTTCGTGCGCTGGGACGACATCGACATCGTGCACCGCGGGCGCACCCTGACCTCCGGCGGACACGGCTTCGCGGCCCTCGGTCGCCGTACACTGCTGCGCGTCCTGCACGAACGCTGCCGCTCCCTCGGCGTACGGCTGAACTTCCGCACCGAGGCCCCGCCCGCCGCCGAACTCGCGGCCGGCCACGACCTGGTGATCGCCGCCG
This sequence comes from Streptomyces sp. NPDC017529, assembly GCF_044329785.1. Lineage (NCBI taxonomy): Bacteria > Bacillati > Actinomycetota > Actinomycetes > Kitasatosporales > Streptomycetaceae > Streptomyces > Streptomyces sp. NPDC017529. The sequence continues at coordinate 132,079 of NZ_JBIRJY010000015.1, forward strand.
ACGGCGTGCACAGCCTCACCCGCGCCGCGCACGCCGAGGTCTTCGCCCCGCGCGTCACCACCCACCGCTGCCGCTACATCTGGCTCGCCGCCGGCTTCGCCTTCGACGCGTTCCGCTTCGAGACAGCCGAGACCGAACACGGCGTCGTCCAGCTGCACGGCTATCCGTACGCCCGCGCCGGGTCCGGTCCGCGGGCGGCGGGCGCCAGCACCGTCATCGTCGAGATGCGCGAGGAGGTGTGGCGCCGGGCCGGACTGGACCGCTGCGACGAGCGGGAGTCGGCCGAGTGGTGCGCCAAGGTCTTCGCCGACGCGCTGAGCGGCCGTCCGCTGCGCTCCAACAACTCCGCCTGGACCGCGTTCCGCACCGTCGTCAACGACCGCTGGTCGCACGGCAACACGGTGCTGCTCGGCGACGCCGCGCACACCGCCCACTTCTCCATCGGCTCCGGCACCAAACTGGCCGTCGAGGACGCCCTCGCGCTCGCCGCCTGCCTGGAGGAGCACCCCGCGCTGCCGGACGCGCTGGCCGCGTACGAGGCCGAGCGGCAGCCCGTCGTCGCCTCCACCCAGCGGGCCGCCCGCGCCAGCCTGGCATGGTTCGAGGAGCTCGCGGAGTACGCCGGCCAGCCGCCCCGCCGGTTCGCCTTCAACCTGCTCACCCGCAGCCGCCGGGTCACCCACGACAACCTGCGGCTGCGCGACCCCGCCTTCGTCGCCGCCGTCGAGGAGGAGGCCGGCGTCCCGGACGGCACGCCGCCCATGTTCACCCCCTTCGAGCTGGGCGGCCTGACCCTGCGCAACCGGGTCGTGGTCTCCCCGATGGACATGTACTCCGCCGACGGCGACGGCACGCCGGGCGACTTCCACCTCGTCCACCTCGGCGCCCGTGCGCTGGGCGGCGCCGGCCTGGTGATGACCGAGATGGTCTGCGTCAGCCCCGAGGGCCGCATCACCCCCGGCTGCACCGGGCTGTACGCGCCGGAGCACGAGACGGCGTGGCGCCGCGTCACCGACTTCGTGCACGCGCAGTCGCCCGGCACCGCCATCGGCGTCCAGCTCGGGCACTCGGGACGCAAGGGCTCCACCCGCCTCATGTGGGAGGGTATCGACCAGCCGTTGGCCGAAGGCAACTGGCCGCTCGTGGCGCCCTCCGCGCTGCCCTACCGCCCCGGCGTCAACCAGATACCCCACGCCTTGACCGAACCCGAACTCGGCGGAATACGCGAGCAGTTCGTGCGCTCCGCCCGGTCGGCCGCCCGCGCCGGTTTCGACCTCCTCGAACTCCACTGCGCCCACGGCTATCTGCTCTCCGGCTTCCTCTCCCCGCTCACCAACCGGCGCACCGACGCCTACGGCGGCGACCTCGCCGCCCGGCTGCGCTTCCCGCTGGAGGTCTTCGACGCGGTGCGCGCCGTCTGGCCCGCCGAGCGGCCGATGACGGTACGGATCTCCGCCACCGACTGGGCCGAGGGCGGCACCACCGCCGAGGACTCGGTGGAGATCGCCCGCGCTTTCGCCGCACACGGCGCCGCCGCCATCGACGTGTCGACCGGCCAGGTCGTGCCCGACGAGCGCCCCGACTACGGGCGTTCGTACCAGACCCCGTTCGCCGACCGCATCCGCAACCGCCTGGGCGTCCCGGTGATCGCGGTGGGCGCCGTCTCCTCCTGGGACGACGTCAACTCCCTGATCCTGGCGGGCCGCGCCGACCTGTGCGCCCTGGCCCGGCCGCACCTGTACGACCCGCACTGGACCCTGCACGCGGCGGCCGAGCAGAACTACACCGGCCCCGGCGCCCCCTGGCCGCTGCCGTACCGCGCGGGCAGCCGCACCCCGCCCACCGGCCGCACGGACGCGCCGAAGCCCCGCTTGACGCTGGGCTGACCCGGGCGTACGGGCCGGTGCCGCAGCGCGCGGCGGGGCTCGGGGGAAGCGGCGGAACCCGGGGCGCGCCGTCGCGGCCCGCCCCGGCGTCGGTTCAGCGGATGGACTGGCTCGCGGTCCTGGCGGTGAAAACAGAGCGGCCGTGCTGCCGGATGTCGATGTCGAGAAGCAGGCGGTCGTGCTCGTCGCGCCCGGCCAAGGTCGCGTCGATCCAGCTCGGGGCGTCCAGTTCGGCGTAGCGGTGGAAGGAGCACTCCATGTCGGCGGGGAGCGAGAAACCGGGGCCCGCGGCGGCGTGCGCGGCCTGCCGGGCGGCCTCCACCATCAGCATGCCGGGGGCGTGGTCCACGGGGTGGTCGAACAGCACCGGGTGCGAGGTGTTCACCCGCAGCTGCCAGCGGTTCGCGTGACCGGTGGGGGACAGTACGACGTCACCGGTGCGGTCGCGCGCCACCAGGGGCGGCTCGACCGGCTCCGAGAGGGCCAGCTTGCGTTCGTTGGCGCGCTGCACGTCGCTGTACTCGCCGCGCAGCCTGCGGTAGACGGCGGGGGAGTGGCAGGAAAAGTCGAGCTCCGCGGTGGCGAGTTGGGCGCCGTCGCACAGGACGCGGTACTGCTGCCGCGCGCTGGAGAGCCGCTTGCCGCGATAAGCCAAGTCGCAATCGGTAATGTGCAGTTCGACCTCGGCGGGCGCGCCGGTGACGCGCAGCGCCTCGGGGGTCAGCGAGTAGCGGAGGTCCTGCCAGATGATCGGGTGGTCCAGTGGCACGCCGTGCGCCACGTGGCTGAGCAGGATGCTGGCCTGCCGCATCGTCTCGACCAGGAGCATCGGGTCGTGCAGGCCGTCCACCGGGCTGTAGAAACTGTGGGCGCGCGGCCACTGGGCGCTCACTACCCAGGCATCGCTCCCCGCACGTCGCCAGTCGGTCAGGAACACCTCGGAAACAGCCGTCCGGTGCACGTACTGCCGGGGCACGGTGGTCGTCAGCGGCGGCATCTCCGAGAGGCTGGTGTGCTCCCTCCCGGCGTACGGACGGCGGTCTGCTGCGGTGGACGGCGCGGTGAGCGTGGCGCTGGCCATGCGTATTCCCTCCCTGGTGGGGCTCACGCTGCTCGGACAGAGTGAGCCTCGGTGGCGGACCAACGCGGACTAAGATACAAACCGGATGGTTTGTTTTCTAGTGCTTCCACGGGATTTCTTACGGGAAGGTTTTGACGGGGGAGGCAGGCGGTACGGGGGCGCGACGGCGCGCCGGACGCACGGGGTGTGCGGCCGGGCGCGGGGGCGTTGGGCTCAGGCCGCGGTGCGCACCGAGCGGCCGTGCGGGTCGAGGTGGCTCATCGCGCCCGGCGAGGCCAGGCCGGGGAGGATGTGCTTCCACAGCGCGGTGACGCGCTCGGGCAGATCGTGGCGGCTGCTCGCGGCGTGCGAGAAGAGCTGTACCCCCATATAGGCCGAGACGAAGAACTCGGCGGCCCGGTCCGGCGCGATCGCCGGGAGCAGTTCGCCGTTCTCCCTGGCGTCGGTGAACATCGTCGAGATGATGTCGATCCATGCCTGGTACGGCACCAACGGGTCGTCACTGAACGTCGTCTCGACGGCGATCCGGGTGCCGGCCTGGAGGAGCGGGTCGTCCCGCAGGGCTGCCGCCACCTGGTGGGTGAAGTCGATGGCGTCCTGCAGTCGCGATTCGCTGACCTGCGGAATGAAGGGATCGGTCTGTTCCGAGATGACGGCGCGCGCGAGGGCGTCCTTGGAGGCGAAGTGAAAGTAGAGGGCGCCCTTCGTCACGCCGGCCCGTTGGATGATCTCCGCCATCGTGGCCGCTTCGTACCCGCGCGTGCCGATGACCTGGGCCGCCGCTTCGAGGACGGCACGTCGAGTGCGCACTGCGCGTTCCTGCTTGACCACCGATCGTCCTCCGTATGCTCTCTGGGGGGATGTTGTGCCTGGGGCCAACCTTACGAGCCCGGTCTGTCAGTCTATTTTCGAAACCTGAAAAAAGCCAACCATGCGGTATTGAAAAACGCCTTGGCGGCAGCCTCCCGCCGGGGCCGCCGGATACCATCGACCCACCGGGAGCACCGCTTTGACCGCCGAACGCCCGCCGCTGCCCGCCACGCACCGCGAGATCCGCCTCGCCACCCGCCTCCGGGGCGCCCTCACCCCGGAGCACTTCACGCTCGCCGAGGCCCCGTTGCCCGTGGCGGGCCCCGGCCGCCTGCTCGTACGCAACCGGGTGATGGCCGTGACGGCGGCGATGTGCTCGATGATGACCGACGCCGAACTGCCGATGCCGTCCTTCGTGCCGGGGCAGGCGCTGTGGGGCTCGGCCGTCGGCGAGGTCGTACGGTCCTCGGGCGGCGCGTTCGCGCCCGGCGACCTGGTGGTGCATCCGTACGGCTGGCGGGAGTTCGCGGCGGTGGAGGAAGGGCGGGCCCGGCGCGTCGACCTCGAGGCGCTGCCCGACCCCGCGGCGTACCTCTCGCAAGGCGTCACCGCCTGGGGTGCGCTGACGCGCGCGGCCGAAGTGCGCTCCGGCGACACCGTGTTCGTCACGGGTGCGGCGGGCGGCGTCGGCAGCATGGCGGCCCTGCTCGCCAAACGGCTGGGCGCCGCCCGCGTCGTCGGCAGTACGGGATCTCCTCGCAAGGTGCCGTATCTGCGGGAGGCGCTCGGCTACGACGACGTGATCGTGCGCGGCGCCGGCCCGGCCGAGGAGCGGCTGCGCCGGGCGGCGCCGGACGGTATCGACGTCCTGCTGGACACCGTGGGCGGCGAGCAGTTGCGCGCGGCGCTGGCCACGGCCCGCACCGGCGCCAGGTTCGCGCTGGTGGGCGCGCTCTCCGCCCAGTTGGGCGGCGGTGCGGGCGTGGCCGCGCCGGTCGAACTGGACTCTTCGCTGGTGGTGACCCGCAGGGTGACGCTGCGGGGGTTCGCTCTGCACGACCATCCGGACCTGCCGCGGGAATGGGTGGCGGAGTTCGGGCGCGGGCTGCGCGACGGTTCGCTGGTCTTCGCCCACGCCCGGCTGCGGGGCATCGACCGGGCGCCGCGCGCCCTGTGCGAGCTGACGCGGGGGTGTCACACCGGCGCGGTCCTGGTGGAGGTGTGAGCCGGCGCGGCACCCTGGGCCCCGGGCGGCAACTGGGTCCAGATGTCCGTGACGACGTCCTTGTCCCACCACGTCCGGTCCACTTGCCCGAGGTTCAGCAGGCCGACGACGAGCGCGGCCAGCAGTTGCGCGGAGCGCCGGGGGTCGTCGCCGGGCGGTGACTGCCCGGCCGCCCGGTCGGCGGTGGTCTTCTCCAGGAAGAGCGCGTACCACCGCTGCTGGAGTTCCGGTTCGGCGATGCCCGGCGCGGTCTCGGGGCGCAGCTGGAGCCCGGCCCGTACGACGACGTCGGCGTCCACCCGGCCGAGCAGCCCGATCGCGAAGTCCCGTACGGCGGTGCGGGCCGGGTGCGGCGCCCGGGCCAGCTCGTGCTCCAGGTCCTTGAGCGCGTTGAGGGCTTCGTCCCGCACCGCGAGGGTGAGGTCCTCCTTGGACGCGAAGTGGAAGTAGAGGGCTCCCTTGCTCAGGCGGGCCCGCCGGCTGATGTCGACCATGCCGGCGGCGGGCACGCCCTTCTCGATGAAGGTCTGGGCGGCAGATCGGATGAGCGCCTGGCGGCTTTGTATCGCTCGATACTGCGTCGGCACGGTGTCCGTCCTCCTCTGGTCCGGCTGCGAACGCGCCGCAGTCTACATACAAAACCAACCATGCGGTTCGATAATTGGGGCGGCGTGTGACCTGTGTTACTGAGGTGGTTCCGTGGTGCAAATGAGGCAAACGGGTTCGCTGGTTGTTCGCCTGCCTGTCAGTTCGGGCTTCCGGGTGTCGACGTGGATCGTTGGACTTTGGACGGGGTGGCGCCGTAGGGCGCATTGACAAACAGCGCAGGCGGTTTTTAAATCTGCGAAGGCGAGCGATGGGACGTGCCTCTTCCGGAGCCGCCGCTCCGGCGGGGACACGCCACTTCCGGACACCGGTGTGCCACGGCGTCCGCCGTTCGCGGCACGGACACCACCGGCACGTCTTCCCGCGTCCGACGGCGTCACGGACGGCGATCGGACCCCCAGACCCCCAGGCCCACAGGAAATCGGAAGGTGTCGAGCAATGCGGAATTCAGCGGGAGCCGTGCCCCGTCCCGGGAGCGCCGAGCGGGCCGCGGTCGGCGAGACCGTCAGGGCCGCCGTCTTCGACCTCGACGGAACCCTCGCCAACACCCTGCCGCCCATCAGCACGCTGCTGGTCAAGGTCGTGGCCGAACAGGGCCGTTCGGTCACCCCCCGGCAGGCCGCCACCGCCATCGGCAAGCCCCCGGGGCCGGCCTTCGGCAAGCTGCTCGGCCTGCCGGAGGACCACCAGGCCGTGGCGGCCGCCATCGGCCGCTACCGCGAGCTGTTCGCCTACGAGGTGCTGCGCGAGGGGCCGCGGCTGCTCTTCCCCGGCGTGGCCGCCGGGCTGTCCGCGCTGCGCGCCCACGGCATCGAACTGGCCGTGGCGACCTCGAAGGGCACCCGCAGCGCCGAGGCGCTGCTCGACGCGCTGGGCATCCGCGACCTGCTGGGCCCGGTCGTCTGCCAGGACATGGTCAAGCGCGGCAAGCCGCACCCGGAGCTGGTGCTGCGGGCCGCCGCCGAGCTGGGCGTGGCGCCCTGGGAGAGCGCCTACGTGGGGGACACGGTCGGTGACATGCGGATGGCTGTCACGGCCCGCATGGAGCCGGTCGCGGTCACGTACGGGGTGGGCAGCTTCGGCGAGTTGGCGGCGGTGGCGGGCACCCGGATGTGCGGTTCGTTCAAGGAGGTCGTCTCCACCGTCGCCGCCGCCCGGCCGCGGTCGATGGCCGCCGCCGCGGCACACCACAGGAGGCGCTGAGCGCGGGCCTCAGGCGGTGGCCGGCATCCGGCCGGGCCCGTCCACCGCCGTGCGCACGAACCGGGCGCCCGCCGCCCGCAGCTTTGTGTGCAGCCGGCCGAAGACGTCCGCCGCGTGGCCGCCCGGCCAGCCCTCGGGCAGGAGGGGAGAGGGCAGGCCGGGGTCCGCGTAGGGCAGGCGGCGCCAGGCGTCCAGCGCCAGCAGGTAGTCGCGGTACGCCGCTTCGGCGGGCACGGTGCGCCGGCTTGACCAGTGGCGCAGCACCGGCTCGTGGTCGGCGAGGAACGCGTGGTGGCGCGCGGCCAGGGAGCCGAGGTCCCACCAGCGCGCCACCGCGTCGGCGGTCGGCTCGAAGCCCGCGTGGGCGCCGGTGAACAGGTCGACGTAGCCGGACAGTTGCAGCCGGTCCAGCGTGTGCCGCGTCTCGTCGTACAGGTGCGCGGGGGCGATCCACACGCCGGGCGCCGCCGTGCCGAAGCCCAGCCTGGCCAGCCGGGAGCGCAGCAGGTGCCGCTTGTGGCGCTCCTGTTCGGGCACCGAGAAGACGGCGAGGACCCAGCCGTCCGAAGGGCGGGGGGACGGCCTGCCGTAGATCCGCCGGTCGCCGTCGTCCAGGAGCTGGTGGGCGGCTTCCGAGAGCCCGTACGCGGCGGCCCCCGACTCCGTACGGGCGGCGACCAGCAGTCCGCGGCGCTTGAGCCGGGAGACGGCCGAGCGCACCGACGGCGGGTCGACGCCGAGCGCGCCGAGCAGCCTGATCAGCGCGGCGACCGGCACCGGTCCCGGCGGGTCGCCGGGACCGCCCTTCGGGCCGCGCCCGTACGCGCCGTAGAAGGTGACGATCAGGGACCGCGGCGTGCGCTGCGCGTACTGGTCGCTCACGTGGTCGTTTCCCGCCTTGTCGTGCTCCGGTCCGCGGCTGTCAGGGGCGCGCGCGGACGGCTGCCGGGCCGTGGCCGCTTTGCGCGCGATCGTATCCGCAGCCGCCACGGCGCGGTACGGCGGTGTCCCGCACCACGGCCGCCGGTCACGGCGTGCCGCCCGCACCGCCCGTGCCGTCGCCGCGCAGCCGGAAGCGCTGGAGCTTGCCCGTCGGTGTCCTGGGCAGCGCGTCGTGGAAGAGGATCTCGCGCGGGCACTTGTACGGCGCTATGGCCGCCTTGGTGAACTCGCGCAGCTCCGCCACCGTTTCCGCGCCGCGCGGCACGCCGGGCCGCAGCACGAGGTGGGCCACCACGACCTGGCCGCGCTCCGCGTCGGCCCGGCCGACGACCGCCGCCTCGGCGACGCCTGGGTGGCGCAGCAGCGCGTCCTCGACCTCGGGGCCCGCTATGTTGTAACCGGCCGAGACGATCATGTCGTCCGCCCGTGCCACGTAGCTGAAGTAGCCGTCCGCGTCCCGGACGTAGGTGTCGCCGGTCAGGTTCCAGCCGTCGCGCACGTACTCCCGCTGCCGTTCGTCCGCCAGGTAGCGGCAGCCCGTCGGGCCGCGCACCGCGAGCAGCCCCGGGGTCCCGTCCGGCACCGGACGGCCGTCCGCGCCGACGACCCGCGCCTCGAAGCCCGGCACCGGCACCCCCGTCGTGCCGGGCCGTGCCGCGTCGTCGGCGGCCGAGATGAAGATGTGCAGCAGCTCGGTGGCGCCGATGCCGTTGATGATGCGCAGCCCGGTCGCCTGCTCCCAGGCGTGCCAGGTCGCGGCGGGCAGGTTCTCGCCCGCCGAGACGCAGCGGCGCAGCGAGGAGACGTCGTGCCCGGCCAGCTTCGGCAGCATCACCCGGTAGGCGGTCGGCGCGGTGAACAGTACGGACACGCGGTGCCGCGCGACATCGCGCAGCAGCTGCTCCGGGCCGCCCCAGGCAGCCAGGTACGCCGAGGCGCCGGCCCGCAGCGGGAAGACCACCAGCCCGCCGAGGCCGAAGGTGAAGCCGAGCGGCGGGCTGCCGGCGAAGACGTCGTCCGGCGTGGGGCGCAGGACCTGTGCGGAGAAGGTGTCGGCGATGGCCAGCACGTCGCGGTGGAAGTGCATGCAGCCCTTGGGGCGGCCGGTGGTGCCCGAGGTGAAGGCGATCAGCGCGACGTCGTCGGACGCGGTCGCCACCGCCTCGTACGCGCCGGTCCTGCGCCCGGCCAGGCGCAGGAGGTCGTCGGGCCCTTCGCCGCCGTACGGGGTGATCCGCAGCCCCGGCACGCCGGCCGCCGCCAGGTCGTCCAGGGAGCGGACGTCGCACAGCGCGTGCTCCACCCGGGCCAGGCCGCAGACCGTGGCCAGTTCGTGCGGGCGCTGTGTGGCCAGCACGGTCACGGCCACCGCGCCCGCCTTCATCACCGCCAGCCAGCAGGCGGCCAGCAGGGGAGTGGTGGGGCCGCGCAGCAGCACCCGGTGGCCGGGCAGCACCCCGAGGTCGCCGGTGAGCACGTGCGCGATGCGGTCCACCCGCTCCCGCAGTTCGCCGTACGTCCACACGGCGCCGGCCGCGTCCCGGAACGCGGGGCGGCCGGCGCCCAGCCGCTCGATCGTGGCGTCGAGGAGTTCGGCGCCGCAGTTGAGCCGGGCGGGATAGCCGAGGTCGGTGAGGCGCGGCCACTGTGCGGCGGGCGGTAGGTGGTCGCGGGCGAAGGTGTCGATGTGTGCCGAAGGCCGTGCTGCCATGCCGGTCTGCCCCCTTGCGGACGACGGCGGGGACGCTCGGAACCTGCTCGGACCTGCGCGGAACCCGGTGGGGGAGTGCCGTGGAAACCGTCCGGGTACTGCCGCGCCGACCCGTCGTCAGCGTAACGTGTTGGTGACGGCAGTCAACAGAGCGCGATACGGTCCGGCGGCGCGGCCGTACGGGAAGGCACCGGCGGCGCCGCACCGCACCGACCCGAGCGAACCGCCCGGCCGCCCCGGGCCCGAGACGAGGGAGCCGCCCCGTGACCGCATTCGCGCTGGGACCCGAGGAACGCAAGTGGTGTGCCGAACTGCGCGCGCTGGCCGCCGAACGGCTGCGCCCGCTGGCGGAACGCGGCGCGGCGGGCCGGGTCAACCGCCCGCTCGTGGCGGCGCTCGGCGAACTCGGCCTGCTGCGGCGGGTGTTCCCCGGCGACGGGCCCGTACGCGCCCTCGACCTGTGCCTGCTGCGCGAATCGCTGGCCCAGGAGTCGACCGAGGCGGAGACCGCGCTCGCGCTCCAGGGCCTGGGCACGTATCCGGTCGTCCAGTCCGGCACGGCCGCCCAGCGCGCACGTTGGCTGCCGGAGGTGGTCGCGGGCCGCGCGGTGGCGGCCTTCGCGCTCAGCGAGCCGGACGCGGGCTCCGACGCCGCGGCGCTCGCCCTGGCCGCCGAACCGGACGGCGGCCCGGACGCCGGCCGCTGGCGGCTCACCGGCGAGAAGTGCTGGATCTCCAACGCGCCCGAGGCCGACTTCGCCACCGTCTTCGCCCGCACCGGCGGCGGCGCCGGGGCCCGGGGCATCACCGCCTTCCTCGTCCCCGCCGACCGCCCCGGCCTGTCCGGCGAACCGCTGGACATGCTCAGCCCGCACCCGATCGGCACCCTCGCCTTCGACGGCGTGCCGGTGACCCGCGACGACGTCCTGGGGGAGGTGGACCGCGGCTTCGGCGTCGCGATGCGCACGCTGGACCTCTTCCGGCCCAGCGTCGGCGCCTTCGCGGTCGGCATGGCCCAGGCAGCGCTGGACGCCGCCCTCTCGCACGCCGCCACGCGTACCGCGTTCGGCGGCCCGCTGAAGGACCTCCAGTCCGTCGCCCACCAGCTCGCCGAGGTCGCCACCCGCGTGGAGTCGGCCCGGTTGCTGGTCTACGCGGCGGCCACCGCGTACGACAGCGGCGCCACCGGCATCGCCCGACGTGCCGCGATGGCCAAGCTGCTGGCCACCGAGACCGCCCAGTACGCCGTGGACACGGCCGTCCAGGTCCACGGCGCCCGCGCCCTGCGCCGCGGCCACCTCCTGGAACACCTCTACCGCGAGGTCCGCGCGCCCCGTATCTACGAGGGCGCGTCGGAGGTCCAGCGGTCGATCATCGCCAAGGAGCTGTTCCGCGAGGGCTGAACAGGATGCCCGTGCGCCGCAGCACCGCCTCGCGCAGCTCCGGCGGGGCGGTGGTCATGGGGCCTCCGGCGCGGGTCGGTCGCCGGGCGGGAGCGTGAAGTCGTGGACGGCCGAGTCGAAGGCCGCGTACTGCTCGTAGCCGAGGAGTTCGTACAGGCGGGAGCGCGTCTGCATGCGGGGCAGCAGGGACTCCTGGGTGCCTTCGGCGGCTAGGGTGCGCAGGCCGTCCTCGACGGCGCCCATCGCCAGGCGCAGCAGGGTGACGGGGTAGAGGGCGATGTTGTAGCCGAGCCGCTCCAGGGCGGCGGCGTCCAGCAGCGGGCTCTTGCCGAACTCGGTCATGTTGGCCAGCAGCGGCACGTCCACGGCCGCCCGGAACGCGGCGAACTCCGCCTCGTCGCGCAGCGCCTCCGGGAAGACCGCGTCGGCGCCCGCGGCCACGTACGCCCGTGCCCGGTCGATCGCCGCGTCCAGCCCCTCCACGGCGCGCGCGTCCGTGCGGGCCATCAGCAGGAAGTCCGGGTCGCGGCGCGCGTCGGCGGCGGCCCGCAGCCGGCGCACCATCTCCTCGCGCTCCACCACCGCCTTGCCGTCCAGGTGCCCGCACCGCTTGGGATTGACCTGGTCCTCCAAGTGCAGCCCGGCGAGCCCGGCGTCCTCCATCAGCTGGACGGTCCGGGCGGCGTTCATCGGCTCGCCGAAACCGGTGTCCGCGTCGATCAGTACGGGAAGACCGGTGACCCGGGTGAACTGCTGCGCGCGGGCGGCCAGTTCGGTGGACGTCGTCAACCCGATGTCGGGCAGCCCCAGGTCGGCGGAGAGGACCGCGCCGGACAGGTAGCACGCGTCGAAGCCGGTCTCCTCGACGAGCCTGGCCGACAGCGGGTTGAGGGCGCCGGGCACCCGCAGCAGCCGCCCGGAGGCGAGCTTCTCGCGCAGGTCGCGGCGGCGCTGGGACGCGGTGGTGCGGGTGTGCAGCATCAGAACAGGCCCTTCGGGAGCGCGGCGTCGTACGCGGCGAGGGCGTCGGCGTCGACGGCGGGGAAGAGCGCGTCCAGGCCGGGCCCGTCCAGCGCTGGCAGCCCGTGGGCCGCCGCCAGGAACCGGTCCTGCGCCTCGCCCGTCACGACGCCCTCGGCCAGCGTGCGGAACTTGGCCGCGTAGCCGTCCCGGTCGAAGGGCCGAGCCCCCGCCGGGTGCGCGTCGGCCACCGTCAGCTCGTCCTCGACCACCGTGCCGTCCGCCAGCGTGACCACGGCCCGCCCGCCGAACGCGCGCCGCGCCGGGTCCGGGTCGTGGTAGCGGCGCGTCCACTCCGGGTCCTCGACGGTGCTGATCTTCCGCCACAGCTCCATTGTCCCCGGCCGCGCGGCGCGCTCGGGCGCGTACGAGCGCTCGTGGTGCCAGCCGCCGTCCTCCAGCGCCACCGCGAAGACGTACGGCAGCGAGTGGTCCAGCGTCTCGCGGCTCGCGTGCGGATCGTACTTCTGCGGATCGCCGGACCCGGAACCGATCACCTGATGCGTGTGGTGGCTGGTGTGCAGCACGATCGAGCGCACCTTCTCCAGCGGCCCGGTCCGCTCCCGCAGCCGCCGCGCCAGGTCGATGACGGCCTGCGCCTGGTACTCGGCGGAGTGCTCCTTGGTGTACGTGTCGAGAATCGCGCGCCGCGCCTCACCGGGCTCCGGCAGCGAGACGGTGTACGCGGCCTCCGGGCCGTCCAGCATCCACGCCAGGAACCCGTCCTCGCCCTCGTAGACGGGGGACGGCGAACCCTCGCCGCGCATCGCCCGGTCCACCGCCTCGATCGCGGTCTTCCCCGCGAAGGCCGGGGCGAACGCCTTCCAACTGGAGATCTCGCCCTTACGGGACTGCCGCGTCGCGGTCGTCGTGTGCACGGCCTGCTGCACGGCCTGGTACACCACCTCCGTCGGCAGCCGCAGCAGCGCGCCGAGGCCGCACGCCTGCGCGGCGCTCAGGTGCGCGACGTGGTCGACGCGGTGCCGGTGCAGGCAGATCCCCTTCACCAGGGCGACGTGCACCTCGTACGCGGCGACGATGCCGCGCAGCAGGTCGGCGCCGCCCCGGCCGGTGTGCTGCGCGACGGCCAGCAGCGGCGGGATGCTGTCGCCGGGATGGGCGTAGTCGGCGGCCAGAAAGGTGTCGTGGAAGTCCAGTTCCCGTACGGCGGTGCCGTTGGCCCACGCCGCCCACTCGGGCGAGACCCGCAGCCCGCCGGCACCGAAGACCGAGGCCCCCGGCACGCCCGGATGCGGCCCGGCCTGGGCGCGGGCGACGGCCACCGGCCGGCGGCGCAGCGCGGCCACGGCCACCCCCGCGTTGTCGACGACCCGGTCGGCCGCCATCGCCGCCGCGCCGGGGCCGAGGTCCCCGGCGTCCTGCGTACCGGTGGCGACGGCCGCCAGCTTCCAGGCGAGCTGCTCCTCGCGCGGCAGCCGGGCGGCGCTCGGATGGACACGTACCTGATGGTCGATCACGGGGCTCCTCGGGGATGCGCGGCGCGGCGTCCTGCACAGACGGACGGAGATCACAGGCTCTGCTGCCGGAACCATTCCAGCGTCTCGGCGAAACGCGCCAGCCCGTCGCCGCGCAGCGCCTCCAACGGGAAGCTCGGCCGCCGCCTGGGCAGTTCGGCGTCGGGGACGTCCAGCATCACGCCGGGGATGCCCTGAAGCCGGTCGCGCAGTTCGGCCAGGAGTCCGGGCCGGGTGAAGGGCTCCCGCTTGGCGAGGTACTCGAAGACGACCTCCACGGTCCCCGAACGCGGGTACACGCTCACCGGCCAGAGGCAGCCCTGCGGCCCTCTCCCCTCGCGCAGCATGGGCGCACAACTGGTCTCCGCGGCGGCTCCGTACCCGAGCCAGCCGCCCTCCGCCTCCCACTTGCCCAGCAGAGTCAACAACTCGTCGGCCACAGCGGGCTGGTGGGCGCACAGCAGCGCGGCGAAGTTCTCCGGCCGCTCGGCAGGAGGAGTACCGGGGCGCCGCGCTGCCGGGTCCTCCGCGCGCTCCTCCGGCGCGTCGAGCCCGGCGAGTTCGGCCAGCTCGGCAGTGAGCAGCCGCTGCCCGGGATCGGCCACCGCGCCGTTGAAACGGACGCCCTCCCGTTCCAGCGCCTCCTGCTGTGATTCCGTACGGCTGTCGAGCCAGGCGAATCCGGGGGAGGACGTGCCGCCGGCCGTCAGCACGCGGTGCGCGTTCGGCACGTCCGCGCGCTTGGCCAGGTAGGTGCCGACGGTCTGGGCGGAACCCGCTCCGGTGACCGTGCCGAGGTCCTTGTACGTCGTCCACTTCCCGGCCGGAACGGCCGCCAGCACCCTCCGCAGCCGCAGCCACTCCGAGCGCTCGTCGTCTCGGGCATCCTCACTCGACGGCGGCCCCGGCCAGATCCGCACCGCCCGTTCGGCGAGACGGTCGGCACGGTCCAGGATCTCCCGCCGCCCCCAGCGGTCGGCTGCGGCTATCTCCCGGTTCATGCGCAGGGCACTCTGGTCGAGGATCTGCTGCTTGCGCTCGTACGGGTGGTTGGACAGCCGGGCGTTCTCGCCGGAGAGCGTCAGGTTGCCCAGGGTGTGCACCAACGCCTCGTGCAGTTCCTCGGGCCGCTCTCCCTCCCCGGCGTCCTCGGCCAGCATGTCGAGCCACTCCTGTCCCGGCCGCTGCGGCAGGACGTGTTCGATCGACGCCCAGGCACGTGAGAAGTCGACGGGCTCCGGAGACGCGTAGTCCTCCTCGAAGCGCCGCAGCACGTAGGCGCGGTGGCGGCTGCTGCCCTGCCAGTAGAACGGCTGCGTGCGGATCGCCTCGGCCAGCTCTTCGTCCCGCGGCCACCCCCGCCGCGGTCCGGACAGATAGCGCCGCATTGCCTCGTGCAGTGGCCGGTCCCGCTCCAGTGCCGAAGGCACGGCGGCCAGGATGTGCCGGACGCTGTGCGAGGGTTCCCGGCAGATCATGCGCCGGACCAGGAAACTCTCCACACAGCTCAGCGCTTCGGCGGCCTGCGCGGTCTCCGCCGTGCCCCGGTCCGCCTGATCCAGCACGTGCAGCGCGGGCGGGTAGTGCGCCTCGCCGCCCCACCGCCCCAGCCGCTCCAGGACCGCCGCCAGCTCCGCGCGCGGTTCCCGGTCGGGTTCGAAGACCCGCAGGAGGAGGTGACCCAGGCGGCGCAACCGGGTGAGGTCCTCCCGCAGCCCTTCCTCGCCGGCCGCGGCCACGATCCGGCCCATCCGGCGCCGCTGCCCCTCGTAGACCTCGCTGACGGTCAGCCGGCTCTGGCCCTGCAACACCAGGTCGAGCCAGGCGAGCGTGGTCAGCCGCTCCGGTCCGAGTTCGGTCTGCAGCGGCAGCCACACGCGGTCGTAGACCTGCTCGCCGAGGGTCGGCAGCTGCATGAACACGAAGTTGCGCAACAGGTCGGCCTGGCTGAGCGACTTGCCGGTGTTGTTGAGCGACTCGAAGATGCGGAAGGCGTTGTCCTGCGGCCCGGCTGTGATCGTCACCAAGGTCAGCCGGTGGCGCAGCGCCTGGTCGACGTGGCGTACCCTCTCCCACTCGCCGACCGGGTCGTACTCGGTCAGCGCGGCCCGGAAGAACCGGTAGGCGGCCCCGATGCTGTCCTCCCCGCCCGCCGTGGCGTCGCTGTTCACGCAGGCGAGGAAGGACGGCCGGTCGGCCTGGGTCGGCAGCAGGCGGTAGGCGTCGAGTCCGGTGTAGTCCTCTTCGTTGACCAGGTACCGACGCTGTATGTAGCCGGCCCGTTCGGCGTCGAAGGCGCGTACGTGATCGCGGATCGCGCAGGCCAGCAGCATCAGCGTCGTGAGCCGCTGCTGCCCGTCGACGACGACCCAGCGCTGGACCGTGTCCGGCAGCGGCGGACGCGGATCGAGCACCACGGAGCCGAGGAAATGCCCGGCCGGCGCGTCCGCCGTGCCCGCGGCGGCCTGCTGTAACAAGTCGTCCCACAGCCGCTGGTGGTCCTTGGCGTCCCAGCTGTACGTGCGCTGGTACAGCGGGATCTGGAACTGGTTGTCCCCCTGGATCAGCCGCTCGAACGTCGTTTCCCGTGCTTCCATCGGTACCTCGCCCCAGTCGCGAACTACGGTGATGCCCTTGAGGTTTCAAGAGGATCACCCTAGCCAGCGAGCGCCTGGGGCGAGGTCGTTTCGGCCGGGCCGCGACCGCGCGAGTGCCTCAGCGGTGCGTGAACCCCGCCGCCCGCTTCTCCACGAACGCCGTCATGCCCTCCTTCTGGTCGGCGGTGGCGAAGGCCGCGTGGAACAGGCGGCGTTCGAAGCGGACGCCCTCGGCGAGGGTGGTTTCGAAGGCGCGGTTGACGGCTTCCTTGGCCATCATGGCGACCGGCGCGGACATCGCCGCCACCTTCCCGGCGACCGCGTGCGCCTCGGTCAGCAGGTCGGCGGCCGGTACCACCCGCGAGACCAGGCCCGCCCGCTCGGCCTCCGCCGCGTCCATGGTGCGGCCGGTCAGGCACAGTTCCATGGCCTTGGCCTTGCCGACGGCGCGGGTCAGCCGCTGGGAGCCGCCGATGCCCGGGATGACGCCCAGCTTGATCTCCGGCTGGCCGAAGACGGCGGTGTCGGCGGCGAGCAGGATGTCGCAGAGCATGGCCAGCTCGCAGCCGCCGCCCAGCGCGTGCCCGGCCACCGCGGCGACCGTCGGCGTGCGCAGGGCACCCAGCCGGTCCCAGGCGGTGAACCAGTCGCCGAGGTACATGTCCATGTACGACTGCGGCCGCATCTCCTTGATGTCGGCCCCGGCGGCGAACGCCTTCGCCGAGCCGGTGATGACGATGCAGCCGACTTCCGGGTCGCGGTCCAGCTCCCCGGTCGCGGTGACGACCTCGTTCATCACCTGGAGGTTGAGGGCGTTGAGCGCCTTGGGGCGGTTGAGGGTGAGCGTGGCGGTACGGCCGGTGCGCTCCACGAGGATCGTTTCGTACGGCTGCGTACGGTCGTCCGTGCGCGGGGTGGTGTCGGTCATGCGGTCGTCGTTCCGTTCTGCTCGGTTTCCTGTGCGGCGGGCCTGCCGGTGCCGGAACGCTGCCGGATGGTGCGGACGATGCCGGAGAAGTCCTCCGACGCGCCCTCGCCTTCGGCGAACGCCGCGAACAACTCGGCGGCACGCAGGCCGAGTTCAGCCTGTACGCCGCCCGAGCGGACCGCGTTGGCGGCCAGGCCCAGGTCCTTGGCCATCAGCGGCGCCGCGAAGCCCGGCCGGTAGTCGTGGTTGGCGGGGCTGCCCGGCACCGGGCCGGGCACCGGGCAGTTGACGCTCAGCGCCCAGCACTGCCCGCTCGCGGTGGATGCCACGTCGTACAGGGCCTGGTGGGTCAGGCCCAGGCTCTCCCCGAGGACGAACGCCTCGCTGACGCCGATCATCGAGATGCCGAGGATCATGTTGTTGCAGATCTTCGCGGCCTGTCCGGCGCCCGCGGCACCGCAGTGCACCGCCTTCTTGCCCATCGCCGAGAGCAGCGGCTCGGCCCGCGCGAACTCGGCCGCGCCGCCGCCCGCCATGAAGGTGAGGGTGCCGGCTCGGGCGCCGACCACGCCGCCGGAGACCGGTGCGTCCAGGGCCTGGTGGCCGGCGCGTACGGCGGCCTCGTGTGCGGCGCGGGCGTCGGCCACGTCGATGGTCGAGCAGTCGGCGAACAGGGTGCCGGGGCGGGCCGCCGCGAGCAGCCCTTGGTCCTCGTAGAGGGCCAGGACGTGCCGTCCGGCGGGGAGCATGGTGATCACCACGTCCGCGTCCGTCACGGCGGCGGTCGCCGAGCCGGCGGGTTCGACGCCGGCCTCGGCGGCGGTCGCCAGCGCCTCCGGTACGAGGTCGAAACCGGTCACCCGGTGACCGGCCTTGACCAGGTTGGCCGCCATCGGCCCGCCCATGTTCCCGAGCCCGACGAACCCGACCGTGGCGGGCCCCGCGTTCCCGTACGCCGTTTCCGTGCTCACCAGGGCACCTCCTGCGGGAAGCCGCCGGCGAGCCCGAGCTCGCGGTCGCCGAGCGGTGTGAAGAACCGGGCCACGTCCGCGTCGGTGACCTCGGCGAGGGTGGCGGGGGACCAGCGCGGCCTGCGGTCCTTGTCGATCACCTGGGCGCGGATGCCCTCGACCAGGTCGGGCGTGGCCAGGGCCGCGCACGAGACGCGGTACTCCTGGTCCAGGACCCGTTCCAGCGGCCCCAGGCCCCGGGCCCGGCGCAGCGCGGCCAGGGTGACCTTCAGCGAGGTGGGGGACTTGGCGAGAAGCGTCTCGGCGGCCTCCTTGGCCTCCGGGACGCCGGTGCCGAGCAGCCGGTCCACGATCTCCTCGACGGTGCCGGCCGCGTAGCAGTGGTCGATCCACTCCCGGCGCGCCGCCAGCTCGCCGTCCGGGGCCTCCCGTACGTACCGCGGCAGCACCTCGGGCACCGGTTCGGCGGCGAGGTCCGCCACCAGCCGCTCCACCCGTTCCGCCGGTACGAAGTGGTCGGCGAGCCCGCAGAGCAGCGCGTCCCCGGCCGCCACCGGCGCCCCGGTCAGCGCCAGGTGGGTGCCCAGCTGTCCGGGCGCCAGCGCCAGCAGGTACGTGCCGCCGACGTCCGGCACGAAGCCGATGCCGGTCTCCGGCATGGCGACCTTGGAGCGCTCGGTGACGATCCGTACGCTGCCGTGCGCCGAGACGCCGACGCCGCCGCCCATCACGATGCCGTCCATGACGGCGACGTACGGCTTGGGGTAGCGCGCGATACGGGCGTTGAGCCGGTACTCGTCGCGCCAGAAGGCGGCGGAGGCCGTGCCGCCGGTCCCGGCGTCCTCGTGGATGGCGCGGATGTCGCCGCCCGCGCACAGCCCGCGCCCGCCCGCGCCGCTGATCACCACGGCCTCCACCGCGGGGTCCTGCTCCCACGCGGCCAGGGCCGCGTCGATCCGGCGCACCATGGCGTGGGTGAGGGCGTTGAGCGCTTTGGGGCGGTTGAGGGTGAGGTACGCCGCGCGGCCCTCGGTCCGCAGCAGTACGGAGTCGTCGGTCATCGGGCGGCCCCCGCCCCGGCGCGGGCGCCGCCGGTCTTCGCCCCGGTCAGCCCGCGGGCCACGATCACACGCATGATCTCGTTCGTCCCTTCCAGGATCTGGTGCACCCGAAGATCGCGGACGATCTTCTCCATGCCGTACTCGCTCAGGTATCCGTAACCGCCGTGCAGTTGCAGCGCGCGGTCGGCGACGGAGTAGCCCGTGTCGGTGGCGAACCGTTTGGCCATCGCGCACAGCTGCGGCGCCTGCGGGTCGGCGCGGTCCAGCGCGTCGGCCGCCTGCCGCACCAGCGCACGGGCCGCGGCCAGCTCCGTCGCCATGTCTGCGAGCCGGAACTGCAGCGCCTGCGCGTCCAGCAGCCGGCCCCCGAACGCCTCCCGGTCCGCGAGGTAGGCCTGCGCCGCGTGCAGCGCGCTCTGCCCGCCGCCGAGGGAGCAGGCGGCGATGCCGAGCCGGCCGCCGTTGAGGCCGCTCATCGCGATGCGGAAGCCGTCGCCCTCCGCACCCAGCCGCCGGTCGGCGGGGACGCGCACCTCGCCCAGGACCACCTGCCGGGTGGGCTGCGCGTTCCAGCCCATCTTCTTCTCGTTGGCACCGAACGACAGCCCCGGGTCGTCGCGCTCGACGACGAACGCCGAGATGCCGCCCGGCCCTTCCTCGCCGGTACGGGCCATCACCACGTACACCTGCGAGGCACCGGCGCCGGAGATGAACTGTTTGACGCCGGTCAGCACGTAGTCGTCGCCGTCGCGCACCGCACGCGTGCGCAGCGCCGCCGCGTCCGACCCGGCGCCCGGCTCGGTCAGGCAGTAGCTGCCCAGGTCCGCCATCGAGCACAGGCCGGGCAGCCAGCGGGCGCGCTGCGCGTCGTCGCCGTACCGGTCGATCATCCAGGCGACCATGTTGTGGATGGAGAGATAGCCCGCGATGGACGGGCAGGCGGTGGCCAGCACCTCGAAGACCAGCACGCCGTCCGCGCGGCCGAGCGCGGAGCCGCCGCACTCCTCCCGTACGTAGATCCCGCCGAGCCCGAGCCCGGCGGCCTTGCGCAGCACGTCCACGGGGAAGTGCTTGTCCTGGTCCCAGGCCACGGCGTGCGGCGCGATGTGCTCCTGCGCGAAGTCCAGCGTGGTCTCGACGATGGCGAGCTGGTCCTCGGTGAGCGAGCTGAGCGAGGCGGCCGTGCCGGCGGTGGTCATGACGCTCATCGCGCTCAGCCCATCGTCGGGATGGTGAAGCTCGCGCCCTCCTTGACCCCGGAGGGCCAGCGCGAGGTGACGGTCTTGGTGCGGGTGTAGAAGCGGATCGCGTCCGGGCCGTGCTGGTTCAGGTCGCCGAAGCCGGACCGCTTCCAGCCGCCGAAGGTGTGGTACGCCACGGGCACCGGGATCGGCACGTTCACGCCGACCATGCCCGTGTTCACCCGGCGGCTGAAGTCCCGCGCGGTGTCCCCGTCCCGGGTGAAGATCGCCACGCCGTTGCCGTACGGGTGCTCCGTGGGCAGCCGCAGCGCCTCCTCGTAGTCGGCCGCCCGGACCACCGACAGCACGGGCCCGAAGATCTCCTCCTGGTAGATCCGCATGTCCGGGGTGACCCGGTCGAAGAGCGAGGCGCCCGCGAAGAAGCCGTCCTCGTGCCCCGGGAGGGAGAAGTCCCGGCCGTCGACGACCAGTTCGGCGCCCTCGGCGACGCCGAGGCCCACGTAGGAGCGGACCCGGTCCAGCGCGTCCCGGCCCACCAGCGGCCCGAAGTCGGCGTGCGGGTCGTCGGAGCGGCCGATGCGCAGCGCGCCGATCCGCTCCTTGAGCCGTGCCACCAGCGCGTCGGCGGTCTCCTCGCCGACGGGTACGGCGACCGAGATGGCCATGCACCGCTCGCCGGCCGACCCGTACCCGGCGCCCACCAGCGCGTCCACCACCTGGTCGAGGTCGGCGTCCGGCATCACGACCAGGTGGTTCTTGGCGCCGCCGAAGCACTGGGCGCGCTTGCCGTGCGCCGCGGCGGTCGCGTAGATGTGCGCGGCGACCGGCGTCGAGCCGACGAAGCCCAGCGCTTCGACGCGCGGGTCCTCCAGCAGCGTGTCCACCGACTCCTTGCCGCCGTGCACGACGTTGAGGACGCCCGGCGGCAGGCCCGCCTCCAGGAACAGCTCGGCCAGTCGCAGCGGTACGGACGGGGCCCGCTCGGACGGCTTCAGGATGAACGCGTTGCCGCAGGCGAGGGCCGGCGCGGCCTTCCACAGCGGGATCATCGCGGGGAAGTTGAACGGGGTGATCCCGGCCACCACGCCGAGCGGGCGGCGCAGCGAGTGCACGTCGATGCCGGTCCCGGCGTTGTCGGAGAACTCGCCCTTGAGCAGGTGCGGGATGCCCGCGGCGAACTCGACCACCTCCAGGCCGCGCTGGAGGTCGCCGTGCGCGTCCGGGACGGTCTTGCCGTGCTCGCTCGACAGCAGCCGGGCCAGCGCGTCCCGCTCGCCCTCCACCAGGCGCAGGAAGTTGAGCAGCACACGGGCGCGCCGCTGGGGGTTCCACTCGCCCCATTCGGGCTGCGCGGACGCCGCGTCGGCGACGGCCGCGGCCGTCTCGGACCGGTTGGCGAGCGGTACCCGGGCCTGCACGGTGCCGGTGTTGGGGTCGAACACGTCGCCGTAAGCACCGGAGGCACCCGGGGTGTGCTTGCCGCCGACGAAATGGGTGAGTTCGCGGACCATGGGAGCCTGCTCTCGTCAGGTGGAATCCGGGGATGGCACGGCCGGGCACCCGGGCGGCGCGGAGGGCGCGCGGACCGTGGCGGGGCCGTGGGACGCGAAGGGCGTGGAACCGTCAGCGCGCGGGCGGTGCCGCGGGCCGGGCCGGATCACCTGGGCTGTGGGTACGCACCGGTGCCATGCGTGTCTGCTCCATCCTCGTGGACAACACGGAACAACACCCGCGGCCGGTATCCTGGCTTCCGGATCACCGCGCGCCGCCCGCCTTCCCGACCGCGTTCTCGTCAGTGGCGTGTTGCTCGGCGTCGCACTCCCCGGTCACAGTGGCGGGACCACGCCGGATTCGCACCGGCTTCCCTGCACCGCGGGCCTTGGTCACGACGATATAGTTGGACGTCCTAGTAAGTCCAGGGGGTCCCGCCACGCCGCCCGGCCCGTCACCGCTTCCGGCGGGCGTTGAGGCGGGCGGACTGGCGTGTCAGATGGTCGCGTTCGGCGAGGTTGGACGCCTTACGGGCGGCTTCGGCGTACAGCCGGGCCGCCGTCGGCAGGTCGCCGTCGCGTTCGTGGAGGTATGCCGCCACCGCGGTGTGGCGGGGCAGGGAGGCGTCCAGCGCCGCCAGTTCCGCCAGGCCGGCGCGCGGGCCGTCGGCCTCGCCCACGGCCACCGCGCGGTTGAGCCGGACGACCGGGCTGCCGGTCAGGCGCGTCAGCTCGTCGTACCACTCGACGATCTGCACCCAGTCGGTCTCCTCGGCGGTGGGCGCGTCCGCGTGCAGTGCCGCGATGGCGGCCTGGGCCTGGAACTCGCCCAGCCGGTCGCGGGCCAGGGCCGCCTGGAGGATCCCGACGCCCTCGGTGATCGCCTCGGTGTCCCACCGGCCGCGGTCCTGCCCGGCGAGCGGCACCAGGCCGCCGTCGGGCGCGGTCCGGGCCGCGCGCCGGGCGTGGTGGAGCAGCATGAGGGCGAGCAGCCCCGCCACCTCGGGGTGGTCGATCGCGGCGGCGAGCTGCCGGGTGAGCCGGATGGCCTCGGCTGCGAGGTCGACGTCGCCGGAGTAGCCCTCGTTGAAGACCAGGTAGAGGACGCGCAGCACGGTGGCCACGTCGCCGGGCCGGTCGAACCGCACACCGGAGACGGTCCGCTTGGCCCGGCTGACTCTCTGTGCCATGGTCGCCTCCGGCACCAGATAGGCCTGGGCGATCTGGCGGGTGGTGAGGCCGCCGACGGCCCGCAGTGTGAGCGCGACCGCGGACGCCGGTGTCAGCGAGGGGTGGGCGCACAGGAAGTAGAGCCGGAGAGTGTCGTCCACCGCGGACGCGGGTCCGGGCGCCGGTTCCTCGTCGGCGCGGTCCTCACGCCGGCGGCGTGAGGCGTCCGCCCGGGCCGTGTCGAGGAACCGGCGCCAGGCCACGGTGACCAGCCAGCCCTTCGGGTCCCGTGGCCGGCCGGCGGGCCAGGCGCGGACCGCTTCGACCAGCGCGTCCTGTACGGCGTCCTCGGCCGCCGCGAAGTCGGCTCCGCGGCGGACGAGGACGCCGAGCACGCCCGGCGTGAGGCTCCGGAGCAGGGTCTCGTCCACTGCGGAGGTCACTCCGTGATGGTGGGCGGCGCGGCGAGGAAGGGGCGCACCTCCAGCCACTCGTGGATGGGCTTGCTGCCCGCGCCGGGGGCGGCCGACAGCTCCCCGGCCAGCTCGACGGCGCGTTCGTGGCTGTCGACGTCGATGACCATCCAGCCGGCGATGAGGTCCTTGGTCTCGGCGAACGGCCCGTCGGTGACCGGCGGGCGCCCCTCGCCGTCGTAGCGGACCCACGCGCCCTCGGGGGCGAGCGCCTGGCTGTCGACGAACTCGCCGGTCTGCTCCAGCCGGTCCGCGAAGTCGCTCATGTACTGCACGTGGGCGGAGATCTCCTCCGGCGTCCACTGGCTCATGGGTACGTCGTGGTCCGAAGCCGGGGCGCCGCGGTAGTGCTTCAGCAGCAGGTACTTGGCCATGGTGGCTCTCCTCGGTGGTGGTGCGGCCCATTGTGGTCGCGTTCACTGCGGGGACGTAGCCGGTCGCCGGTTCTCGACATCGCCGGCCAAAAACTTTTCGACTCCCCGGCGGCCGGGCCGCCGTACGGTCCTCTCCGGCCGTTCGCAACCTTGGCAAAACCCGCGCGCAAGATGGGCGGAACTTGGCCTGGGGCCACGGTTGATGGCGCCGAGTGCCACTGCCAGAGTCGGCGGTGCGGCCCCCCGGCAACATTGCTCACCCCGCTACCGGGAGATCCGGCGGGCCGCGCTTCAGCAAAGAGACGGCACTCGGTGCCGGACATTCGCACTGTTCACCGGGAGATGGTCATGGCACAGGCAGATACCAAGGCGGCCGAGGAGTTGGCTCGGCGGTGGGCGTCCGATCCGCGGTGGCGGGGCACGGCCTGTGCGCACAGTGCCGCGGATGTGGTGCGGCTGGCGGGTCGTGTGCGTGAGGAGCACACGCTGGCCCGGCGGGGTGCCGAGCGGCTGTGGCGCCTGCTGCACGAGCAGGACTACATCCCTGCGCTGGGCGCGCTGACCGGCGGGCAGGCGGTGCAGCAGGTCAAGGCCGGCCTCCAGGCGGTCTACCTCTCGGGCTGGCAGGTCGCCGCCGACGCCAACCAGGCCGGGCACACCTACCCCGACCAGAGCCTGTACCCGGCCAACTCGGTGCCCCAGGTGGTACGCCGCCTCAACAACGCCCTGCTGCGCGCCGACCAGATCGCCACCGCCGAACAGGCCGGGGACGCCACCGAGTGGCTGGTGCCCATCGTCGCCGACGCCGAGGCCGGCTTCGGCGGCCCGCTCAACGCCTTCGAACTGACCAAGGCGCTGATCGAGGCGGGCGCGGCCGGCATCCACTACGAGGACCAGCTCGCCGCCGAGAAGAAGTGCGGCCACCTCGGCGGCAAGGTGCTGGTGCCCACCTCCCAGCATCTGCGCACCCTGGGCGCGGCCCGCCTGGCCGCCGACCTGGCGGACGTGCCCACCGTCCT
>NZ_JBIRJY010000016.1:0-155255 GCF_044329785.1 Streptomyces sp. NPDC017529
CAACGTCCTGTGGGCGATGATCCGTGACGGAGAGCGCTTTCATGCTTCACCTCCCGTCACGGGAGCGGCTTGACAACACGATTGGGAAGTTCCTTTCGTGCGACCGCGACGTGGCATGTGTGGCGGGTCGGTTCTTTCGTGTCGAGCCTGGCCCTCCCCCAGGGGCGGGCCCCTGTAGAGGGCCGGAAGAGTGACCCCGCGCGAGTCCCTGTGGCGGGTCAGGTCACCGGAACCGGGGTGTCCTGCTGCTCTGACGGTCTGACCGGGCCGGCAGCCGGCTTCTTGGTGCCGGCGGTGCGGGGCAGGGTGGCCAGCAGGGCGAACGCGGCAACGAATGCGGCTGCCACGTACCACAGGGAGCCGGTGAAGGCGTGCGGCATCTTCGCGGCCTGGGTGGCGGGGTCGCCGTGTCCCAGGCGGGCGAAGAAGATCACCGAGGACAGGGCGACGCCGACGGCCTGGCCGAGTTGGACGGTGGTATTGGTCAGCCCGGACGCGGAGCCGGCGTGCTCGTGGGGGACCTCGGAGAGGATCAGGTCGGTCAGCGGAGCGATGATCAGGCCCATGCCCAGGCCCATTGGCACCAGCGGAACGATGGCCTGCCACATCGCGATGTCGCTGCCGTAGTGCTGGGCCAGGCAGGCGAACAGCACCATGCCTGCCGCCGCCAGCAGGGCGCCGGCCTGCAGGACCACGCGGCCGAAGCGGGGCACCAGGACCTGCATGGACATCCCGGCCCCGGCCATCATCGCCGCCGACAGCGGCAGCCCCGACAGTCCGGCCTTCAGCGGCGAGAAGCCCAGCCCCAGCTGGAGGTAGAGGGTCCAGGCCAGAAAGAACACCCCCGAGGCCAGGCCGAACATCAGCTGCACGCCCTGCCCGCCGGCGAAACTGCGCCGGGCGAACAGCGACAGCACCACCAGCGGTGAGCCACCTCGCCGCAGCAGGCGCCGCTCCCAGGCGACGAAGAGCGCCAGCACCGGCACGGACGCGGCCATCGATACGTAGGTCCAGGCGGGCCAGCCCAGCTCACGGCCCTGGGTCAGTGGCAGCACCAGCGCCAGCAGCCCGGCGGTCGCCAGCGCCACTCCGACCAGGTCGAGGCGGGCGGCGCGCTCGGCCTTCGACTCGCTGATCACCAGGGCGCCGGCGATCAGCCCCGCAATGCCCAGCGGCAGGTTGACCAGGAAGATCGGCCGCCAGCCGAGCCCGAACAGGTCACCTTGCACGAGCAGCGCGCTGACCAGCGGACCGGCGATCGTGCCGAGCGCCATCACCGCGCCGTAGATGCCGAAGACCTTGCCGCGCTCCCGCTCAGGGAACGTGACGTGGATGATCGAGAGCACCTGCGGCACCATGAGGGCCGCCATCGCGCCCTGCGCGACGCGCCCGGCCAGCAGCATCTCCGCGTTGCCGGCGACGCCGCAGACCAACGAGGTGACGGTGAAGCCGACGACGCCGAGCAGGAAGACGCGCTTGCGGCCGAACAGGTCGCCCAGGCGGCCACCGGTGATCAGCCCGAGCGCGAACGCCAGCGCGTACCCGCCGGTGATCCACTGCACCTGCGCCGACGAGGCGCCGATGTCCTGCTGGATGTGCGGAATGGCCATGTGGACGACGGTGACGTCGACCGCGTCCATGAACGAGGCGATCAGGACCACGGCCAGCGCGGCCCACCTGCGCGGATCGACCGTGTTCAGGGCGTTTCGGGGATGTTTGTTCTCGGACATGCCGTCCAAGCTAGAACCCCTTTAGGACATCTCACGTCCGTAAAGAGAGGCAACCTGGAAGGCATGACGACCGACCTGCCCGCCCGGATGCTCCGCCTGCTGTCCCTGCTGCAGACCCGCCGCGAATGGTCCGGCACCGAACTCGCCGAACGCCTCGGCGTCACCGGCCGCACCATCCGCCGCGACATCGACCGCCTGCGCGACCTCGGCTACCCCGTCGAAGGCACCACCGGCCACGCCGGCGGCTACCGCCTCGCCTCCGGCGCCGCCATGCCCCCGCTGATCCTCGACGACGACGAAGCCATCGCCACCGCCGTCGCCCTGCGCACCGCCGCCGGCCACCTCACCGGCATGGAGGAAACCGCACTGCGTGCCCTGGCCAAACTCGAACAGGTCCTGCCTGCCCGACTGCGCACCCAGGTCGCGGCCGTGCAGCAGACGACAGCCACCATCGGCTGGGAAACCCGCGGCCCGCGCGCCGATCCCGAGCTGCTGGGCAGCCTGGCCGCCGCCTGCCGCGACCATGAGAGCGTCACCTTCGACTACACCACCCGCCACGGCGGCACCGCCGCCCGCCGCGTCGAACCCCACCACCTCATCGCCTCCGGCGGCCTGTGGTACCTCCTCGCCCACGACACCGACAAGGACGACTGGCGTATCTACCGCCTCGACCGCATCACCAACCCAGCCCCTACCCGCCACCGCTTCACCCCCCGCCCCGTCCCCGGCGACGACCCGGCCGCCTACGTCGCCGACAAGATCGCCACCGCCCCGACCCGCTACCGCGCTATCGCCACTGTGCACGCTCCCGCCGAAACCGTCCGCCGCCGCACATGGGCCCTGGCCACCCGGATCCGCCCCCGCTCCGAGGCCACCTGCACCGTCGACTGCTCCAGCAACCACCTCCCCGGCATCGCCCAGACCCTCGCCGCCCTCGACGCCGACTACACCCTCGACGCCGACCCCGACGTGACCGCCTACCTCCACCAGACCGCCGCACGCATGCAACGCGCCACCAACCCATGATCGCCTGACCGGCCCCGCGGCCTCCGAGTCGATCGACATCCCTCACGGTCTTCTCGACGAGCTCCTCGAAGGGCTCGAATGCGTCCTCGATGGCGGCGTACTCGCGTACCAGCTCGTGCTTGTCGCTGATGGACTCCAATACGGAGACTGGCGCCTTGATGTCGAAGTCAACCGCACCGCCCTGATCCCTCTGGACTGGCTCGACTGATGACACAGCCGCCGCGGTCGGCAGGGAGTACCAACCGGCACGGCCGAATCCGATGCGAGTGGCCTGACGAGGAGACTCCCGCTGGCTCCTTCCTGCGCCCCGCGCGGCCCCGGAAGGAGAGCCGAAGGGCAGCGCCTCCTGGCGCGCCCCACATCAGGCGCTCAGAAGAACCCCAGCTTCTTCGGCGAATACGACACCAGCAGGTTCTTCGTCTGCTGGTGGTACACGCCTCAGGGTGCCGCTGACCTGCGGTAATGGTGGCGGGGGTTGCCGTCGGGGGAGGGCTGGCCCGTGAATGGTCCGGATCACCGCTGCTGGGCGTCGGCCATCAGACGGTGGTGGTTGGTCAGGGCCGTGGCGCGTAGCGTCTCGCGGAACTCTTCGGTCACGGTGCCTCGCGTTTTGAGGGCGTGGCAGTTCGGGCAGAGAGCGATCATGGAGCGGGGTAGGTCTTCGCCGTGCTTAGCGTGGTCGTCGATGTGATCGACCTCGAGGAGGTAGGTGCCGTTCCTACCGCGGGCCGAGGTGTAGCGGGGGTCTGGGCAGTTCGGATTCTCGCAGGCGCCGCCGCTTCGCTGGAGGACTGCCTGGCGCGATGCGCTGATGCGGCTCAGGCGTACTCCGGACAGCGGGCGCGGAAGGTGACTCTTCCCGTCGCGCACAGCTTGTTCGGCCGTGGCGTTGAGCTGGGCATAGCGCAGTGCCGGCACGGCGATTTGCTGCATGAGTTCGCTGAGCGCCCGGCAATGTTGCAAGGCGTTCCCGGCTCGGAAGAGAGGCGGGAGTGCGTAGTGCCCGTTGGCCGGTTCCCACTCGTTCTGGAACTCTGCGTGGCGCAGGCGTGCACATTGCCAGCGGCTGCGGGCTAGCTTCTTAAGCGTAGTTGCCGTATCGGGGAACATGCTGCCTTCCGGTAGGTTGTCCCCGAGCCATGCGTACTCCAGCGCGGTGTAGAGCGCGGCGTATTGCATGCTGCGTCCGTAGGTGACGACTCTTTTTCCGGCAATTCTGCTCAATAGGGAATCTCGCACCTCGCCGAACGTGGGGGCTGCTTCCAGAGCAGATGGCGTGGCTCCGTTCAAGTTGATTTGCTGAAGGTACTTCGCCTCCCACTGCGGGTTGATGAGGCGATGCCACCTCTTTCGACCCGTGGCTGAGGTGATAGCCACTTCATAGGGAGTTGCCCGTGTGAGCGGTTCTGCGGTCGGTGCCGGCGATCCAATGGCATTGACGGCGAGGATGACAGTGCTTGGGTCGTGGAGCGCTTCTTGTGCCCACTCGACTGCCCTTTGACGATCACTTTCCATCTCTTGAGCGGTTGGCGAAGCCGTGAGCGCGACGGTGCGGTCCGAGCGGTACAGAGGTGCTGGCGGGTAAACGATGTCCGTCCAATCGGGACCGACGTGCCCGCGTATGACCGCTTTCGTTGCGGGCCCAAGAACATAGGCGTCGGGTTGGAGCAAGTTGTGCGGACGGAGGCCGTTCTTTGCTAGGGCTTCGACCCTGCTCAGTCCCTTAGGTGGTTCCGGGTAGCGTCGAAGTAGTCCTCGTGTCACATCGTCCGGGTGTAGATCTGCACCTTCCGCGTATACCGGGGCGTCGAAGTCGGTGGGTATGCCACCGCACAACAAGTGCTGTGAGGAGGTAGGGCGGAAGGGCTCGTGGTCGAAGTCCATGAACATTGCCTGCTAAGTGAAGTAGACGGAAAATTACTGCGAGCGGAACTCATCGTAAGGCAGGATGCGGCCGCCGGCGCCACGGTGCTGATCACATGTGAGTACCTGGTATGTGGCGGCGGCAACGAAGGGCCGCAAGGGAGGCGTAGTTGCGGGGAGGCGCCATTTACCGCTCATGAGAGGGGCGGCTTACTTCCTTGCTGCTGAGATCCTCTGATCTTGGAGGCTGCCACAGCTCGGCACTGACTCGTGGGATCATTCAGCCGTGGGTGGGCTGTCGCCGCCAAGGCTGAGGAGGGGGTCGGAGGGTTTCGGGCGGGGAGTCTGCCGGGCCCTGGCTCGGATGTGGCCACCTCGGCGGGAGTGTTCCAAGCCTGAGAGTAGCTACCCGTCTCTCGGTGTGCCTGACTGAAACTCGCCACTCTCTAAGCATCAGCTCGAGGCGTGGTCATGGCTGGTACACGCCCACCGGAAGCGAACCTCCGCTCAAATGGGCCGAGGACGCTCCGTGTGCGTGTTCAGGAATGGGATCGTCCGTCATTTCTCAGTGGCTGAATAATTGCTGTGCCGAGTCGGCGATTTCCAGTCAAGGTAAGGGTTTTCGATTGCCGTGCCTCCCGAGGCCCCCCGCTGTGTTGGCGCATATGCCGAAGTCGTTACCGAACACAGGGGGATGATCATGGGAGATGAACTGGACCTCATGCAGGTGGCTATCGGTGCGGCCGCCGCACTGGTGGCCGATACGACCAAGCAAGGCTGGGAGAACGTTCGCAGCGCGATGGCACGGTGCTTCAGGCGGGGTGGCGGAGCGACGGCTGAGCAGGAGCTGCGTCTGCTGGACGCCGCCCGGCAGCGGCTCACCGGCAGCGCGGAGTCTGAGCGTCGGGACGTTGCTGAGAAGCTGGAACAGGAGTTGGCGATCCCGCTGGCCGCGTTCTTGCAGAAAAACCCCGAGGCGGCCTCGGATCTTCAGGCGTTGGCAGACCAGTCGGATCGGACCGATGCAGGGGCCGGCTTGCAGGCGAACGTTCGCGGCAACACCAACAGCCAGGTACTCATCGCGGGACGCGATGCCAGCGCGGGCAGTTACATCAACCGGGCCACGGAAGGGGAGAAGCGAGCGAGGAAGCCACTCCCTCGGCCGCGTCCTCGACTCCCCCGACTCCGGAGCGCCTGCGGGGCGTCCCGCGCTTCGTAGTGACTTCGGGGATGAACGTCGACGTGAGTGGAAACGATCGGTCGCGAATCATCGTCGCCGGCGGCGATGTCAACATGACTGGAAAGCAGCCCCTGCTCGTAGCCGACATCTCCGAGGCCGACCTTGATGTGGTTCGCCGGGCGTGGGTGAGCACAGGGCCCGGCGAGCGGAACGTACCGACCGCGGCAGAAGCGCAGCCTTTTGGTCTCTGCCGGCCCTGCCCTCGCGGTGATCTCTGGTCCTGTCGGCTTCGGCAAGCGCACTTCCGGCATCCGAGCTCTGTGGGAAGTCTCCCAAGCTGAGCAGACCGACAGCCGAACGCCGCTGACACTGACAGAGATCCAGCCCGACTGGGAAAAGCCCGGATACCCGGACACGTCCTTGCTGCCTGACTACTGACCTTTTCGCTTCGGGGTGACGTTATGGCGATGCCGTGATGAGTCCGGTCTCGGCAATGAAGCCGTCAAGCAGTCCGGGCCGGTACTGCATCCGTTTGAGGCGTGTGCGGGCCAGGTCGGCGAGGTCGTCGATGCTGCACGGGGCCAGATTGCCCAGGCTCGACTTCAGTTGAGCCCAGATGCCCTCGGCCGGGTTGAGGTCGGGGGTGTACGAGGGGAAGCGGTAGACGGTCAGCCAAGCACGTTGGTCGATCAGCTCGCGCATCGTGGCGTCGACGTGGTGGGTGTAGTTGTCCCAGAGCAACACGAGATCTCCTCTGAGCTGCTGGTGCGCGGCGTCCAGCAGACGGGCGAAGTCCTGTTCCCGAAACCCCTTCCGCTCGCCCTTGCGTCCGTGGTGGACCAGCATGCGGAAGATCAGCCTGGTGCGGTGGCCGGGCCGGCGGCAGACCAACCCGGCCAGCGAGATTCGGCCCGACCCAGCGGCGCGGACCGTGACCAGGGGCGGGTGGCCGCGCCGGGACCAGGTCCGGGCCTTGGGCGGCCGCAGCACCTGGCCCGCCTCGTCGGCGAAGCACAGCCATGCGTCCCGCTCCCGCACCGCTTCCTCTATCTGCGGCCATGTCTCCTTGAGCCAGGTCGCGACCGCTTCCTTGTCACGTTCGGCGGCCCGGCGCACGGGAACCTGCACGGTGAAGCCCATCTGGTGCAAGATCCGCCAGGTCTGGGCGATGCTGAAGCGGACATGGAAGCGCCGGGCGATCACGGTGGCCACCCGGGCCAGCGTCCACCGCTGATCCTCCGCCCAGCCGTGCCGGGCAGGCCCCTGCCCCAGCGCGGAGGCCAGCCAGGTCCGCCAGGCCGGCTTCATCCGCGAAGGCCGCCCGGACGGCCCCGTGGACCGCAGGGCCTCCACACCGCCCTCCCGCCAGCAAGCCTGCCAGGCATAGGAGGACCTCCGGGAGACCCGCAGCCGCCGCGCGACCTGCGGCGGCTTGACTCCCTGCGCGAATAACTCGGCAGCCTCGAAGCGTACTTGCTCATGCCGGGCCCGCTGCTGGGCGGTCAGGCCGCCTCCATCCGGATAGCGCATGCCCCTTGCATACGCCGCCCATCGCCGGGGGCATGGCCCCGTGGCGATGGGCGGCGTGATGGGGGCGGTGCGTTGGAGGTCAGCCGCCGCTGTGGGTGGCCCAGATCTCGACATACGGGCCCCGGTCCACCGAGTCCACCTCGAAGCCCGCACCGGCCACAGCGGCGGCGAACTCGTCGGGGTCCCAGACCGTGTACCATCGTCGGCCGTCAGGTTCGTCGAGCCAGCCCGTGCGGCCAGTGGCTTTGAGGCACACATACAGCTTGCCCCCGGGCCGCAACAGCCCGCCGAACTGCCCCAGCACGTTCACCGCGTCCGCCGCATCGAGGTGGACGAGTGAAGCGGAGGCCCAGACGCCATCGAACGTTCCGGCCGGGAACCGCGTCCCGACCTCACGCAGATCGCACTGGGAGGTGGGCGCGTGCGCGCTGGCCATCGCCACGACCACAGGGTTGAGGTCGACACCGCGCACCACATGCCCGTACGTCCGGAACCTCTCCAGGTCGCGGCCCGGACCACAGCCGGCGTCAAGGATCAACGAAGGCGCAGGCAGGGAGCCCGCAAACCGCTCGACACGATCCGCCATCTTCGGAGCGTGCACGGCCGCGTAGTCGTCGGCATGGTCGCTATAGACAGCGACTGACTCAGCCACAGGGTCCGGCGGCTCCCCGCCGGACGTGGTGCGTGATTTCATCCCGCCCACACTGGCCTGCTCCCGCGTCACTGACCAGCGACCGGGGCGAAAAGGGATCAAGCTCATACTTCAAACGGTTGCTCGGACTCCAATGTCTCTGCCGACAGCACGTCGGGCAACTCAACGGTCATCGTCACCCCGAAGCGAAAAGGTCAGTAGCCGGGTACCGGGTACCTTCTGGATGTCGCAGCGGAGATCAGTAACTGGGCACAGCCCGGCAAGGTTGCCGCGGCATTGGTGACCCATGCGGAGGCGTTGCGGCGCGTCGGATCATACCTGGTCATTATCGCCGATGAGCATGGATGGCCGGAGGAACTGTCCGCATCCCTGGCCCAGGTTGTGGTTCGGGTTGAAAACAGGCCCTCGCCTCACCGAGTCGCGACAGCACATCTCGAATACCTCCACCATAAGCCGGAGCGGCTCCGCCGGCTCAACACTGCGGCGAGCGGCACCGGCGCGGCCTTGGTCGGTGGAGCAGCGCATCTGCTGACGGAGGAGGAGACCACTCCCGCCGAGGCGGCCCGGTTGGCCACCCTGCTTGCTCGGGCCGACGACTCGGACGACGGGTTAAAGACAGCGCTCGCGACCTTCCAGCAGTGGCGTACCGAGGTCACGGAAGTCTTCAAGAACACCGAAGGCAAACCTGCCGACCGGGCGCTGCTCATCGCCGCCTTATTTCTCAGTGGCGACACGGTTCTGCGCACCCAGGACGCCGCCCGCGCCCTACTGAACAAGCCCCCCGAGACCGACGTCGAAGCCATCCTCAGCGGCCCAGACCTGACCACCCGACTGTCCGGTGTCAAAGTCAAGGTCACAGGGCGCCACGCCACGCTCGACCGCCGGCCCGGTTATGCCCAGGCCGTCCTGAACTACCTGTGGTGGCAGCGGCCGGACATCCACCTGCCACTGCTGAAGTGGCTCGACACCATCACCGCCCCGAACCAGCCCGGAGCCACCCGTATCGCTGCCATCAGCGACCTGCTGGTCGAACTGGCCATTGCCGAGAACGACATCAGGGTCATCGACCAGATTCGCGCCTGGATTGACAACGGCAACACCAACGCTGAGCATCTGCAACTGATCGCCGTGGTGCTCATCGAAGCGGCCGAGGCGGACTCCCTGGGAGCCGAGGTGCGAGCCCGGCTTCTCAAATGGGCCCAGGATGACGCGGAGCCGGTGGCGAAGGTCATCGCGATGGTCTGCCAGAGTCAATTCGCCGACCACTTCCCCCGACAGGCCCTGGCTCGCCTGCGTCACATCCTCGACCGCGCCACCCCGGACATCGCGGTGGGGCTGGCGGAAGAAGCGTTGCGGGCCATCGCCACTCGGCCCGGACAGCTTCCCCGCGTCTGGGACATGATCACCAAATGGGCCACTGAGCATGGCCACTTGGCCGGGCACCGTGCTTTCCTCTCATTGCTCGATCCACAAGATGATCCGTACGTACTGCAGGTGCTGTTGGAAGCCGCTGGGCAAAAACCGGAGGTCAAGACGGCGCTGATGCGCGGCTGGAGAGCGGCGCTCGCCGATTCCCGTGTCGCTACCCAGTGCCGAGATCTCGTGATCGCCTGGGCACATGCCCGTGCCGAGGAGCTGGTGCCGTACGACCTGGTCACCGACATCTTGCGTCAGGTCGTCAGTGAGCCACATGTACACCAGTCCCGTCGCAGCGCTCGTCTTTGGTGAGGCCGGGGTGCAGTACGACGAGCCCGTCATCGCCCTGCGCAAGGACCTTCAACTGCCGATTCTTGCGCCCTCCCCGTCGGCGCTCACTGACTCCCAGCCTCAGGAGCCGTAATTCGTGGCCTCCACCCGATGGTCACGCCGCCGTGAGCGAAGGGTGCTGCGGCGCGACCTGTCCCGATTCGAAGCACGGCTTCCCAGCTTGGTAACCGGTATCGGATTCACTGCCCAGATCACCGTTACCGTCCTCACCGCGCCCCCGTACCCGCAGAGCTCGGAGGGACTCGGCACCGCCACCCGGACTGTGCTGCGCGAAGCTGCCCGGGAAGTCTCCGCCCGATGTGACCCCGCCGACCTCGCTTCCGCTCGCGACGTCTGCAGGCGCCACTTCGCCCGTCACCGCTCTCTGCCTACCGACCCGCCCGTCGAGTTCCGTGCCGAGGCGCGCCTCGACCTGCCCCCCGACGACCAGGCCGCTGTCGCAGCCCTGCTCACGGCGCTGCGGAGTCAGTCCGTCACCGATACGCTGCGCCGCCAGAAGACCGAAGCTTTCGCTCAAGAACTCGCCGACCCTGCCGCGGTACTCGTCCGGTGGATCGAGCGCCAACCCGATACCTGGGGCGGGCTCCCCGACACATCGACCATTACGAAGGTTGCGGACGCCTTCCAGCAGTACCGGCCCGAACGGGAACGCGCCGTCGAATACGCGGCTCTAGATCTGATCAGAGAATTCCTTTACAGCTTCCCGGACCCGCCGCAAAAACGCATGCTCTACGAGGTCCTAGCCGCCAGCATGCGTCACGCCAAACGCCCCGAGCACGCTGCCAAGGCAGAGGCCATCCTCGACCTGCAGTCATCCATGAATGAGCGGGGAGGCGACGCGTGAACGCCTCCGTCCACTGGGGCAGGCGGGAGAGAAGACGCCTCCGATGAGCACTGCCTTCCTGCGCTGGTTACTCTCACCGCGGACCAGTTGGCACGCCTGGCGCCTGTCACGAAGCAGCCACGGCAACCTATCCTTCGACACCGAGCGGCGGCGCACCCGGATCCGCCTGCGTCCCGATGAGAGGATCTTTCAGAGCTACGGCCATCAATCGACAGGGCACCGGGAGGATGGTCCCGCACTTCAGCTACCCGGCGATACCTGAAGGCATAAAGGGTGAACGCACGGAGCCGGCGCGGGTGCATCTGGGTGACTCGGCACCCACACTGTGTGGCATCGTCCCCATACATGGCCACTGGTACCACCTGGCACATGTCGTAGAAGCTGGCCAGGGGCGTCCATGTGGTTCAGGGTGAGCGCATAAGTCCAGGTCAGGGCCTTGTGGTGCGAGTGTATCCATGGGGTTGGTGACATCTATGTGATCGCTCGTGTCGTGTGGGGTCCTCCGTCGGCTCGCTCCGTTGGGGGGCCTGTGTGGACGGAGTTCTGATACGAAGACGCCTCGCCGGCTTGCTCCGGCGGGGCGTCTTCGTGCAGTTGGTCAAGACGAATTGGGGGTTGCGTTGGAAGTTCTGTTGTGCTATAGCTCGCCGCTCTCGAGTACCCGGAGGAGCGAGGCGGTGACGACGCGGGCGGTGTGGCCTATCGGCAGCACGCGGCAGGGGAATTCCCCGCGGCGAACAAGGTCGTAGCTCTTCGACATCGACAAGCCGAACGCCTGGGCGGCGTCCTCGGCGCTTGCGGTTCCACTCCAGGTGGCGCGGATGTGCTCGGGGCTGAACGGGCCGTGTTGTGTTTCGCCGGTCTGGCTGGGCTTTCCTGCCGGCAGTGCCTTTCGGGTTTGGTTGCTTCCGGGCGGTGGGTAAGCGGGGGGGCGCGGTGGACTACCAATAGTCCGAGGAATCGCCGGTTTTGGTAACCGGCCTTTGGTGGATACTCTGCTCTGCTCTGCTCGGCGCGGCAGGGGCGAGCCGCGGTGAGCCCAATCGGCGCCAGTTTGCCGGTTGGGGGCGTCGGCATTGTCTCTACGTGTTTCCGGATACTCATCATGTGGAGTGCGTGGCGATTCTGGAGCCGGTGGCTAAGGGGGCCTGACCTGCGGTTTTGTGTGTGCGCATTATGTGCGGTGTGGGCGTTACGGGCGATGTCTTGACACTGAAATGGCCCTCGTGACGCTCGTCCTGATGGAGCGTCAGGCAACATCTTGGGCTGGTCAGGCCCTGTCAGGGTGGCAAGTATCGACGGGGCTCCGAGGGTGCGCGAGGCTCTGTGCGGATGCTGCTTCCTGGCAAGCGGCCCGTCGCGCGTGCCGCGCGAAGGCCCAGGAACTAATCGGATGGCACGGCCATGGCTCGCCAACTCGGACTCGCCGGGATGTGACGCGGTGGAGGTCCTGGCCGTGCCGTAACCGGAGGGTGCAGCGCCCGGTGGGGACGAAGTTGTCGTTGAGGCCCGCTGTGACGCAGGCAGCGTCATCATGGTGGAGTGGATCACAACTTCAGCGCGCTAAGCCCCAGGGACTTCGAGCATCTGTCGCAAGCGCTGGCGCAAGCGGTCCTGGGCCCGGGTGTCTCCGTCTTCGGCACGCTTGCCCTCGATCGCCTGGTCGGACCCGCGACGCTCGATCTCAAACTCGGCACTCTCGCCGAGCACTACGGGTGCGCCAGGAGAGGGCCCACGACGCGCAGGATGAGGGTTTGGCCCTGCCGCTTCCTGGATCGCCCGCCCCACCAGGACTACAAGCCGTATGTCCCCAAGGCGCCCTGCGTGTACCGCAATCCGGGCCGTTTCGCGCCGGGCGGGCCTTGACGCAGGGCATGAAGGTCGCCATGACCGGGGACACCCCGGTCTCCCGTGAGGAACTGGTCGCCCGGTCGGTGGCGGCCGGGCTGAACACGATGACGTCGGTCAGTGGCCAGACCAGCGTCTTCGTCACCGGCGACCCCGTTGCCGGACCTGCCAAGCTGAAGCGCGCCGCGGACGAGGGCGCTCCGCTCGTGGATGAGCCTGCGTATCTGCGGCTATTGGGCGGTGTGCAGCCGGCCAGGCCAAGGGCGCCGCACGGCAGCATTACCGCCACCTGCGGGATCGCCGCGGCTCCGACCGCCCGGGCCACCCTGGACGCCGCCACTACTGAGCGCACCATGATCCTCGCCGAGGTCTACCGCCGGGGAGAGGGCTGGCGGCTACGCGCCGTCGGGCAGGGCTACGACCACGGTCTGGCTGAGCTGGCTCGCGGCTACGGCGTTGACATCGCTGAATAACCGACGTCTTCCCGCACTTGAAGGGCAGGAGCCCCTATACGGCCCCAAGACGCGCTGCTTCGGCCGGAGCCGCGTTGAGGGGGCCGTTTCTGTATGAAGCGGGAATGACCGGAGAGGTCCCATTGGGGTTCTCGCCGACATCGCACGGCGGTGTGCGTCACGGCCGGGATCTACGCGGAAGTGATCCTTCGCGGTAGGTGAAGAACGGCCAGCACACGCCCAGGCTTCGGCGGGATCCTGACCTGCTGTCTCGCCTGTGGAGGTCCTCTTTCTACCTTTGTCTCTTCTCCTTCCTGCAGATGCCCGATCGGAGACAATGCTCCCGCCATGGGTGATCTGACTGCCGCGCATCGCGGCTACGAGTACCAGGATCTGCTAGAGGCGTGTCGAGTGGTGGATCTGCCGCTGGGCGGGATCGCCGCTGTGCACGTCGACGAGAAACTGGTGGAGGACGACCGATTCGACGACCTCACGGTCATTGGAGCCGATGGATGCCGTGAGCGGACCCAGTTCAAGCATTCGGACAACGACGATCACCCCCTCCCCTACACCACGTTCACAGTGGACGGTCGTGGACTGAGGCTGGACCGCCTTGTGGCGGCAGCCGTCGCCGACCGCGACGGGCCGGGGGCCTCCGCCCGTACGATTCGGCTGCGCATCGTGATGCGGGATGCACCACCGGACGATGCCGTCCTGAGCAAGGTCATGGTGCCTGCACGGGCGTCCGACGCGTCGTTTCTGGCGGGCGTGAACACCACACTCTTACGGTTCGACGCCGAGGCCCTGTGGCAGGGGGTTGAGCTGCCGGCGCAGGGCAGGCGCAAGGCGGGGAATGTATTCGGGTTCCTGACCGAAGGCGACACAGCCGTAGCCAGGGAGGACCTGGAGTGGCTTTGCGAACACCTGGTGGTGGAGCTCTCAGCGCCACCGATGACGATGGACCCCAACGCCCGGGTCCGGCCGAGCAGCTCCTCCTCCACCGCGTGCGCAGCGAACTCGGTGCGGGGGTCCACCCCAACGAAGGCCGCTCGGCAGTGGACGTGGCCGAGGCGCTGATCCGCACGGTCCGAGCCGCCCGTCAGCGAGGTATCGAGGTCACGTCCCAGGAGCTGCTGCGTCGGGCCCAGCTACGCCAGGACTTCGGTGCTGTCACACGTGCGCATCCTGTGGACCGGACCCTGGAAGTGGCGCGGCCTGGTGCGGTTGGTCCCCTGGTGGAGTCTGCCGGGGCCGCCGCGGCTGACGGGGGTGTTCTGCTGGTGACCGGCCCGCCGGGACAGGGGAACTCCTGGGCGTGCCAGCAACTGGTCGAACGGCTCGCTCACGACGGATGGCTGGTCGCCGAACATTACTGTTATTTGGGTGACGCCGACGGTGAACAACTGACCCGGGTGATGACCGAATCGGTCTTCGGAAGCCTGCTTGGCCGGTTGGCTGAGGCGGATCCGGGCCTCGTCCACGACCAGCGCCCGCGCTTCGCTGCCGACGAGGAGGCGCTGACGAACGCAGTGGCGACTGCCCTGCGCAAGGATTCCGCCCGAAGAGTGGCGCTTGTCGTGGATGGGCTGGATCACGTCACCCGCGTACGTGGCGGGAGGACCAGAAGGGCGGATCCGTCCCTGTCCCTTGCTGAAGTATTCAGCTCGCTTCTGCTCCCGCCCGCCAGCGTGCTCATCGTCCTCAGTCAGCCTGGGACCCATCTTGCCCCCCTCGTGCGGGCAGGGGCGGCCACCGTCGCCGTACCGCCGCTCGCACCGGAAGAACTCCGTGGCATGGCCGAGCGGCTCGGGCTCGTCCCGTCGAGGGGAAGCGGCGCCACCGACGCACTGCTCACCGACGGACGGGACATCACGGACTTCCTCGACGCGCTGCAGGAACGCTCGGGCGGGAACGCCCTGTACACGACATACCTGTGTCGTGAGGTCGCCCTCCGCCCGGAGACGGTCACGGCAGCTGCGGCAACCGTGCGAGCTCTTCCCCCATACCGCGAGTCACTGGAGGACTACTACGCCCACCTCTACGAGACCCTCGGCGCCGAAGCCGATGTCGTCGCGGACATCATCGCCCTGCTCGGCATGCCGGTCACCCGCGAGGAACTCGGACGAATTATCCCGGACCGGCGGCACCGGATCGACGGTGCACTGAAGGTCTTGGCCCCGGTGCTCTCCGAGCGGACCGCTCAGGGCGAGCTCCGTGTGTACCACGAGTCGTTTGCCCGTTACCTGCGCCTGGGGTACGACGACCACCCCGATGCCCTTGAGGCGACGCTGGTGCTGATCGCCACATGGCTATCCGAGAAGGGGCTCTTCGAGGACCCGAGGGCTTTTCGTCGGCTCCTGCGGATTCTTGCCGAGGCGGGGCGCGACACAGAGGTACTCGGTCATATCGGACGGGACTTCGTCGCCCGCGCCGTCGCAGCCGCGTTCCCAGCGTCGGCGATCAGGGACAACCTCGCCACCGGGCTGCGCTGCGCGGCCAGATCGGGAAACTGGCCGCTTGTTGTGCGCTGCGTCGAGCTCGCCCGGGCTGCTGAGACGTACGAGTACGAGCGCTTCGACTCGGTGCTGGTGGACTTCGCCGACGTGCCGATCGCGTTGCTCGGAGCACAGACCATGGCGGACCGGCTGCTGCACGACGGCCGGACCGTGATGCCCGCCCGGGCGGGCCTGCAGATGTGCGCGGTTCTCGACGCGGCAGGTGCCGTGGCGCCTTGGCATGAGTACATGACGGCATTCGAGCATGAGGCCGAATCCGACAACACCTCGTACGGGGCGGAATCAGACCTGGCCGTCAACCTGGCCCGGCTGCGCGGCCGACTGCGCCTTTCCGCAGCATGCGGGGGGACAGGGGAGCAAGACGGACTCGGTGCACCGGTGCCGGCGGACCGCATCGCCCAGTGGCTCGATGAGCAGGGTGATCAGGCCACAGTCGACGCCGCGGTGAAGGCGCTGCTGGACACTGTAGGATTGGATGCCGTCACCGATCTGCTACCGCGTCTCGCCGCGGGCGGCCCGGTGTGCCTCTCGCTCGCAGAGCAGATCGCCGCCGGTGCGCCGACCGGACAACCGGGCAGCGCAGTCGACTGGGCCCGTAAGGCCGTCGGCGTGGGGCATCTGCCGGGAACTTTGCACCGGCTGCTGGCGCTGGGGGTCGTTGCGGCCGGTCTTGCAGGCGACCCGGAGGTGGAGGCTTGTCCACACCGGCGTGACGTGCTGCTCTCCCTCACCCGCGCCGTGCAGGAGGAACGCGTTCGGTGGAGGCCCGAGGCCGTCGCCCACTGGCTTGACGCGCTGGCGGTCGTGGCAGAGGCCGACCCCCTGGGACTCGATGCGGCGGAGGCGCTCGTTCAGGGGCCCGGCTGGTACCCCTGTTGGCTGCGGTTTGCGATCGCCCTCGTCCGCGCCGAATCCACCAGTGCGGGCCGGCGGTCCGGCCTGGCGGTGAAAGCTCTTGGGCTTCTGACCGAAGACCTCCGGCCCTTCGTCGGCAATCCTCGTGCGTGCGACCTCTATGCGATTCACCCACTCGTCGAGGGGACGGTGCGCCGGGCGGTCGTACTCGTGTCCGACGACGACTGGCCGCAGGCGTGGGAGGCGCTCACCCACGTCAGCCAGAAGATCAGCACGACCTTGCGCGGTGAGCTGGGAGGTCCGCTGCCTACCGATGTGCTGCTCTCGGTCGCCGTCGAACACGCGACGCCCACACGGCGGGCCAGTGTGGACGAAGCCATCCGGGGCGAGTTCGAGCAGCATGCCGGCGGACGCTACTACAGCGACCTGGCCGCATACCTTCTTACCCACGCGCGCCTCGCCCTCGCCGCAAATGATTACGCCGGGGCGGAGGCACGCTGGCTGGAGGCATGCCGCTTCCTGGTGGCCTATGGCTGGCACAAGGACATCACCGTCTACGAAGTCCTGGACCCACTGCCCGCTCTCGTGGCCGCCGACCCGGCCCGAGGCAGGGCGCGAGTGGCGCAGCTCCAGCCGCTGTGCGGACGCCTGACCCTTCACACCGACGGAAAGGAGACCCGCGCCGCACGACCCGAGTGGTGGAGGACACTGGCCGGAGCGGATCCGGTGGCGCTCGCCCGGCTCGCCGCCACCGGGCTCCTCGGAGACTGCAATGGCCCCAACGACCTCCTTCACGGCGCGCGGGAAGACCTCTGGGCCAGATGGAAGGACGATGCGGATCCGGTCGGTCGTAACGACGGCGCTTCGCCTCACGCTGGACAGTCCACTCCTGGAAGGGGACGCGGAGGTACTGGACCGACTCGTCCGGACGTTCGGCCCTGCGATGCCGGACGATGTATCGCAACTGCTCCGCTGATCCCTGAGCCGGGCGGACGAGCGGCAGGCGCACTATGAGTCCTCCAACGGTGACGAGACCAATGTGTCGGACGAGCGACGGCTCGCGGCGCTCAACACCGTGGCCGAGCGCGCTGGTGCCCCGAGTATCGAGCCCC
This sequence comes from Streptomyces sp. NPDC017529, assembly GCF_044329785.1. NCBI lineage: Bacteria > Bacillati > Actinomycetota > Actinomycetes > Kitasatosporales > Streptomycetaceae > Streptomyces > Streptomyces sp. NPDC017529. The sequence goes on from NZ_JBIRJY010000016.1 coordinate 17,376, forward strand.
TTCCCGAACCATCGGTCGCAGGGGAATCCGGGCGGTGGAGCGGCTCGCCGAGGCCGGCGCAGCCACCCTCGGCCGGTGACCTGCTGGCCGGTATGGTCCTGCCACCCGTACTCCCTGGTCCTGTCGGTCTGATCCGGGCACTGAGGGACTGGCGCTTGCGGCCCTACGGAGCAGGCACTCCGCAGCAGGCCCTCGACCATATGACGAACCTCGTTGGTTACCGGCTGCTTGCTCTCGCTGCCGCAGGACGTGCCGATGAGGCCGCACAAGTCCTGCGGGCCATCTCCGGACCGTTCGACTTCCGCGACGGCCCTCTTCTCCTGGGCCAGCTCGCGGAGGGACTCGAACGGCACGGCCAGGACGGTTTGGCCGCCGAAGCGTACGCGCTGACCTGGGTGCGGACTCGCGGGCAGGGCGGGTGGCTGAACTTCGGCGGGGAAACATCTCTGGACGCCCTGAGCCGAGCCGCGCGGATCGATCAGGCCCTCACCTTGCGCATCGTGGCCGAAGAGGCGGAAGCCATCGTGAGTACCGGCCGGTACGGCACCCACGACGTCACACAGGCGCTGATCTTCGCCTTCGTCCACCAGGCCATCAGCCTGCCCGATCAGCATTCCCTCGATCTCGGGTTCGCCTTGTGGGACGAAGCGGCGGCGGTCATCGAGAGCAGGGCACCCCGGGTCCACGACAGCGACGACCCCGATCACCCCTACCACGCCCCTGGTCAGGACAGCGGTGCGGCCGTACTGGGGAATCTGGACTGCGCCTTCGCGACTGCGGCACTGGCGGGGATGGCCCACGCGGGACGTGAGGCGAAGCGGCGGTCGATGATCGCCGCATGGACTCTCCTCTCACTGCGCCCGGAGACAGCGGCCCCTGCCATGGCTCTGGCGCTGGATCACGCCACCGGTCCGGCAACCCTGACGTGGCTGCTGTGTCTGATCGAAGAGCAGGGACCGGCCGGCCGGTTCGTTGCGGAGCACTGCCGGCACGCCCTTGTGGCACTGGCCGCAGGACCGCTGCTCACCGTCCGGGCCCTTGCCCGCCGACTGCTCGTCGATGAGGAGAACGTCCCCATGGGGCCTTCGGATCCTTACGTGTTGAGGCCCCCGAACAGCCTGTGGACGAGTTCCGGGCGGGAAGGCGGCCGGGAGGAGGGGATGTTGGAAGGGCTCGTGGGAGAGCTGGCCGGCGTACGACTGAACGAAGCCGAGCAGCTGCAGCCGGGGCTGATAAGGGCGGTCCTGGCCGACGTCGATCGCAGGCTCAGCAGTGAGCGTACGAAGGGCAGGACCAGGACTCAGCTCCGCGCCTACCGGAGCGCCGACGAACAACGGCCGCCGGACGCCTACATCGCCACTGAGGAAGCGGTCGAAGAAGCGATCCAGCGAACGGCGGCGGGCAGTCGAGTCCACCGGCTCTCGGCAGGTCTGGGAGTAGTTGATCCACGTGCCTGGGAGGACTGCCTGGCCACCGCACTCACGGATAGCCCGGTCGTTTCGCTGGCCTTCGAAGCGGCGCGCTGGCCGCGCCCCGGCCTTCTGTTCCCGCCCGCTCCGCCCGCTCAGGACGATCCGGTCGATTCGTTGGCTGGCGCTTCTGCGGAGACCGTCTCCGTACGGTCCTTGACGGAAGCGGACGTTCTGACAGGCCGGCCGCTCACCGACTGGTACGTCCTCGCCTCCGTGGAGAGAAACAGGTTCCTGTCGTCGCGCAGACGGACGACCGATTCGGTCAGCCTGAGGTTTTCGGGTCCGGAAGTATCGGCACGCGGGGACCATGGGATCCCGGATGTCCCGCCGTTCTCGGGGGGTGATCTCGTGGAATGGGCCGAGGGACCGGGGGAGCTTCCTCGGGGATTTCCACAGGACGGCTTCCCGCTGCTCGGTGTCGACCGCGATATGGCCGCCGCCGGGGATGCTGCTCACGGTTTGGGGCTGCCCGACCTTGTGCTGACACCGGGCCGGTGGCTCCCTGCCGCGCTGTGCCTGTGGCCCGGGGCCCCCTTGATCCTGGAGGACGAGCGCGGGCCGGCCCTCCGGCTCATCTGCTGGCGTACCGAGTACGAGAGGAGTTCCTATCACCTCGCCTCGCCGCGGACGACCGGCTGTGCCGTCGTAATGCGCCCTGATCTGGTGGAAGTCCTGTCCGAAAGGGCGCCCGCACCCGTCGTCATCCGGGACTTCGTCGTGCGCCTGAGGCACGGGGGAGAGGGAGAATGACGGGAGCGTTCGGTCGTGCCGGGGGGAGGGGGGAGCGAGCGGTCGTGGCGGATTGCGGCATGTGCGGGCGCCCGAGGCGAAGACTCGGGCGCCCGCACATGCCGCGTAGGGGCGGCTGCCCGAGTCGCCTCTATGGATTCAGGGGGCCCTGAGGGGAGTCTGGACCCGTTTCGAGTTCGACGGTGTACAGAGGCCGCTCCTCAATCCCCAGGACGCGCATCAACTCGGTGGTCGGAACCCGGTATTGGCGGCCGACGCGCATGATGGAGCAGGGGAAGGTGCCTTCATAGATCAGCCGGTATGCGGTTCCGGAGCAGATACCCAGTGCTCGTGCGGCTGTCCGCAGATCCACTGCGACTGGCAGTTCGAACATCTCGGTGAAGCTGAGCGGACCGGTCCCCGGGGGCTTCACCGTCGCCTCGCACGGCGCCGCAATGACATAGTGCCGGTGCGGCGCCTCCGCCCGGAGTGCTTGGTCCGACTGACGACTTTGTGCGACCCGAGATGATCGGTCAGGCTTCTGAGTACCTCCTCCTCCAACTGCGCTGTGGATACTCGGAAGCGCAGCGACGCGTTCAGTCCGGCTGCCACTTCGGGGCGGGTGACCTCAAGCTCGAAGTCTGCCTGCCGCGCTGGGCTTTCGGCGGTCCCGCCCGTCAGCGCGCGGTGGTCGCCCTCCGCGATGTTCTCCAAGTGCGTGGAAGGAGGTTCTCGTAGTGCCGCGCGCGCGAAGCGCCACCCGCCGCTGCATGCCGCCCTGATCAGAGTCTGGGCCGAGAGCGGTGATTCGGGGCCCACAGTTCGCAGCTCTTCCAGCAGGGCGAGGACCATCTCGGACTCTACGTCGGACCGGTCGACGCGTAGCCGACCGCAGATGCGGTAGGCCGTGCCGGTCAAACGCGGCAGGGCCAACCAGATTGCCAGGAGCTGCCATGGGCCGTGCGGTGTGGCTTCGGCGCAGGCCGCTCGGAGCGTCGCCTTCCAGACTGCGGTGGCGAGCTTCGGGTCGGCGTCCGGACCGTACAGTGCCTCGCGGGCCTCGGGAGGGGACAACCGAATCGGCTCGTCGTTCCTCTCTGTGTCGACAGTCAATAGTACTTCTTCCTTGACGTGAGGATTCTCGAAGTGGTGTATGACCGCGGCGAAGGCACCGCGGGATGTCGGGTACGCCATGCACTGTCCTCTCTCGGCTCCGGGAACCGGGGGCCCGGATGCTGATGAATGGAAATGTGGTCGCCGCAGATGCTCGACGGCTGCTGGGAACCGACAAAACGGGAATGAGTCCCACGCGCCTCAGTTTTACGCATGTGTCCTGTCTTGCCGTGCCGCCTGTCGGGAGGTCATATCGCGGCTGCGGATTCGTACCGGGTGGATGGAGGTGGGGCTGCGGATGTGGGGGAGCGGCCGACTGGCCGAGGGTGCCCGCCCGGAGGCGGGCACCGCGGCTTCTGAGGCGATGGGGCGCCTCAGCCCGTCTTCGACGGCGAAGTGGCCGACGCCGCGGGCGGCGGTGTCGCGGCGCTCTGCAGCTGCGCCTTGGGGGCGGTTCGCCGCGGGTGGGGCGGGAAGCCGCCGGACCGCCTGAGGCGGCTTCCCCGACGGCCGTGCTGACGGTTGCTCATGGAGCGGAATCCTTTCGACCGGTGATTGGGCCGGCATCGCCTTGCGCGGCGAGTGGCTGACGCCATCGTGCCTGGCCGAGGCAGAGTGCCGTGGCGCCGAATCTGAGGAGAAGCTGAGCCGGATCTGAACTCGCGAAAGGGCGTGAGCGTGTAGAAGAGGCTCTGGGTGCGCACAGATTCAGGAGTGCCGTTCGGGACGCGGTGACTACGTGTGGTGCGCGGAAGGGGAAAGACTGTGGAGGGGCGCGTGCTCGGCTTGGTCAGTGTCAGAGGATCAAGTGGTGAGGGACTTTCCGGCGTTGAGAAGGCGGCTGCGCTGTTCGGATTGTTGGTGACATCACCGGGGTTCCGGTGTACCGCTGAGGAAGTCTCCGAGACCCTCTGGCCCGGTGCGAAGTATTCGCGTGACCGTGTGTATCGGGTCATGTCGGATCTGAGGAAGGAGTTGGGGGAGGAGGCTGTCCCACGCATTAATTCGGGCGTCTGTGCGATTGTTATCCCGGAGGGAAGCGTCGATCTGTTCCGCTTCCGTGAAGGGGTGCGGAAGGCTGCCCATCTTCAAGGGCCGGAAGAGTTCGATCAATTGTGCGACGCCTTGGCGGAATGGTGCGATGACGAACCGTTGCGCGGGCTGCCGGACGGAACGTTCGGGACACGGAAGGCCGAGTTACGAGAGGAGCGGATGGACGCCCTTCGCTCCCAGTTGGAGGCGGCTTGGTGGGCCGGTGAGGAGAAATGGCTGCGTACGGAAACGGAGAAATTGTTTGAACATATGCCGGAACAGGATTGGATTTTTCGGTTCTATCTGGTCACCCATGGCCGGGAGCTGGGGCATGTGGCACGGGAAAGGCTGATCAAGCGGTGGACAAAGCGCCACGGGTCCCCTGCCCCGGACTCCGATCTGCAGGACGTCATCGACGAGTTACGCGGTACTCCCCGTCGGGCACGCGGGACGGCTCTTCGCCCTGTCCCGGACCAGTTGCCCGCATGCAAGCACAGACCCTTCGGGCGAGATGAGCTGATGCGTGACCTCGAGGAGGTCGTGCAGGAGCGACAGACAGCGGGAAGATCGGCGTTGATCGTGCTCAGAGGACTCGCCGGCATCGGAAAGAGCACGGTGGCCTACCGGCTCGCGGCACTGCTGCGCGACAGATTCCCGGACGGGGTTCTCTACGCCAACCTCCAGGGCTTCGCGGGCGCCGATGTGCGGCCCGCCGACCCCGAGCATGTTCTGGACAGATTCCTGGCAGACCTGTCACCTCGCACTCGCGCGACGGGAGTGGACGGCAAGAGTACGGCTCTGCGTTCGGCGCTGGCTCGTAGGTCGGTGCTCATCATGCTCGACGACGCGGTGAACGCCGCGCAGGTGCGTCCGCTGTTGCCCGGGACCGGCACCAGCGCGGTGATCGTCACGAGCCGCAAGACGCTCGGGGAGCTGGGCGCCGGACATGACGCGCACTTCTGCACGGTGGGCTCACTGGACGACGAAGCTGCCGCCGCGATTCTTCAGGAGCGACTTCGCGCGCCGGAACGCGGAGGCCATGGCAAACTCATCAGCGAACTCGTCGAGTTGTGTGATCGTCATCCGCTGGCACTCACGGTGGTTGCCCGGCGGTTGGAGCATCGCTCAATCCAGGGCATCAGCGCCCTCGTACGGGACCTCAGGCAGGAGAGGGACAAGCTGGATGTCCTACATCTGCCGGAGGAGGAGGAGCTGTCCGTGCGGATGGCGCTGGCCTGTTCCGAGCGTGCGCTGTCCGGTGCGGCCCGCCGTCTTCTCTGGCAGTTGGCTGTTCATCCCGGCCCGAGTATCTGCTGGAACGCCGTCATGGACCTTGGCTTGGCAGGTGAACCGATCCGTGCCGACCGGGCCGCGGAGGAACTCGTGGCGGCCAGTCTGGTGGAGTTCCGGTCGGACCGCTACAGCCTGCACGACCTGGTGCGAGCCTTCGCGCGCCACGAGGTCGATCCAGGAGTCGACGGTCCGCGGCGGGGCTTCGAGGAGGCCACCGTACGGCAGGTCCTTGAACACCAGTTGCAGAACGTCAGAGCCTGCGACAGGCTGCTCGACCGCCATCGGACGCTCCCTGTCGGAGACCCCGACGCAGTGAGTGTGTGCGAGCCCGAAGGCCTCGAACAGGCCATGGCCCTGCTGGACAGCGAGTACGACACCGTCCAGCTCGGCATTCAACTGGCCTACCAGAAGGGACTGGAGCGCTACACATGGCTGTTGCCCATGGCGCTGGTGACCTATCAGTGGTGCCGCCACCGCCTGGGCGAAGCGCAGCGAAGCCTGGAGCTTGCGAGGGAGGCGGCCGAGGCCGTCGCCGCTCCCGTGGACTGCGCCATGGTCTACCGGATGCTGGCTGGCACCCACTGGCGGCTGGGACAGTTCGAGATGGCCGCGGCACAACTGCGGCGGGCCGTACTGCTGAGCGGGCAGGACAACAGTGAGAGCGGCCGGCTGAGCCTTGCTCGTTCCCTTCACACGCTCGCGCTCACCCTCCGCAAGCAGGGGCACGGGGAAACGGCGGAGGAACACCACAGACAGGCTCTGGAGCTGTACCGGGTGCTGCGCGACCGTAGTGGTGAGGCGGCGGCGCTGAACGGCCTCGGCACCCTCCACTACGACCGAGGGGAGTATGACGAGGCGCTCCGTGTGTGCGCGGACGCTCTCCACCTGGTCGAGACGGTGGATCTGAGGGGTAAGGCGGATGTGCTGTACACCCTCGCCGAGATCCATCTCTCCCGGTCCGAGCGGGCCGAGGCGCTGAGCCTGTACCGGCAGGCATCTGAGATCTTCCGCGAGCTGGAGCATTGGCACGACGAGAGCAAGCTCCTGTGGCTCTACGCCGATGCCCTGGTGGCGGCCGGCTGCTCGCGCGAGGCGGTGCAGGCGCTGGAGCGGGTCCTCGTGCTGCGCGAGCGGATGGGCGGCCATGGTGTGCGGGAGGTACGGGACCGCCTGGAGGGGCTGCGGTGAAGGCGACCCCGCAGGATCACAGCGTCGGAGGGTGGGTGCGGTAGTGCTCCGTGGGATCTGGGCGGAGGGGCTTCAGCGGTCGGCGTGAGCCCGGCGCGGGCACGTACGGGCGGAGCGCCGCGAAGACCTCCCGCACATGGGCCGGACGGTGTGCCGCCTTGCGCTCCACCATGTGCAGGGCGAGCGGAGCGAACTCGACCGGGAGCGCGGCCAGGCGGTCCGGAGGCAGTACGGGAACAGAACAGCCGAGAGCGGGTCGTCCCTCGGAGCCGGCGTAGGGAAGTCGCATGACCGTCATCTCCAGCAGCATGCAGCCCAGGGCGAAGATGTCGGCCTCCCTGGTCAACCCGAAAGGATTCCTGTCGAATTGCTCGGGTGGCATGTAGCCGATCGTGCCACGGGACCACTCGGTCGGTGTGCGCATCCTGATGGCGAATCCCATGTCGAGCAGGCGAATTCTCCCGTTGGGTTCCACCATGACATTCTCGGGCTTCAGGTCGCAGTGCACCAGCCTTTTCCTGTGCACGGCGTGAAGGATCTCACAGAGTTGGCCGATGACCGAGGCCACGGTGCTCGTATCCCGGACCGGTCGTGCCGAGGTCAGGACATCGTGGAGTAGTCTCCCTTCGACGAACTCCAGGACGAGACAACGACGGTTGCGGTAGTGGCCGGTGGCGATCAGGTCGGGGACCTGTGGAATTCCGGCGAGAAGTCGAGTGCGGGAGCCTTCCTTCTCCAGCGCCTTTCCAATCTCCGTGAAATACATCATCGATTCGTGACCCCAGGGCTTCTGAATCTTGAGGGCTACTTTTCGGTTGGTCGCGCGCTCGCGGCCGAGATGAAGATCAGCCTGACCGCCGTCGCCGACCTGATGCAGGACTTCGTAGCGTTCCTCGACGTCGCCGATTTCCTCGATTTTCTCCATCATCACCCTCCATTCTCGGTTGTGCTCTCGCATGCAAAGGAGCGAAATGGTCGATTCATGGTTGCCTCCCGACGGGGTGCATCGTGTCTCCGACACCATCACGGTGTCGGTCGGCAAGTTCAAAGGAGGAGAATTCCGTTGTCCCGCCGCTGATGCGCTCAAGGCGCGGAGCTACCGCCCGAGTCAGCCCGCCACCCGCTCCCGCGAACCGTTGGAGCACTTCGCGCTCGGGCCCTTCATGGCGGCCTGTGATGCCCGCCTGGACCGCGGACTCGACGGCGAGAAGCGACCTGCGGCACCGTTGCACGACGGATTGCGGCAGTGGACGGAACACGCGCTGACGACGTACGACAACGCCTTTCCCGCAGACCCGGACCAGCCGCTCGTCGAGATCATGCCGCCCTGGATCTACCGGCACCGACCGCTTGGCCGGGGCTCCCGGGCCGCACAGGAGTATCGCCTCACCGTATGGGGCCGCTGCCTGCGATCCGCGGAAGGAAGAGTGCGTGAACTCCGACTCCCCGTGAACCGATTGAACCGACAGGCACCGCCCGACGGCTTCGTCGCCGCAGCAGCTCTGGTGCTGGCCGAGGGCACTCCGGGGCCGCCTCCAGAGCGTGTACGGATCATCGAATTCGCGCTCCTCGACGGCCAGGTGCGTCTGCTTTTCGACGGTACGAGGACAGAGGCGCTCGCCCGCTACCGTGAGCACGGCTCCAGCGCGCTGGCCGACATACTGGACAGCCAGGAGTACCGCCCGGGCGCCTCCTGCGCGGAGTGCCCTTACGCGTCCGTCTGCCCGGCTCTGCGGAAGTCACCCGGACTGCTGGGCGTCGAGACACACGGGCGGACGCGGCGTACCTGGTCCGTCACCAACGGCCGGAACTACCGGGCCTGCCCGGCACGCGACCACCTCCGTCGGCTGCACCTGCCCACCGAGGATGCCGTCGAGCGAGACCCCACGGCTGAGCGGGGCCGGGCCTTGCACGCCTACCTCGCGCAGCGCCACAGCCACGGTCCACTGAGGCCGTGCACGGGCGATGTCCCCGAGCACTGGGTGCCCGACGGGTTTGATCTCCCGGAGGACGAACGCGTCCTCGGTGCGAGGCTGCTGCGCCATCACGCCACGGTCTGTCCGCTGCGATGTGTGCAGGACGCTACGGACGTACGGACCGAGCCGCGTGTGGTCCGGCACGACACGACCGCCGACGTGATGGTGATCGCGGCACCCGACCTACTCTACCGGGACGGGGACTCGTGGGTGTGGCGAGAAACCAAGACATCGGCCGCCAACCGGCGTTCGAGTCGTTCCCTGTTGGCGACCTATCCCCAGTTGGCCCTGGCGGTCCTGCTCACCGCGCGAGGTGACCTCGGTGGCGGCACGGCACGTGCCCGCGTCGAGTTGGAGGTGCTGCGCCCGGGCGGCGCGGATCTGGAGATCATTGATCCCTTCGCCCTTGTTCGCCGTACCGAGGCGGAGCGAATCATCCGGGGACTGGTGACCGACTGGCACACCGACGATTGGTACACCGCGACCCCCGGGCGAGCCTGCGCACGCTGTGAAGTGGCGCGATGGTGTTCTGTCTCCCTCGCCAACGAGGCGGCCGCATGAGGTCACGGAAGACGGCTTCCGACACCGAGGGACCCACGAACAGCGACATTCCGGGGGCCGAGTCCCACCCCAATTCCGTGCTCTTCTGCGAACTCGCCAGCGTCATCGCGGCCCTGGCCGAACACGAGGGCCTCCGCTCGTTCACTCTGCCCTACCCGTCCGCCGCGCAGCGTGCGCTGGATCGCACCGTACTGCACTGCCTCCAACTGGGGGAGGCACCGCCGAGAAGCCTTCCGGAACTGTGGGAGTGGTGCCGTTGGCGCTCCGCGGGTGATTCGCTCTTCCATGTGCCGGCGTCCCTCGTCACACCGGACGCGACGCTGGTCCACCCGGTCGGGCTGGCACCGACCCGCACCTGTCTCGAACTGACCTCCCACATGCCGGAGGGCGGCGTGGAGAGGGAGGCACGCGCATTCCTCGCAGGTCTCGCGGCGCGGTGCGGCTCCACCGAGCAGTACCAGCGATGTCGGCGGTTTCTCGCATGTCACCCCGTCGTGCAACAACAAGACCGGTTCGCAGGAGGATGGAGCAAGGCCGTCTGGAGCCGCGTCAAGGACTTCTATCGACCGCTGCCCGAATCCCTGCTCGCCGGCGGCACCTTCCTGAACTGCCTTGCCTGTGGGCTCCCCGCGTTGCTCCGCGACCGGAAGGTTCCCGATCAGGGGGTTCCCGTCGCCGGACCGGACACCTGGTGCGAAGGGGAGGTGTGCCCGCACGGTGAGCGCCTCGGGCTGATCCGAGATCCGGACCGGAGCTGGTTGCTCCGGCGAGAGTTGAGGGCGTTCCTCGCTTTGCCGCGCCGAGTCGAAGAGACAGCTCTGGACCGACTCGACCGTGCGGGAATCGGCTATGAGGCTCTGGGCGACGGACTCGGCACATACCGGCTGCAGGGAACGAGGACCGGTTCCCGTCATATTCAGGTGTACGACCGGGTGCAGCCCGCGCTCCTGGCCGCTCGGTGTATCGAGCGGGAGACATCGCTTCCGGATCTGATGCTGGTGGTCGTGGCTCAGCGGTTCGCCGATTTCCATGACTACCGCGGGACCTTCACCGCAGCCCTGCCTGACGAGCTCCGGGACAGGGTGCTGCTCTCCGGGCCCCGAGACCTGGCCCACCACGCCGTCGCCCAGTCGGCCTTCGGCGTGCACGAGGGGAAAGAAGCCCCCGACTCGACGGAGGAAGCAGAGGGAGACCATGCGTAGCCTGACTCCGCCCTTGCACGATGTGCTCCGCGCACTTCAGACATTCACCGGCCCATCCGTGCGCAAGCCCGCGCTGGAAGCGCTCTGCCAAGCCGAACTCGGTCTGTACCTCCAGCAGAGGCTGATGCCGAACACCCCAGCAGGACATGCGTGGGTGTTGTTCAGCGGGTACGCGTTCGCGGAGGCGTACGGGTTCCGGTTGCCCTCGGACGTCGAGAAGACGCTCCGGGTCGCTCGGTACTCGCTGTGGACCCTGCGCAGGGGTCGGGCGTGGCGCGAGGCGTTGGAGCGTTATCAGCGGTTCACCCCGGCCTTGCGTGGCTACGACGTACCGGACCTCGAACTCCCCGCAGTGCAGCGTGAGATCGGAGTGGCTGACGACCGCTGGCAGGTCTACGACGGTTTGCTGCGGGTCGCTCCTCCGCTGGCCGGACAGCGCCTCCCGGTCGCCGGACCCGGTCCGCACGCCTTTTCCGTCAGCCGTTCCATGGCCGTGGTCGACCTGCCGCCGATGCCGCCCACCCCCTTGGTGGCCCATGACATCGACTCGGCCCCGGCGGGCGGGGGCGAACCGCTGATCTTCCGTTTGGAAGATCTGAAACGTACCGCCGGGGAAATGGATGCCTTGTTCGCGCGGATCGGCCGCGGGCATGCGCCCGAGTGGCTGGACCGGCTCCAGAGCTTTGAGATGTCCATCAAGCAGGGGGGAGATTTCCGCAAGGCCCATGAGTTCACGGTGGACGGCATTCAGCACCTGCTGGGAATCGTTGGCGCGGGCAAGAGCACGCTGCGCGACATCATCGCCGTTCACCTCGCACAGCACGGAAGACGCACCACCGTCGTGGTCTCCGATGTCGCGGAGGTGCTGAAGCTCGTCGAGCTGTACAACCTCTACACCGAGGGTGCTGCCGCGCCCGTCCTTGGCTTCGCGGGGCGCGAGCGGCACGCCCAGCGGCTGCATCGCAGGCTGGCCGGCCGCCGCGAGCAGCGGCTGCTGGCCCACGACGACCCGGCGTTCGCGTACCTCGGAACCTCCTGCGTGCTGAACGTCAGGCGGCGCGGTCATCTCGCCGGTGAGACGCTGGCTTTCGGTGAGGCCCCATGCACCCGGCTCCGCCCCGCGGCCGACCCGTGGCGCCGGACCGACAGTGGCTCGGCATCGGAATGGCAGAGGGAACGCAGAAGCTGTCCGTACTGGTCGGTCTGCCCCCGGCATCACGGCTCGCGGGCCTTGGTCGACGCCGACATCTGGGTGACGACAACGGCCGGTCTGATCGATGCCTGCCCACCGCGTCCTCAGAACGGTGAGCGCATTCGCTACCTGGAACTCGCGTGCCGCCGCAGTGATCTCGTGATCGTGGACGAAGCCGATCGGGTGCAGATGCAACTGGACCGGACCTTCGCTCCCGCTGTTCTCCTTGCCGGTGGCGAGGAGAAGGGCTTCATCGATGTACTGGCTCGGCACAAACTCCGCGAACTTGCGGCGAGCGGTCGCACCCCGCTCTCCGACCGGGATGTGGAAAACTTCTCCGCGGCCCTCAACACAGCGGGGATGGCGACGGACCGTCTGTACGCCATGCTCGTCGGCGACCACGATCTGCGCCGTTGGATCCGGACCGGATACTTCAGCGCCTGGACGCTGCAACTCGGTCTGCTCGACGAGCGATACCCGCTCCCCGCGGACAGCGGTCCGCGGGAGGCTCTGGGGAACCTCCTCGACGCGTTCCGGGACAACCCATTCGGGGACCGGTCCCGGCATACCGACCAGGACTTCACCCACTTGACCAGCCTGCTCAACGAACTTCTGCACACGGGAAATCCAGAGAACACCCGACGCGGCCTGATGAGTGTCATGAAGGACCTCTTCCGTCTCGACAAGAATTTTCTGACGGAGAAGCGGAAGACGTACGAGAAGTCCCTGGTCGAATGGGAGGAGAAGAAGGAGGAGCTGAGGCGAAAGCGACTGCGAGGGAAACGGGTCCGGCAGGATCCGCCTCCTCCCCGGATCCCTGAGCAGTGGCAGGCGGAACTTGCCGTACGTTTCGAGTTCACGCTGTTGCTGTGTGCTCTCGAACCGCGACTCGCGATGATCAACGCCATGTGGCCGCGGGTCGAGGCGGCGCTCAGCCTCGGCTACAACGAGATGTACCGACGGCCGATGGACTACGCACCAATGGTGCCCGAGGCGCCGATGGGCAATGTGCTCGGCTTCCAGTTCCTGGTGCACGGCAGGGACGACGGGGGTGTTCGCAGCGGAGAACTGACCTTCTTCCGCTGCAGCGGTATCGGCCGGGAGTTGCTGCGTGCCATGCCGCATCTGGCCTCCGTGGATGACCGGCCGGGCGCCCACCTGCTCCTCATGTCCGGCAGCAGCTGGGCGGGCAGGTCCAGCCGCTACCACCTCCGCGAACCGGTCGGCGTCATCATCGAGCCGCCACGGGAGGCCATGGAAGTCCTCGCCGCCGAGAGCAAGATGCGCTTCGAGTTCATCGACGACGGAGAGGAGAGGATCCACCTCTCCGGAACCGATCCGGAACATCGACCGGAAAAACTACGCCGTATCGCCACCTGGCTCGGTGCCGGAGCAGAGGAAATCGAGAACGGCGGACCACTGGAGCGGGAGTTCCTGTCCCTTCCCGCGGGCCGTGACCAGATCCTGCTGCTGGTGGGCAGCTACGCGGAAGCACGCGTGGTGGCCGACACCCTGCACAACCTGAACTCCCGCTGGAGAAACCAGGTGTTGTGCCTCGTCTCGGACGACGAGGAGATCAACGAGGATGATCAGACCCGGTCCGCGCATCGTGCCCGCTCTCTGCGCCGTGGAGATGTGGAGCATCTCAAGGATCTGGAGGCGGACATCCTCGTGGCGCCTCTGCTGGCCGTCGAACGCGGCCACAACATCCTAAACGACGACGCCGAGGCGGCCATCGGTGCGGTCTACTTCCTCGCCCGTCCGAATCCGCATCCTGACGACCTCTCCCTGGCGGTCCACTCCATCAACGACTGGATCGTGCGTGCGCAGGACAGTGGTGAGTTCGCTTCCTGGGTGCGCAGCGGCGGAACCGTCGAGGAAGGAGCGGAAGAAGTCCGCCGTCAGGCCCGATCCCGTTGGTACACAGTGCTTCAGCGCTCCATGGCGTGGAGCAGCCTCGGCGACGACCGGGAGCAGGTCACCTGGGACATGCTGGTGCTGATGTGGCAGGTGATCGGGCGACTGGTGCGCGGCGGAGTGCCGGCTCGAGTGGTGTTCGTGGACGCTGCCTTCGCCCCGCATCGCGCGGCGAGACCACCACATCCGGACACCCGAAGTCCAGCCTGCTGCACAGCATTTTCGACGTGCTGAACCCGTACTTCGCCGATGACAGAGGGCCCGCCGACGAAAGGTTCATCGCCCGTGCGCTCTATGAACCGCTGTGGCGCATGCTCGGCCGCTGCTTGGCCGAGGACGACCTGCCCGCCGCCCCAAGGGAAGAGCTTCTCCCCCGTCACTGAGGAGGCACCTCATGTACCAGACCATCCGCCCGGTGGCGTACGAGCCGGACCCCGCACAGGGACCCTGGCACGAGCAACTGCATGTCCTACGGCTCGGCGAGGATCTACGGGCGGCGCTCGTCCGACGCTACGAGTTCGCCGACGGACATGCCGGTCGGCCTCTCCGGCTCCCCGTCAACCGACTCAACTCGCTGCTGCGGGCCATGGCGCCTGGCGTCCTCGCGACCGGCCGCAACGCCGGGACCGATGGCCGTCTGCCCTGGTTGTACGCGCGTGAGGCCGTACCACGGAGGGTCCTCGCGCCAGTTCTCGGCACATGGGCGACTAGCCTGTCCGACAGGGACGACGAGGACGAAAGCGATGGCTGCGACCTGGAGGAGGAACTGCTGGCCGACAACGCGGCCACGGAGGTGCGACTCCCGACGTGGGAGACGGAGAAGGTCGATCTCACGGAGACCGTGATGTCCCCGGGCGGGACGGCCGAACCCACCCAGCGGCTGTACAGCCTGTTGCCGGAGTCGATCGCCTTCCGCCTTGCCGCCCGCCCCTACCGGGCCCGTGGCGCCGCACTCCACTTCCGGGTTGTCAGCTCGGGGAACGGGGCCGAACTGGTCTCCTGGCCGCCACTGCGGTACGAACACCGGAAACAGACCTGGTACTACTCGGCCCGCGTGAACATCACCGTCCACACGGTGCCGTTCGCTGCCAGTTTTCGCGTTCACGTGTCCACCGGGGTGCGCCGGTGGGTGACCCGACCGGACGTGCGGGCCAGGGAGCTGAGCGGGGCGACCGTGTTGTTGGATGCCCCGCTTCCGTGGCCGGATGGCCCGAACCAAGGCTACCGGCTGACGGCCAACACCCTCGTATACGACCGGCGGCGGAAGGAGATCACCTGGCGTCGCCACAGTCCCGTGTTGGCGCTGCCCGAGCTGGACATCGTGCGCCACTACCCGGAACCCGCTGAACTCCTCGCCTCCGCGGAGAAGTGGATCAACGGACAGCACGATGTCGCCGCCGGCATCGTCCACCACACCACGTTCGGCACGCACGAGGTCGGGTCCGGACTGATGCCGCGGGAGCGATCGGAGTTGGACGCCTGGGTTGAGGAGGGGCTACGGCCCGTTCTGCGCCGGGTCGGCGATCTCACGCGGGTCACCCGGAGCAACACCCCGTCCCTGCTGCCGCGTTCGGTAGAGAATTCCGGGCCGGACACCAGGGAGGTGCGGAAGGCTCTCCTGCGTCGGGCGGCTCTGGCCCGTGCTCTGGACGGTCGGCCTCTGGACGTCGAGATCGTGTGGCAGGCACCGGAGACGAGGACGGCGTTGCTCACAGAGCTGCCGAAGCTAATCGGGCTTGCCCCGGGAAGCGGGGTGGCTCAGGCGGAGAACTCTTGGCAGTGGCGGTCCGAGGGCATCGAGATCAATTTACGGACCCGGCCCGCCGGTGCCCTTGTCGACGCCCTGCGGATCTCGGGCGACCGCAGGCGCCGCAGGGCTGTTCGACTTGCGGAGGCCATCACTGACCGCTGTGCGTTCGTGGCGGAGCGGATGGACCCGCCGCGAAGCGAGGTCAGCCTCGTCGTCGCCGAGATCCCCGGTAAAGGCGCCTTCGCCACCGCCCCGGACTCCGACCCCAAGCACGCGCTGCGTATCGCCTGGGCTCGGCAGGGGCGGCTCAGTCAGTTCGTCAATCCGGCCGACGACCACGCCGCGAACACCTTGGGGCATCGTGCCCGTTGGACATGGTTGGACGCCTTCCGACAACTCGGAGCGATCAGCCCGCCTGCCCACAGAGTGGGAGCAGGCATCCCCGGTGATCTCCAGTACGCCGCACTCTGGCTGGTGCGGTACACCAAGAAGGGGCCCACACGATGCCCCGCACGTCGGCTTGTCGCGGTGCGCGTACGCCCGGACAACGGCCCCGGCACCATCGAGGGCTGGAAAGCAGAGCGAGCCGAGTGGGTGCCCTATCCGCAGTTGTTGCTGTCGCTGGCACAGGAAGAGCACCAGGACGAGGGGGCAGAACACCAGTGGCAGCAGGAGACCGAGCGGCAGATCCGGACGCTCCTCTTCCAGCTCCGAGGCCGACCGACGCTGTTGCTGGTCGGCGCCGGAAACCTGCGCCAGTGCTGGCCTCGGTTGCGCAACGGCGCCCTGGCACGCGACATGCTGGGATTCGGGGCCGAACCCGACCAGCCTCTCCGGGTCCATGGGGAGGACCTCCGTGCGGTGCTCGTTCGAGACGCGAACGGCCGGTTCGAAGTGGCCGAGTGGTATGCCCACGACGGTCCGGAGAAGATCGGCTTCTCCGAGGGAGTCTGGGCGTCGGCCGAGCCGGAGAATCGCGTCTTCGCCAGTACGGCCGGGACCCCGCATACGGTGGCGAAACTACCGAAGGGGTTGAGGAAACTGGTGCCGACAAAGGAGTGCCCAACAGCCCCTGGGAAGACCGCCTGGAACCCCGCGCAGCTGGAGGTGACCGTGCTCGGCTGTCTGTCGGAGAAGGCCCTCGCGGACTCGGGGCGCGAGGGCGTCATCCCCGACCGCCCCGCCGAATGGGCCACGCTGGTGCACCAACTCCGCTACCACGATGACTATCCACCGCTGGCCCGCCCGCTCCCACTGCACCTCGCGTATCTGGCCGGACAGTATGTGCTTCCCCTCGTCGACGCCGAGCAGCAGCACGGCTGACTCCGGACCCGAGACGTGATCACCGGCTCACAGAAGCGTGTGGCCATCGGTGGATCAGGTTGTGATGAGCCAGCTCGGAGAAGTAGCGGTGCCGCGACCAGGCTTCGTGGACACCGAAGACAACGGCCCGCGTCCGGCCGGCGCCGGACGTCACTCGTGCGCTCCTGCGTGCCGGTGCCGGTGCCGTCAATGTCGCTCAAGCAGTGCAGAGCGCCCATCGTGGGCCCGCGGCTCCACGAGGGCTTCCTCGTCCGCCAGGGGAGGACTACGCCGATCCGTCATACGCTGCTGTCGATGAGCGAGCGGAGTCCCGTCGGCACGATCCTCCTGCGTGACGTACGTCCGTCACGCATGAGGATGTGCTGGGTGCCGACGAGCCGGGGAGTGAGCCGCAGGGGGAGCTCCTCGATCGTATGAAGGAGACGGTCGTCCCCGAGTTCGGCCTTCCACACGCGATAACGAAGGTCCGGACAGGCGGGATTGACCCCGATCTCACCCTTGGGAAACGTCCCATTGAAGGGCAGTGCCATGTCCATCTGATTCCAGTAGTTCCAGGCCTGGAATGCCTTCTCCTGATCGTAGAAGCGGTAGAAGTCCGGATACCTCTGGAAGCGGCGTAGCTCTCGATGGATGAGGTGGCCCAACAACGGGCCGAAGAACTCGGTCGCGTGGTCGAAGTTCCAACGGATGCGATGCCACTGTTCGGCGGCCATCGCTTCCGGCCCCAGAAGACGTGCCGCCGTGAGGTAGCTGATGCGGGCCGTGAGGTACGCGCGGGCGTGAGATGCCTCGACCGTCGGATCGATCCGTGCGAGGAGCTCTTCGAGACGGCTGAAGTCGGGGCGGAAGCGGGCCAGATCGAAGTGTCCCGTCGTGCCGGGGAATCCCTTGAACACGAGTTGCTTGGAGAGCCGGTTGTTGAACTCCCCGCGTTCCGCGAGCCGTCGGGTCTGGGCCGAGCGGGAGTGCAGCATGAGGTACTCCGAAAGGGCTTCGAAGTAGATGTAGCCCAGAACGGGCAGCCGGGAAATGGTCTCGGAGAAGAGGCGGGGGAAGGCCTTGTGCTCCGTCGGTTCCGATGTGAAGGCGATGGCTGCCGCAAGGGCCAGGAAGTCCGCCGAGTTCTTCACACGGCACACCACGGCTTCGCGCAGGCGATTTCGCTCCTCCCTGCTTAGGAGAAACTCGCGATCCAGGTGATTCCGGAGGTGGATCGTCCCCAGCCGGAGGTAATCGATGCCGGTGAGGCCGCGGTAGGTGTGACGAGGCAGCGTGATCTCCAGTACCAGCGGAGTCGCGGTCCGGCCGACGAGCGGGGAACGAGCGACGGCGGCCGGGGCCTCCTTGGTGAGGATGTAGTCGGCTAGGTTGTGCATGCGCAGGCCCTTCGTCGTGGGCGTCAGCGGAGCGCAATAGACGCTTCCCACCAGGCAGCCGCCGGACGGTCGGAGTGTGCCGTGGCGCACGAGCTGTTCCACGGACCAGGTGACGTGGAGCAGGTGCAGGGTGTCGGCGTTCCGCAGCGCGTCGAACATGCTGTTCTGGACCAGCAGAGCGCCGTTCGGCGCGGTCTCCGTCAGGCGTGCGTGCCAGGCAGCCGTCTGTTCGGCCAGCGGATCGCTGGGGCAGGCCGAGCCCGGGCCCGTCGGGGAGGAGTAGGAGACATGGGCATCGGCCCACATGGCGTGGAGGTCGGGCGTGTTCCGCGGATCCAGGGCGTTCATGGGGTGATCGCTCCGAGTTCGAAGGAGAGTTGTACGGCTCCGTCGTCTTCGTCCGGCTCCGAGGGCTGTTCCTGGGCGGTGGGGAGGACGTACTCGGAGGCTTTGCGGGCCAATTGGAGGGGGAGGGGCAGAGCCAACAGAGGATCGCGTCCGGGGGACTGACGCAGCCGATGGGTGAGCGCCGCCCACAGTTCGGGGTCGTCGTCGGGACGGCATGCGGCAACGGTGATCTCCAGAAGGGCGGGGTTCCAGGCAAGCCTGCCCGTGTCGATCGTGATGCCGCTCTTGTCGCCTCGGGTGTAGGGACGCAGGGCCCAGCGCGATGCCATGACCGACACCTGTGTGCCGGGGCCCGCCTTCTCGCTCGTGCTGCCGAACACCCGATGCCGCTCATCACAGCCCGGCGGCTTCCAGAGGCCGGTCGGGATGCCGAAGCTCTTGTCCTCCCCATCGGTGTCGCCCTGGGCATGCTCTCTGTGCCCCCACCACTGGGGTGTTTCGGTGCCGGTGTGGTCCCGCACTCGGACCACACGGAGATCGCGGCCTTGAAGCGCGATCCGTTGCGCCTGCTGACCGTGGAGTTGGATCATGTCCGGCTGGATGTGGCCGTTCTGCAGCCAAGGCCACAGCTGCCGGGTGTTCTGCGCGTGGAGGAGCAGAAGCGTGGGGCGATCGCGCAGACCGAAGAGGATCTCCTGGACCGTGGATGCCAAAGCGGTCCGGCGCTGTTCGATACGATTGCCCGGTTCGGTATCCGGATCGAAGCCGTCATTGTCCTCCGCGCCGTCCGGCTCGGACGGCGCGTCCGCGTCCCACTCGGAAGGCTCCACGTCGTCCTCCGCTGTGGGCAATTCGGCTGAACCCGCCAGACGAATCAGAAGCTCGGGGTAGGAAACCCAGGTGCCGGAGCGGTGGTCCCAGCCGGTGATCCGTTCGGCGGCGGGCGCGGTGGGGCGGATGCGTACGGTGATCGGCACGAGGTCCGCCTGCCGCGTGGGTCCGTCGCGCCGCCGTCTCACCAGCCACAGGGCCGCGTACTGCATGTCGTCCGGGACGACCGGACCGAGACGATGATCGGGCACGGCGCGATGGCCCAGTTGGCGCAGGCCGTCCGTCCAGCAGGCCTCGAACTTCTTCGCCCGGGCCGTGTCGGCGTCGGAGAACCTGGAGGTCGCCCGCCGGGGATTCACCACGAACTGCGTCACCCGTCCCGCGTCCCTGAACCCCAGGCGCAGGGCGAACTTGGGGTCGGCGGAGCGAGGTGAGTACGCGTCCTTGTGGTGGATCTCGACGAGGGCCAGGGTTACTCGGCCCTTGGCCGGCGCCTCGGGCAGCCGTCGCACAACCTGGTCACGACGAGCCGCGAGAGCGGTGCGCAGCACCTCGGTCCGTACGTGGCCGTCGGCGGGGAACGACAGACCGTCGGCGAGCTCACCGACGGAGGTAAGGCGCAGCTCCACCGTCAGCTCCGGAGTTCGCCAAGAGAGGGTCTCCTCCCCTCGGTCCCCTGCCTGGTCCTGCAGTGCGGGATCCACCTCTTCCGGGAGTCCGAGCACGGTGCGAAGGGCTCGCACGCCGGCGTCCCGGTTGGGTCGGGTGAGCCAGAGGAACTCCAGCCGCAGTGGCTCGCCTTCGAGAGGACCGGCCACTTCTCGGCGCAGCGCCGCGGTCTCATCCGCATCCCGGGCCTCCGGCTCCTCCTGACTCTTCCGGGCGCCCCGTCGCGAGCGCAGGTGCCGGTCCGCCCGCACCTGGTCGGGCGCCCGGACCAGCCCTTCGGGCAGAGCCTGCTCGAACCACTCCATGAGCGGTACACGATCGCCTGGCATGAGCCCGGCTTTCACACCGTGAGAGCCCATCGCCGTGCTGTGCACCACAGCGGCGGCGACCTGGCCCGTCCGGTCGAGCCAGTCCCCCGGGCTACGCAGGAGCTCGCCCGGTTCCGGGAGCGGCCGGCGGAGCCGCAGCCGGGTGAGCATGCCGCTCGGGCCACCGGCCTCCCAGGCACGGGCACCGAGCTCGCGGTCATAGGCGAGGCGTCCCACGGAGAAGCGGGCGGAGGACCGGGGGCCGTCGCCGATCCACGGGGCGTCCGCGAGCAGGTATACGGACGCTGCTCGGCGAGGCGGGAGGTACAGGCCGTTCCGTCCGGTACGGGTCGCCCATCGTCGGACCCCGGAGCGTACGTGGATCTGGAGGTCCGGAGAGAAGGGTACGGTCTGCAGCGTCACGGTCAGAAGCGCCGAGAACCACCAGCTCCGTCCGTCTTGGTCGTCGTAACGATCGGGAGGCCAGGAGAGCAGTTCGGCGCCCCGGTCGGAGGGGCGGCGGGCCACCCCTCGGAAAGCGAGAGAGCCACCTGGGTAGGTGAACGGGTCCGGGCATCCCAGCACCAGATCGGCGATCGCGTCGGGCAGCAGTTGGTAGAGCCGGTCCTCCGGAGCGGCGGTGCCGCTCGGCGTCGTGGCCCTGGACAACATGGAAACGTCCTGCTTCTCCCACCGCAGTTCGCCGAAGCGCAGCTCGCGCATCGCCTTTCGTACCTCAAGGCGATGCTCGGGCTCTGGCCGCAGATCCTGTACCCAGGTGGTGAGCAACGCGGACAGGACGTCACCGGGAACCGGTGTGCGGGCGTAGAGCCAGGGCTCGTCCCGGGCGACGTCGATCCACTTCGCCACCGATACCACTTCGGGGGTCAGGGCCTGAAGGAGTGCGTTCAGGCGTCCGACCGGCACGCCGTGACAGGTGTCCGGTTTCCGGAGTCCCAACCTGTACAGATCGAGGAGACGCTTGCGATGGAATTCCGGAAGGGACAACGTGTGATAGGCGACGGTCCATGCGGCCCCTGGGGCGGGGGCGAAGCGGGCGAGGCGGATGGCGTCGTAGCGGGTCATGCGGCTCCTCGAGTGGTGCGGCGCGGAGCGTCCGGCCGGTACGGAGGGATGTTCTCCAGTGCCTGGTAGAGGGGCTCGTAGAGCATCTTCACCAGATGCCGGTCGGCCGGCGGGTGCGGACCGTCCTCGTCGAAGTACGGGGCGAGGACGTGGAGCAGGCTGGCGAGCAGACCGGTGCGGAAGTCGTCGGGTCCTCGACCGGCAGCCTCCCGCTCGGCGAACCGGGAGTCCACGAAGACCACACGGGCCGGGACCCCGCCACGTACCAGACGTCCGATGACCTGCCACATCACCACGAGCCGATCCCAGGTGAAGGCGACCTTGTCCTCGTCGTTCAGCTCTCGCCAGGCCATCCTCCGGGTCAGCAGGTGCTTCCATCGGATCCGTGCCTCGCGGCGGAACGAACGCCCCGCGGTGTCGAGATCGGGAGCAGAGGCCACCAGCTCGTCGAAGCCGCCGTCGGCCACCAGGCGTGTCGCCCAGCTGTTGATGCCCTGGACCGCGATACCGATGTCGTACGGGCGGGGATGGGGGCGGGCGAGGAAGAACACCGAGCCGATGGCCGCCTGGCCGGCGTCGTTAAGAATGTTGTGGCCCCGTTCCACGGACATGAGCGGGGCGATGAGGATCTGGGCGTCCATGGTTCCGAAGGCGGAGACATCACCACGACGCAGCGTCCTGGACTGGCTGGATGCGAGGGGCTCACCCGGGTCGGCGCCGCCGAAGGACACCTCCAACTCGGCGTCGTCCGGGACGAGTCTGCATACCCTGTCCTTCCAGCGGGGGATGGCGTCGAGGACCTCGAAGGCCCGGCGCGCCTCGTCGTAGGAGCCCACGAGAAGAAGCAAACGCTTCCGACGAGCGCTCGTGATCAGTCTCAGTTCTTCCTCAAGTGTGCTCTCGAACTGACCTTCACGAGGTCGGGCAAGTCCCTCGAGCATCAGCTCCAGGACCTTGGGGCGCAGGTCGGGGCGGGTGCCGGAGAGGTGGAGGGGCCTCCCGTCCTGTCCGGGGACGAAGACCTTGCGGAAAGTGGTCCGGAGCAGTGCGGCCTGCTCCTTGGGCGAGATCTTCAGAATGGCCCTGACCGGCGCCAGCACATGCGCCCCCGCCGCCGTACCGGCCCAACTGGTACCGGACATGAGGAGTACGTGAGCGGTCGGGCCGTCGTCGAGCGCGGTGACCCGGTGCAGCCCGGTGAGCAGGGCGCGACCCACCCCGGTGCAGCGAAAGAACCGGAGTTCGGCTCCGGCGGGGTCTCTCGTGGCCTCCAGGTTCTCGGTGAGAAGCTGGAATCCCAGGATGTTGCCCATGGGGGACTCGGGCAGGAGCGGGCCATAGTCGAGCGGCGGCCGACGGGCGAGCTGGTTGTCGGTCGATTCCAGGTTGAGCGCGGCCTCCACTGTCGGCCACAGCTCCGTGAGGACATCGAGGCGCTGCTGCAGGACGCAGACCAACAGGGTGAATTCGAAACACAGGGTCCTGCGGCGCATGTCCGCGTCGGATCCGGGAGCGAGCCCTGACAGTCGGCTGAGCGTGGCGCCGGCTTGGAGGCGGGTGGTTTCCTCGTCCAGGGTGTGGAGGAGCGCGCGGGCGAGGGCGACCAGGTCGGTGAGTTCGGGGTCGTCCGTCCGCTCTCCGCCGAGTGGGTCGTCGCGGAAGGCGTCCAGCACCTCCGTGACGACGGCGCGTCTGGCGTCGAGCGGGTCCTCAGGCTCCCCAACGGCCTCGGATTCCGCACCGGAATCGTCGTCCGGGTCCTCGTCGAGGTCGGTCTCGTCAGGGGCCTCCTCCTCGAAGTCGATGTCGGGCTCGTCGTCCTGGTCCGGAGCGTCGGGGGAGGATGGCTTTCGGAACCATTCGTCGAGCAGTTTCTGCTGCAGTGTCCATGAGCTGAAGTAGTCGTCCCTGATCCATCGTTGGAGGCTGGGATGACGCATCAGCATCGAGTACAGCCTGTTGGTGGCGGCGATCGAGGCGGTCAGGGAGGAGGACCAGCGGTCCACGTCCGCGTCGGACAGCTGAAGGCGTCCGTACCGCGCGAACTCATCGGTGGTGTGGGTCTGGAGTTCGTCCAGCCATGAATCCGGGGAGCGTCCGACCAAGGTCGCCGAGGGGACGAACATCGTGTCCAGCTGCATCTGTACGCGGTCGGCCTCGTCCACGATGATCAGATCGCTGCGGACGCAGGCGACCTCCAGGAACCGGGCTCGCTCCCGGTTCTGGTGCCGGGGCGTCAGCCCGTAGACGAGACTCGCGGGGTTGGCCACCCAGACGTCGGCGTCAACCAGGTCGCGGGCGCCACGATGACGAGGACAGGCGCCCCACAACGGACAGCCTTCCGCAGTGCCCATCCGGCCACTGTCCGCGTCCTCGGGATCGAGGTGGGGAGCGGCGGTGAGCGCCTCCGCGGTGGTGTGTTCGGTGGTGTCCGGTGGCATGTCCTCCTGCGCCCGCCCCTCCCTCCGGGGAGTCGCGGGATAGAGGCGGGTGCAGGGGGAGTCGGTGAATTCGAGTGGCTGCAACGCTTCCCTGCCGCGCAGGGCGTCGAGGGGGCAGGCGGTGCTCAGATAGGTGAAGTGCTCGGCCTCGTGGCTGAGCAGGGAACCCGCGCCCGCGCCGGTGAGCCTGCGGTGCATGCGCTGAACGTTCCGAGTCCGGGTGGACGCGCCCAATACCGGTGCGACCTTCAGTTCCAGGCGGCGGAACAGCTCCACCAACCTCAGTTGTTCGGCGACGTCGCCCACGACGACGGTAACCCTTCGCCGCTGCCGGACGGTCTCCACGGTGAGTACATCGCGCAGCGTGCTTTTGCCGGCGCCAACCATGCCCACGAGATGGAAAAGGCCCGATACGGACAGCGTGTCCTTCTCACCGAGCGAGCCGAAGGCAGATCGTGTGGAGTCGAGCACGTCCAGCTCGATACGTCGTACGCGCTGGACCCAGGACACGCGGGGGTCCGTGACGCGCAGCTTCCGGTCCATCCACTCGGCGGTCTCCTTCAGCCGGGCCAGGGTCGTCTCGATCGACTTGCCCGCGTTGGAGGGAGGAACGAGGACTTGGGGGCGAACAGTGGCTACTGGCAGATGCCGGGGAAGGCGCACGGACGTGATGAGCTTGCCCTGCGGAAAGCGGTACGACTTCCCGGGTCGGGCGATCGCCAGCCGTGGCCGGGAGTAGAAGCGAGGGGCAATGGTGAGGGCTCGCTCGTACAATTGCCAGCGTTCGGCCAGGACCGAAACCTCTTCCCGGACGGCGGCCGCGTGCATGTCGACGATCCGGTAGCCGCGTACCTCGGCGGGGAAGGCGGCGTACTGCCGCAGAGCGCGTTCCCAGGTGCGGGGGCGCCGCAGCGGCCACAGCAGGTGTCTGGCCACCCTGAGCATCCGCTCGCGCTCCGTGGTCCTGTCCTGTGCGAGGGCGAACGGGTAGCCGCCCAGGAGGGTCCACGCCGCGATAGCCGGCTCGCCGGGGCACAGCCGTTCCAGCAGGTAGAGGCCGAGCTCGACGCGGAGGAGGCGAGGGGCACGGGCCGGGCCCGTGTCCACCGGCCAGGCGGAACGGACCCGGTCGGCGTGTGGGGAGCCCCAGAATGTGCGGTCGCGCATCAGAACAGTCCCTCGGCCGGTTCGTCGCTTGTGGTGTAGACGCCGGAGAGCCTGGGCCCGGCAGCCTTGCGCACGGTGTCGACGAGTTCTCTGTCACTGATGAGTTCCGGTGACGGGCTCGGCCGGTAGCGCTCGAAGACCGTGCGGTAGGTCGGCTGTTCGCGCAGGCGGGCGGCCGGGACCACCCAGACGCACCGGTCGTACGGAGGGCCGGACAGCGGTGGAGCGGCCCGGCGGCCCAGCAGGGCCGGGCTCGCCCAGTCCTTGTGCTCGACCGCCAGCGTGGTCCCGTCGGGCAGCCGTACGCGCATGCCGTATGCGCCGTAGTCGGGCCACAGCTCGACGTCCGCGCCGCACTTGACCAGCCTGCGGGCCAGCCGTTCCTCCAGGATTCCGGGGGCCGCCACCCACTGGCGCAACGGCCCGATCAGGAGGTGGACGCCTCCGTCGTCATCGGCCCGGAATTCGCGACCTGGCCGGACGGAGTCCCGGTCCTGACAAGTCCGGCGTTCGCACCACATCCCGCCCGTGGTCGTCGGATGCAGCAGGGTGCGGCAGCGGCCGCACGCCGTGTAGATCCTGCGCTTGCGGTCGAGGTAGGACGCCGGAACCGGCTGGTAGATGTCGTGCAGCAGTTCTCCGAGGGGCCCCAGAAGGCCGTCGTCCGCAGAGGGGAGGGTGACCAGATCGCGGTACGTCAGGGCCGGGCGTCGGATCAACAGGCTGCGGAAGGCCTGATATGCCTCGGGGTATTCCTCCTCCTGGCAGCGCGTGGCCGCCGTGCCCATGAACGGCCGCTCCGAGAGCGCGGTGGATTCCTCCGCGTCGACCGCCCACTCGTAGCAGAGCTGGGTCGGCTGGCGTGTCGCGTCGTCGAGCAACAGGGATCCCGGTCGGATCGCGTCGGCGGGCAGGGTGAACGTCCAGCCGTCGATGGGGCGGAGAGCCGCCCACTCGACCAGCTTGGGAAGGCTCTCGGGGGGATCGGCCTTGAGCAGGAGGCATGCCAGGACGGTGTCGTTTAGGGCTTGCTGTGCCTCCTCGGGATAGGGGCGGCTCAGCGACTCCGTACCGGTGGTCTCAGCGAGGCGAACCATGGCGGTGGCGACGCCCCGAAGCAGGCGGATGTCTTCCGACTCCGCCCACGGTGTGGGGCGTACGGCCTGAGTCTGATGCATCTCAGCCTTTCGGCGCGCTGGAGGTGGGGGCGGCTGCGGCGTCCGCGGGCGGAGCCGGGCGGCACCAGACGGCCATTTCGCAGCTTCGGCAGTGACGGCCGGGGCGGGCGGGGGCGTCGGCATCGGCGTGCCAGTCGGTGGCCAGCTCGTGAATGGCTCGGCGGGCGGCATTGCGATTCTCCGGGGCGAGCGGGTCGATGATCGTGAGCTGGGCGCCGGCCGGACTCAGGACCTCCAACTCCACACGGGCGGTGGAGGCGTCGTCGTTGAGGACGGGGCTGGTGCTGAGCAGCACGGCGAGCGCGAGTTGGGGCCGTGCGCGGAAGATGTCGGCATCTTCGGGCGGCGGGTTGCGCCGTGCGTCCGTCTTCGTCTCTCGGTAGACCCAGGAGGGCCCGTCCCTGTAGATCATGTCCGTCTTGGCGAGCACGAGGACATCGGCCGAGATGTCGTGCAGGACGAGCGTCCGCTCGTGAATGACTTCGTGGACCGTGGACAGCTTGTACGGGCAGTGGCGGGCATGCGCGGCGATCATCCGTGCACCGAGTTCTGCCTGCTCCTCCGGTACCGTCCAGCGACCGGCCGACCAGGGCGACCGCCCGTCGGGTGCGTTCTCGGGCCGGCACGCTGTCCCGGGATCGGTCTCATGACGCCGCTGGATCCACTCGTGCACCGCATGGCCCCGGATGACTTGGGGGGTGAGCGCGCGCCCCTCGGGGTCCGGCAGGCGGAGACGCCGTAGGCGCTCGCGGGCCGGGCAGCCTTCGTCGTGCCCCGGACGGCCCATGTAGGAGCGCCCGTTGGTGACCGACCAAATGCGGCGTGGTTTCGTCCGGTCCTCGATGCCGAGTATTCCGCCGATTCGGCTCAACGCGGGGCAGCTGGGAGCGTATTTGCAGTCCTCGCAGTCGAAGCCGGGAAGGAACCCCCCGCCAGTGACGGCCTTGGTCAGCTCTGGGGCGCCGTACGCGGTGTAGCGCTCCGCGACTTCCTCGGGGCTTTCGCGGAGCAGTTCGAAACGCTGCCCGTCGAGGCAGCTCACTTCCGTGATCCTTACTTCTACAGGACGCCGCCGAGCGGCATCTCCGACGTCGTGGGCGGGCTCGGCGCCCTGGCTCCACCGGTGAGGGGCAGGCAGCCGATACGGCTCGCCGAGGCTGACGACATGGGCGGCCGCGGCCAGGTCCGCGCGTTCCGTTGGGTCGACGATGTCATGTCTCGCACGGTCGGCTGAGGCCACGTATCGGGCGACCGGCACGCACAACTCGCGGATGCACCCGTCCGCGGAGACGTAAGGGCGACCCCAGACACATTGTTCGTAGCGCTTGGCGCCGCGGGTGTCGGCCTTTCCCAGGGATGTGACGACAACCCAGGCGCAGTCGACGGGTAGGAGCCCGGGCGGCCTGCCCTCCAAGTAGCGATCGACGGCGAACCGGGTCCAGGCGGCGAGCCCCGGGTCGGCCTTCGGCCGTTCATGTGTGGCCGCCAGGGCCTGCTGGAGGGCTTCCTCGGGCTGGACACCCCCGTACTCGATCAGGTCGAGCGCGGTCCCCGTCGGCCCGAGGCTGAACGTCTCCCGCCGGTCGGGTTTGTACGCGGGCAGTGGGCCCTGTGGAATCCGGAATCCGGTACGTGCCTTGAGGGCCTTCTTGTACGGGCAGCGGCCGCTGCCCTGGCGTAAGGAGGAGCCCGCGAACACGCGGATCAGTCTCTCGGACGTGGGCCAGGTGCTTCCGGGTGGTGGGGTCCAGGTCGCCATGAGTTCTCCGCGGCGTCGGCCTTGATGGGATGCCCTCATGGGAGCATGTTCGTGTGAAGCCTGTCAACGGACTCATTCGGGTGATGTCTATTAACGAGTGGCACGCTATGGTTCTTCGGAGAACTCGCGTGAGGAGGGCACGATGGTGAGCGAAGCCACGGTCACGGCAGCCGAGATCGCCCGGATCGCGGGGGTCGGTCCTGCGGCGGTGAGTAACTGGCGCCGGAGATACGCGGAGTTTCCCACTCCTGTGGGCGGTACGGCGGGCAGTCCCCAGTTCTTGCTCTCGGAGGTGGTGAATTGGCTCGAAGGGCGCGGTCGGTCGGTTCGTATCACGCCGGCCGACGAGGTGTGGCGGGCGATGGAAGCGGTGCGGGACCCGGCCCGTCCGGGCGCGATATTGGCGTCGGCCGGGTTCCGACTGCTCGGCGAGGAGCCAACCCGGCGCCAGGCAGGAGCGGAGGGCGGTGCACCTCCTCTGCCTGCCGCCCTGAGCGCCGACATCGAGGACCTGGGGAGCGAACTGGGCGCCGCTGGTGCGTTCGAGCAATTGCTCCATCGCTGGGCGGAGGCCCACGCACGCCAGATCGAAGTGACACCGTCTCCGGTAGCTGCGTTGATGTGCGCGTTGGTCGGTTCGACGGATGGCGAGGCGCCGGTGTCCGTGCTCGACCCGGCGTGCGGCACCGGCGGTCTGCTCCTCCAGGCCGCGGAAAGCGGGACAACCGCCCTGCTCGGTCAGGACCTCGATCGCGACCTCGCCGAGATCACCGCCGTCCGGCTGCGCCTTCACGGACACGTCGTGTCCGTGAAGCCCGGTGATTCCCTGCTGGGGGATGCCCACGCCACCTCGCGTGTTCAGGGCGTTGTGTGCGACCTTCCCTCTGGCCAGCGGGACTGGGGCCGGGCCGAACTCGGTTACGACACACGATGGACCCATGGCCTGCCGCCGAAGGGAGAGCCGGAACTCGCTTGGCTTCAGCACGCCCTGGCTCATCTCGACGACGGCGGCCGCGCTGTCCTGCTCATGCCGGCGGGCGTGGCCGCCAGGCCCTCGGGGCGTCGTATCCGGGCCGAGCTGCTGCGGCGCGGCACCCTTCGGGCGGTCGTGGCTCTGCCCTCCGGATCCTCCAGGACCCCGGGTGCCCACCTCTGGATCGTCGAGCGCACCCGGGCAGCGGCGCCGCCAGAGGATGTGCTGTTCATCGACGTGGATCTGTTCGTCGGCCCGGACGCGGAGCAGTCCGGCGTCACGACGGACTGGGACAACGTAAGGGCGGCGGTCGCTTCGGTGTGGCACCGGTTCCGCGCGGGAGAGGAACTCGATGCCGACTTCGCCGCCAGCGTGCCGGTTACGGTGCTTCTCGGCGACGACGCGGACGTCACCCCGGCGCTGCACGTGCGCAGGGAGTCAGGCGGCCCCGTCGATCTGACGTGCTTGGAGGAGGACCGTGCTGGGTGGCTACGGTTGCTGAACGGACTGCCGAACGCGCTTCCCGCCGTACGGGAGACGCCCATGCCGCCAACCGGTCCGTCTGAGGGCGATGCCTCGCCCCGTGTCTCGCTGGATGACCTCATCCGGTCCGGTGCTCTTCGGACGTGGCGGGGTTCCACAGCCCAGGACACGGCCGACGGGACGACGGTGCGGGTGCCCCTGCTCACACTGGACGACGGGCTGTCCCGTGCCGGGCCGAGCGGTCACACCTACGCGGCCGAGAGCGAGCGGCTTCGCGAGGGGGACGTCCTGGTCTTCGCCGCCGCACCGGAGAGCGCGCGTCCCGCCGACCCGCGGGAGCACGGCGCCGTAGCCGGGCAGGGCGTCACCGTCCTGCGTCCCGAACGGGCCTCCCTGGACCCATGGTTCCTGGCCGGGACAATGACGATGCCCGGTGGGCAGGG
This sequence comes from Streptomyces sp. NPDC017529, assembly GCF_044329785.1. Lineage (NCBI taxonomy): Bacteria > Bacillati > Actinomycetota > Actinomycetes > Kitasatosporales > Streptomycetaceae > Streptomyces > Streptomyces sp. NPDC017529. Next base: position 47,186 of record NZ_JBIRJY010000016.1, read on the forward strand.
CACCGGACGCTTCGGCGCCCCCGCGGTCACCACCAGCCGCCGGAGCCGCCTAGACACAGGACGTCTCTTTCTCCCGGTGCGGTCACGGGAGGAACAGCACAGGATCGGCCAGGCGTTCCGGGACATCGCCCGGTTCGAGGAGTCCCTGGCCGCAGTCGTCGACCAGGGCCGCAGTGTCGCCCGCCAATTGGCCGAGGCACTGGCGGCGGGGCTGGTCGACCCGATCGACGACAGACGGAGATGAGATGGCGTGGGCAAACGGTGCCGGCAGGTTCGAGATCCGCGCGGGCCGAGTCCTGAACACCCGCTACCGACTGGACAGCCCTTTGGGGGCCGGGGGCATGGGGATGGTCTGGCAGGCATACGACCAGTTGCTCAGTCGGCGGGTGGCGGTGAAGTTCCTGACTCCCGACGTGGTCGCCACACCTGAGCATCGCAGCGAGATGCTCAGGCGTTTCCTGCAGGAGGCCGGAGTCACCGCGCGGTTCACACACGTCGGCGTGCCGGCGGTGCATGACTGCGGTGAGGACGACGGGAACTTCTATCTCGTGATGGAGTTCGTCTCCGGTATGTCCGTGGAGGAACTGATCGACGAGTGCGGTGTACTTGAACTTCCCGTCGCCGCCAGCGTCGTCGTGCCTCTCTGCAATGTCCTCGCGGAGGCGCATCGCGAGGGCATCGTGCACCGTGATGTGAAACCGTCGAATGTGATGATCTCCGAGGAGGGTTACACGAAACTGCTGGACTTCGGTATCGCTCGCGTGTCGGGAGCCGTGGATGACACCCGACTGACGAGAACGGGTGGCACCCCCGGCAGCCTGCTCTACATGTCTCCCGAGCAGTTCCAGGGCGGGGAGATCACCGCTCGGTCGGATCTCTACAACCTCGGCTGCCTGCTGTACGAGATGCTCACGGGCCGCAGCGTCCTCCTCGACGAGCAGGATCTCTGGGAACGCCGGAGGCTGGGCCAAGGCACCCACCCTTCGTTGGGCGCCCTCACCGTCGGACTCCCCGATGAGGCATTGGACCTGGTCGATCAGCTGCTCGCGGTGGATCCCGCGCATCGCCCGGCCACTGCCGACGAGGTCAACCGTGTCCTGCGTGCCTATCTGCCTGCCCCGGGCGACCCTGCTCCGGTGGAGCTTCTGCCGTGCGATCCGACCCGGCCGTTTCGCGCGCTCTTCGCTCCCGAGGAGCCCCGCATCCTCTTCGCCGTCGAACCCTCCTCCACACCACAGACGTTCCGTCCGCGGGGCGACGTCAAGGATCTCCATCACGAGGTCCGGCGCCTGCTCACGGAGGATCCGGGCAAGGCGGTCGACCTGCTCACCGAACGCCTCCCCGACTTCGGACGGCAGTACGGCCTGAGGTCCCCCGAAGTCCTCGACCTCCGCGTCGACTTGGCGGAGGCTCTGATCGCCCGGTGCGACGGTGAGAAGGCGCGAGCCGTGTGCATGGAGATCCGGGAAGACACCCTCGGTGTGGAGGTGCTCACGGTCTACTACGCGCGAGCGGAGAAGATGCTCAAGATGCTTGCTTCCGAGGACTGACGCGACCAGGTGTCAGCACTCGGTCGACTGCTCCGCCTGCTCCTCGTACCGGTCCGCCCAGGCCGCGATTCTCCGACTGATCCGGTCGAGAGAATCGCGCACTTCCCTCACCTGGTCCCAGCCGTCGCGGATGACGAGGATCGGCCCACCTTGCTCCGTCGGTACCTCCGCCATCGTCGAACCCCTCCTGTGGAGGGCATCGACTTTTCGCGCAGGATCGCCCAATTTCTGGAGGAAGTCTTGAAGCTCACTTCGGTCTCCGGGACGGGGCCGGCCATTGCCGTAGGGGTGGCGGACCACGGCGTAGGTGACGCTGCGAGGTTGACTGTCGACCGTCGGCACCGGTGTCCCCGCCTGGTTCACATTTAGGAGCCCTTCGCCCCTTCGCCCGGCGCGGACGATCCCGTTCGCCTGGAGGATGCCGTGTCGTCGGGACAGCATGGCCCGCAGCACCGGTCCGCCGCCGAAGACGCTGCAGGGCGATCTGTTCGGCCATCGCCAAGGGGAAGGCAGCTTTGACGAAGAGTTCCGTTCGGGCGAGGCCGAGTCGACCGCTGTTACCCAGGCCGCGGTCCGCCTCGGTCACGGCCGCGTCGCGCAGCTGCTCCAAGGTGTGGCCGTCGGGTGCGGCACTCTCCAGGAGCGTGTCGGTCGGCGAGTCTCGATCTCAGGAGCCGATACGCTCGCCGAAGCACCGCACGCCGCGGCCGGAGGTATTTCGCTTCCCTGCTCAGCCCGGTGCGGGCCGGGCGCAGGATCAGTTCCACGGCGACGTCGACCCGCTCCTCCTGTTTCGGCCGCTGTTTCGCGGTCAGGGCCCGGATCCCTCCATCGACTCGCCGTACGGTTCTGAGCCCGCCCGCTCAGCATGCTGCGCACGATCTCCGTGGCACGGCGGGTGCAACTTGCTCAGGCCGGCCGCTGCCACCTCGCCCTCGGAGTACGTGCACAGCCAGGCGTTATGAAGGCGGTGGCCGAGGCGGGGCCGGGAGAGGTCACTGCTGCAGTGCGGGCATGTCACCTTCATGCTCGTCTCGTCGGTGCCCTTGGCCGGGCGTGCGGTGAAGCGCGGCGACGGGCTGCCGGGCTTGGCGGCCTGCGTGGTTGTCAGGGTGCCGGACATCATCATGCCCCCGCACGGGCGCCGACGGGCCGGCCGTTGGCGAATGCAGCGCCGGGGGCACTCTCGCTCAGGGTCCGCAGGGCCGCCTTGACGACTCGGGCCAGCTCGGGCCCGCACAGGGCCAAGTCATCCTCGGTGGCCCACAGATAGCTGGACAGCTTGCCGCCCAGACGGACTTTCTGGTTCTCGGCTGAGAACCCCCTCAACGGACTGAGGCGGAACGCTCCGGCGGTCAGCGAGGAGGTGGACCCGGCTGCCGTCCCCAATCCGGCCCAGGTCGCCCGGCTGCTCGCGGCGGTTGCTCAGCAGAGCGGGCGCGGCGGGCGCGGCACTTCATCTAAAGGCGTTCTTCGGGTGCATGTACTACGCGGCGATGCGGCCCGCCGAGGTCATTCACCTCCGGCTTGATCAGTGCCATCTGCCCGGAAGTGGCTGGGGACTGCTGATCCTGTCCGGTGGCGTCGTCACCTCGGGCAAGGAGCGGACGGACGACGGTGCGGTGCGCGAGGTGCACTCGCTCAAGCGCCGCGCGGCCACCGCGACCCGGCCGGTGCCCATTCCACCGCAGTTCGTGCGCATGCTCACAGCGCACACCGAACACTTGGGCGTGGTGCCGGACGGGCGGCTGTTCCGGAACATGGCGGGTGATTACGTGGACGCCGCGGCCTACGGTACGGCCTGGGCGCGGGCGCGCGAGTTGGCCCTGATCCGGATGTAGCACGCCTCCGGCCTGGCCAAGCGCCCCTGAACCTGCGGCACGCCGGAGTCTCGTTCTGGCTGCATTCGAATGTGGACCCGGCCGAGTGCGCTTGCCGTGCGGGCCAGAGTATTTAGGTGCTCTTCCGTCACTACGCCAAGTTCCTGGATGGCGTCCGGGAGCAGGCCAACCGGCTCATCGAGCAGTCCGAGCAGGAATGGGACCGCGTCAGCGGAGGAGGAGCTCCTGCGGGGAGCAGCAAGGTTTGGTCCGTGACTGGCCCGGAGCAACTGGTCAGGAGTGGGTAGTGGTGGAAGAAAGGGGGAGGTACGAAGCAGACCGGCCCTCGCGCTGAGCGGGCGGGAGAGAAGGCGCCTGACGGGCGAAGCCCAGTTCAGGCGCCTTGTGGCGTGCGCTCAGAAGAGTCCGAGCTTCTTCGGCGAATACGACACCAGCAGGTTCTTCGTCTGCTGGTAATGGTCCAGCATCATCTTGTGCGTTTCGCGGCCGATGCCGGATTGTTTGTAGCCGCCGAAGGCGGCGTGGGCCGGGTAGGCGTGGTAGCAGTTGGTCCAGACGCGGCCGGCCTGGATGGCGCGGCCGGCGCGGTAGGCGGTGTTGGTGTCGCGGGTCCAGACGCCGGCGCCGAGGCCGTAGAGGGTGTCGTTGGCGATGGTGATGGCGTCGTCGAAGTCGGTGAAGGGGGCGACGGCGACGACCGGGCCGAAGATCTCCTCCTGGAAGACGCGCATGTCGTTGGTGCCTTCGAAGACGGTGGGGCGTACGTAGTAGCCGCCTTCCAGTTCGCCGCCGAGTTCGGCGCGGGTGCCGCCGGTGAGGATGCGGGCCCCTTCCTTCTGGCCGATGTCGAGGTAGGAGAGGATCTTTTCGAGCTGGTCGTTGGAGGCCTGGGCGCCGATCATGGTGTCGGTGTCCAGAGGGTGGCCTTGGACGATCTGTTCGGTGCGGGCGATGCCGGCGGCCAGGAAGTCCTGGTAGTGGCCCTGCTGGAGGAGGGCGCGGGACGGGCAGGTACAGACTTCGCCCTGGTTGAGGGCGAACATGGTGAAGCCTTCGAGGGCCTTGTCGTAGAAGTCGTCGTCGGCGGCCGAGACGTCGTCGAAGAAGAGGTTGGGGCTCTTGCCGCCCAGTTCGAGGGTGACCGGCTTCAGGTTCTCCGAGGCGTACTGCATGATCAGGCGGCCGGTCGTGGTCTCGCCGGTGAAGGAGATCTTCGCGACGCGCGGGCTGGAGGCGAGGGGCTTGCCGGCCTCCGCGCCGAAGCCGTTGACGATGTTGACGACGCCGGGCGGCAGCAGGTCGGCGACCAGGCTCATCCAGTAGTGGATGGAGGCGGGGGTCTGTTCGGCGGGTTTGAGGACGGCGGTGTTGCCCGCGGCGAGGGCGGGGGCCAGTTTCCAGGCGGCCATCACGAGCGGGAAGTTCCAGGGGATGATCTGGGCGACGACGCCGAGCGGCTCGTGGAAGTGGTACGCGACGGTGTCGTCGTCGAGCTGGGAGAGAGTGCCCTCCTGGGCGCGGATGGCGCCGGCGAAGTAGCGGAAGTGGTCGATGGCGAGGGGGAGGTCGGCGGCCGTCGACTCGCGGATGGGCTTGCCGTTGTCCCAGGTCTCGGCGACCGCGAGGGCCTGGAGGTTGTCCTCCATGCGATCGGCGATCCGGTGGAGGATCTGGGCGCGTTCGGTGGGGGAGGTGCGGCCCCAGGCGGGCGCGGCGGCGTGGGCGGCGTCGAGGGCGCGTTCCACGTCCTCGGCCGTGCCGCGGGCGATCTCGGTGAACGGCCGGCCGGTGACCGGGGTGGGGTTCTCGAAGTACTGGCCCTTGACGGGCGGTACGTATTCCCCGCCGATCCAGTGGTCGTAGCGGGGCCGGAAGGACATCAGGGCGTCGGCGGCGCCGGGGTTCGCGTATCGGGCCATGGGGGTCTCCCAATCGTTCTCGGGTCGCGCCTCCGCTCCCGCGTCGGGGCGCCGGTGCGCAGGTTAGGTGCGGGGACGTTGCACGGAGGTTGCGGACAGGAGCGGGGGTGGGGGTGGGGGCGCGACTGGGGGCGTGGGGGAGGGGGTGTGTGGGGAGAGAGGGGGTGGGGTGAGGCCGTATGCCGTGCGGAGGCGGGTTGTTGTGGCGGATGCGCCGGGGGCGGTCGCGGCGGGTGTGGTGGCCTCCAAGGCCTCCCAGATCTGCAAGTCGTGATCACCCCACGGCGTAGCGGCCCACAGGCGCAGGGCGTCCGGGTCGCGCCGGGTGAGGACGGCCCGTCGCAGGCGGTCGTCCAGGACGGCCCGCAGGCGCTGTACGCCGGGAGCTTCGGAGAGGGGCAGGAGCGGGCCGCGGTAGCCGCGTAGCGCCGCGGCCAAGTCGCCGGCCGACAGTGCGGATTCCACGGTGTCCAGGTCGGTCCGTACGGTCTTGGTCAGACGGTACGGACGCGAGTCGAGCAGCGGTCCTGTGAGCCGGCGCAGCCGGGACATCTCGGCGCGCAGGGTTACGGGGCGTACCTCGCGCTCCCCGTACAGGAGTGTGGCGAGCCGGTCGCCTGTCAGGCCTTCCGGGTGCCGGGCCAGCAGTAACGCGATCTCGCTGTGCCGCCGCCCGAGCCGCAGCGTGCGGCCGTCCGTGACCAGCAGTGCTTCGTCCCGGCCCAGGGCGTTCAGGTGGGCGGCCGGGTCCGGCGGCTCCGGGGACGAGGCGTACGCGGCCAAGTGGGCTTCGGCGGCGCGGGCGGTGGCCTGGACGAGGGCCAGGCTGTGCGGACTGGCGAGGTGGTCGCCGCCCGTGATGTCCACGGCTCCCAGCAGCCGGCCCGTCCGCGGGTCGTGCAGGGGAGCGGCCGCGCAGGTCCACTGCTGGACGTGTTTGTTGTAGTGCTCGGTCGCGAAGATCTGTACGGCGTGGTCGGCGGCCAGCGCGGTGCCGGGGGCGTTCGTACCGGCGTGCCGTTCGTCCCAGCGGGCGCCGGGGACGAAGTTCATACGCTCCGCGTGCCGGCGTACACCGGCGTGCCCTTCGACCCACAGCATCCGGCCCTGCGGGTCGCAGACGGCGAGGACGTGGGCGCCGTCGTGGGCGATGGAGCCCAGCAGTTCCCTGAAGACCGGCATGGCGCGGGCTAGCGGGTGCGCGTCGCGGTAGGCGCGCAGTTCCGGCTCGTCGAGGTCGATCGGCGCCGGCCCGTCGAGCGTCGCGTGCCAGGACGCCGACCGGCGCCAGGAGTCGGCCACCACCCGGCGTACCGGTTGCGCCACCGGCCCGCCGGCCACGAACTCCTCGTGGGCGCGCCGCACCGTGCGGGTGCGTTCCACCGGGTCGGCTCCCGACTCCATCGCCAGCCAAGGGTTGACCACGCGGCACCTCTCCGTTGCTGCTTCCGTCCCCGTCCCGTACGCCGATGGTGCTCGTAGGGAGCAGGGCAGTAAAGCCCCGGAGAGGGGGAAGCACAGTCCTGGTGAGGGGGAAAGCGGAGTGGGGCGCGGTTGCGTCAGGGCGGTGGCGACGTCCGTACCTCCGGCAGCAGGTCTGCCGTCGCCCGCCAATGCCCCTTCGGCAGGCCCACCAGCCCGTACAGCCACCGTACGGGGGAGCGGCGCGGCAGCAGGAGCGCGCCTGCGACGGGGGCGAAGACCGCCAGGCCGACGAGGAAGCCGAAGAACCGGATCAGCGTGCTCGCCAGGAGCGCGCCGAGCAGCGGCAGACCGTAGAGGCCCGCGCCCGCGATGGCGACGGCGAGGACGCGCGGGACCTTCAAGTCCTGTGCGCCGCCGGGCAGCAGCCAGCCCTCCGCCAGCCAGCCGATCTCGGCCAGCAGCATGGTCCCGATGACGGCGGCACCGAGGACGAGGAGTGCGAGGAAGGTGCCTGAGGTCAGGAAGCGCAGGACGCTGTTGACCAGGCTGTCCCCGGGCCAGGCACGCAGCGCGGCGCTGTCTGTGGTGAGGAAGCGGCGGTAGCCCTGGCCGTCCCAGCCGTGTATGAGGGTTCCGAAGAGCAGGAAGTAGCCGCAGACACAGTTCAGGTACGCCCAGTAGGCCGCGCCGACCAGGCACAGTGCCTGGGCGAGCAGGAAGCCGAGGAGGGTGGCGGTCACGGCGCCGCCCGCGTAGAGCAGGGGGAAGCCGGCCCAGACTCCGCGGTGTCCGCCGGCGAGGTGCATCGTCGACCAGGACGGGTTCTGCCACATCAGGAACAGGCCCGTCGGTACCAGCAGCACAGCGGCGTACAGCAGGGTCAGGCACAGGTACGGGTTCGCGGCACGGCTGACCAGGCGCGGTGCGAGCAGCTTGGGCAGCCCGGTCCGGTCGGCGGCGCGGCGTTCGAGGAACTGCAGTTGCCGGGCGGCGGAGAGCGCGAACGTCGATCCGATGGCGTACGCCCAGAACAGCGCGGCCGGCAGCCCGATCATGCCGTTCCCGTTGCCGTTCCCGCACCGGCGTCCAGCGTCAGCCCGTCCGCGACGATCAGGTCGGAGGTGACCAGGGCCTGTTCGGCGTCCACGTCGGTCATGAAGACGAAGGGCGGCACGACCGGCGGCACCGGCAGCGTGTCGGGGGTGAAGGTCAGGCAGATCAGCCCTTCCAGGCAGCCACTGAACTTGGTCAGGTAGAGCGTGACGTTCCCGCTGAGGTCCAAGTTGCGTGCGCCGAGGCTGAGTTGAGGCCCTCCGGCGTCGCGGGTGGTGAGCCGATAGTCCGTGAGCGAGGCGGCCTTCATACGGAGGACCATCGCCTTGACCGGGCCGTTGACCGTCTGTACCTGGGTGACCCCGGCCAGCGTGAAGCCCTTCGGCGCGAACATGGTGGTGGTCACGGTCGGCGGGGTGGGCTGTGCGGGAACGCCGGCGGCGTGGGCGGGTTCGGCGGGCGCCCCGATGGCTGTGATCAGTACGATCGGCAGCGCCACGGCGAGTGCCTTGCTCCGGCTGCCGTCGCCCTCGCCGCCGGATCTGCCCCCGTCGGCTCGCGTGTCAACTCCACCGGAGCCCTCGGAGCCCCCTTCGCCGGAAACCTCGGAGGTCTCTTCACCGGGGTTCGCGTGGGTCTCTTCACCGGAGTCCGCGGAGTCCTCGTCGTCTTCCTCCCGTAGTGGCGTCCACCCGAATCCCATCGCACTGCCCGCGATCCCCAGTCCCATTCCCACCAGGAACCCGCCCAGGTTGGTTGCCGCGAAGGACAGGACGGACAGGATCAGTGCATGCAGGCTCACGTAGTGGTGCGCGGCCGGGCGCAGCCACAGGAACAGCCCGGCCACGATCAGCGCGAGCCCGATGCCGATCGCGGCCAGCCCGCCCAGGCCCAGGCTGATCAGTACGGTCAGCGGCGACAGCGGTACGAGCAGGAGTTCGGCGCCGCCCAGTACGAGCAGCAGCCCGGCCCAGAACGGCCGGGTCCGCCGCCAGGCGCGGAACGCCGCGCGCTGCTTGGGCCACGGCAGCCTGGCGGCCGGCTCTTTGGTGGTCAGAAGCACTTCTTGCCGCCCAGGCTCACGTCCAGCCGAAGGCCTTTGAGGCGGAAGTTGCCACCGGTGGCGGACCAGGCGTGCGACCGGACCCCGGCAACCTCGACGTTCCCTGCCTGGAGTCCGAACTTGCCCTTCTCTCCTTGGACGCCGGGCACCTGGTCGAGAGTGGAGGCGTCGCGCCCGATCTGCGCCGTGCCGAAGCGCGCGTCGCCCACCAAATCCTCGCCGTCGATGACGAGGTTGTCGGCGGTGACCTGACCGGCGTCGCCGCCCGCGGTCAGCTTGAACACCACGGTGCCCAGAGGCGTTTTGACCTCGGCCGCCTGGCAGATGTCGCTCAGGACGGCCTTGCCCAGGCCGAGCAGCGCGACGGGGTGGCCCTTGCCGCTCACGTCGCGGTCGGTGTGCACGTAAGAGGCCAGTCCCTGGCTGGTCAGCTTCCCCGAGGTGACCTGGAAGTTGGTGCCCGAGACGGCGAACGACGCGGCGAGCGCGCCTTCGGCCATTACGGATGCCATGGCGCCGACCGCGAGTACCGCGGGGATCGCCGTCACCGCGGTCTTCTTCCAGGAGGTCCGTCCCTGTGGCAACGGCCGCTTCTTCTTGCTCACTGCTTCCTCCCCGGGGCAGCGATGGAACGGCCGCTTCAGCGCGGCCGTGGACACGTGCGAGCGCGCAAGGGAAGTGCTGATGTGGAGCGGCTACGGGGCGAAGCCGCAGGTGGCGTCCTCTGCCATACTGCGGAAAACCCGTGGCAGTTGGAGACTAGGGCCCAATTTGAATAATAGTCAACAGCGCGGACCAGGTGCCCCACCGGCCGCCCGCGCCACCGAGCGCTCGCAGGCGCGCCGCGCCGAACTGATCGCCATCGGAAGGAAGCTGTTCGCCGACACCTCGTACGACGCCCTGTCCGTGGACGACATCGCCCGCCAGGCCGGTGTCGCGAAAGGCCTGATCTACTACTACTTCAAGAACAAGCGCGGCTACTACCTCGCGATCATCGAGGACGCGGTGGCCGGCCTGGTCCAGCGCGCAGGCAGCACCCACGACCTGCCGCCCGTGGAACGCGTCCAGCGCACCATCGACGGCTACCTGCGCTACGCCGAGCACCACCAGGCGGCCTACCGCGCCATCGTCACCGGCGGCGTCGGCTTCGACGCGCAGGTCCTCGCCATTCGCGACGAGGTCCGCGAGCGGTTGCTCGACACGATCGCGCAGGCCGCGTGGGGCCGCACGGAGATGCCCGCGCTGGCCCGTACGGCACTGGTCGGCTGGCTCTCCAACGTCGAGGGCGTCACCCTCGAATGGATCGCGAAGCGGGAGCTGGACCGGGAGACGGTCGGCTCGCTGCTCGTACGGGGGCTGGGGGACACCCTCCGGCTGATCGAGGAGTACGAGCCTGCCTGCCCGGCGCCCACGCGCCCGCCCGTCCCCTGATGCGCTCGGGGAGGCGCGGCCTCTCGTGCCGTCATCTCTTGTGTTACGAGGGCGACTTGAGGCCTACTTGAGACCTGCTTGGTGCCTTTGAGGCCCGCCGGGTCTGCCGAGCCTGCCGGGCCTGCCGGGTCTGCCGCACTCGGTGCCGGGAGCAGGGCCGGGCCGTATCCATCCAACGAGAGGACGGTTCGCTCGTGTCATCACCAGATGGTCCCTACGCCGACCCGTCGTTCCTGGCGTTGTCCAACCCCGGATTCGAGCAAGGCAAGGAGGGGTGGACCTGGGACGACGGCACCGGCGTCGCCGTCGCCAATCCGCACACCGGACGCTGCAACGCCTACCTGGAAGCCGGAAGGGGACGGCAGGTCGGGCAGACGGTGGCCGCGACCGGGAAGGGCTCGTACGACGTGTCCGCGTGGATCGCCGCGGGCGGGCCGAGCGGCGCGTTCCTCGTACGGGTCAACGGCGCGCCGGCCGGCGAGGTCGCCGTCGTGAACCGTTCCTTCTACTCCCGCCACACCGTCTCACGGGTCGCCCTGGAAAAAGGGGACCGGATGGAGATCGTGTTCGCGTCCGGTGACGCCTGGATCAATGCCGACGACGTCATGCTGTCCCCCGCGGCCCCGGCCGACCCGCGGGCCACCTCTTCGGACCCCGTGCTGGCGGAGATGTTCGAGTGGGCCAAGCGCAAGGCCAACAGCTGGGTCCACCTGGCCGGCACCGTAGGGCCCCTCAACGTCGACGAGAGGAATCCCAGCGGAAACGGTACCGCGGCCTATGCCCCGTCGTACTGGGCCGGCTACGCGCACCGGAGTGGCTATTACGCGCGCGATACCGCCCACCAGGTTGCCGGTGCCCAGATCCTGGGGCTGAACAAAGAGAACAAGACCATGCTGCGCTCTTTCGCCGTTTCGGCAGTCGCCGCACACGTGTACTACCCCGTGTGGTCGTACAATTTCGACGCCCGAACATATCTGCGCATCGACTATCGCAGCCCCGACTCGTTCGTGCGCGAGGTGCCCGCGCCCTTCGAACTGGTGGAGAAGACGGAACAGGCCTACCGGTGGAGCGGCGACGCCTTTTACGTCGGCGACACCATGTGGGACTTCTGCCGTCACGCAACCACGGAATTCGTCAAGGAGCACGACCGGCTCAAGCCCAACGGCGTGGCCGAGGGCACGGGGCAGGGCATTTTCGAGGGCTCGGCCAGCTACAACGAGACCAGCGGCGAGCAACTGGTCGAGGCCGGTGACGCGTTCGCCTCCCAGTACCGTGCCTACCTGGTCGCCTCGGCCCTCGCGTCGGCCCGGGGCGAGGAGCAGCAAGCGGCCCGGTATGCGGAACGGGCCGCGGAACTGCGCAGGTACTTCCATCACGGCTGGGTCGCGAACCAGGGCGCCGCGATGACACGCGCCTACTCGCTCTCCGGCGCCCCGCTGTCCGGATGGGGGACAGAGAACAGCTGGTTCATGCCCATGAAACGCCTGCTACTGCCCGGACCGCGCAACGACGCCTACCTCGACTACATCGACGAGATGGCCGAGGGAACGGGTAAACCGGAGAACATCGAGGCGATCACGTACCTGCCTGACACCTTCTTCGCCAACGACCGCGACCGGCAGGCGTGGAAGTGGATGCGCTACGTCTACGACCACCGCAACGACCGCCACCCCGTCGCCGCGCAGGGACTCAACGGCGACTACCCGGAAGTCGCGTTCACCCTCGTCTCGCAGACCGTCGAAGGGCTGATGGGATTCCGCCCGGACGCCCCGCGCGCCAGGGTGACCACCCGCTCGCACCTGCCCCGTGGCATCGACTGGCTGCGGATCGACGGCATTCCCGTCGGCAGCGGCTCCTTCGACCTGCGGCACGACGGCACCCACCGGTCCCAGCTCACCAACGGCACATCGAAGACGTACGTGTGGCAGGCCCGTTTCCCGGGCGATCACCACACCGTAAGGACTGACGGCGGCAGGCCGTACGAGTGCCGGCGGAAAACACTCCACGGAAGGGTCCACACCTGCGTGGACGTACGGGTACCACCGGGCGCGACCGCGACCGTCGAAGTCGTCCGCGCATGACCGGGCGGACCGGTCACCAGGACGCCGGGATCGCCTCGGGGCGGCGGAAGAAGAGACCCTCGTGCCAGCGGATGTCCTCCGGCGCCACGGCCAGGCGCAGACCGGGGTGGCCGGCCACGGCGCGCACCATCGCTTCGATCAGGCAGCGCGCCAGCCGGTTGCCGGGGCAGAAGTGCAGGCCGCGCCCGAAGCCGAAGTGTGCGGGGCCCTGGCGGCCGAGGATGAAGGCGTCCGGGTCCTCGAACGCCTCCGGGTCGTGGTTGACAGCCTCCATCGAGATCAGCACCACGTCGCCTGCCTTGATGGTCGTGCCGTCCACCTGCACGTCCTCGGTGGCCCGGCGTCTGGCTGCCCCGGTGGAAAGGGGCGTGTGGCGCAGCAGTTCTTCGACGGCGGACGGGATCAGCGCCGGGTCGCGGTTCAGCGCCGCGACGGCCTCGGGATGGTTCAACAGGGTGATCAGGGCTCCGCAGAGGAACCCGGAGGAGGTGGGGTACCCGGCCACGAGGAAGAGTTCGGCGACTTCCGCCAGCTCCTCGTCGCTGAGCCGACCGGTGTGTGTAGCGGTGTTGGCGATGGTCTTGAGCAGGTGCTTCCCCGGTGCGTCGGCCAGGCGGCGGGCATGGGCGAGGAAGTACCGGTGAATGTCGGTCAAGCCGGCGACCATGTGCTCGGCGGTCGCTCCGCAGAACCGCAGGCTGACGTCTGCCCAACGGATCAGCTGCTCCTCCTCGTCGGCGTCGAGCGGCCCCAGCAGGGTCCGGGATGCCGTCCCCCGGGCCAGCGGCAGGGCGAACTCCCGTGCCAGGTCGAACGTGTCCCGGCGGGTGAGGAGTTCGTGCATCAGGGTGTCGGCCCGCTCGCGGATCCACTCCTGGTGGCGGCGTACCGCACGCGGCCCGAGGCCGTCTGCGAGTACGGCCCGCATCCCGGCTTCGTTGAGAAGCGCGACGCCGTTGCCGCGCGTGCCCGGGGCCCGCAACTCGACGGGTTCGTGGCGCGGGGAGCCGGGAGCCATGGCGGCGGCCGAGCTGAGCCGGGGGTCCTCCAGCACCTGCACAGCTGTGGCGTAGCGGGTCACCAGCCACAGCCGGTCGCCGGTGTACTCGGAGACGACCGGGCAGACCGGCGGGCCGGACTCCCGCAGCCGCGCGTAGTGGGGGGAAAGCTGCTGGGTCCAGTCGTGGAACGGGTACGTAAGAGTGCCGGAGGCGGGATCCGCGGGCGCGGCGGGGTCATGTGCGGTGGTCACGGTGGGTGCTCTTTCCCGTGGTGGGGTGGCCCGCGCCTGCCTGCCTGGCGGGCGGGCGTCGCCGACGGCTGTGTCCGGCGGCGTACTGATGATCAGCGTTCGGCCGAGATCTCCGAGAGCAGGACGAGACCCTGGTCGGCGGCGGCGCGCAGCGGGCCGTCCTCGGTGTAGAGCAGGTCGGCGAACGGGACGGGGGCGTGGTAGCTGGCCAGTGACGCCGGCACGCCGAGGATGCTCGGGGTGTCGATGAAGAACGGCAGCTCGTCGATGAGGTACTCCAGTGCCAGGCCGGTCGGATCGCCCTGCGGGGGCTCGCCCTGCACCGGTTGCTGCCCGTCCGCGGGAACGGTGACGGCTTTGGCCGTCACCTCCCGGCAGACACGGCGGGTGCGTTCGTCCGACGCCAGCGCGTCCCGGACCCGCTGGTGCAGTGCGCGGTACTCGGGCGACTGCGCCAACTCGGACAGCAGGTGGGTGCGTTGTTCCGGCTCGGGGACGCCGCTGCATTCGAAGGCGCGGCGGAGACGCCGACGGACGCCGGATATCTCGGTGCGGGCCTTCTTGCGCGCCACCTGCTCCGCATAGCCCCGCGCGCGGTAGTTGGCGGGCAGGGAGCGGTCAGGGACGATGACGTCCACCCGCTGGAAGGTGGCGTGTGCCCAGCGCAGCATCCGGGCCAGGGTGGGGATGCCGTAGTAGCTGTTGCCCGGACTGACGCCGATCAGCAGGTGGTCGGCTCCGGACAGCAACCGTCGGCAGTTGGGGGTGTGCGGCAGCGCGGTGTAGCTGTCCGCGTTCGTCGTTGCGGTGGGGGACAGGGAATGTGACACGGAGGTTCCTCGATGTTGGTGGGCGTGGCCGGGGTGCCTGCGTCAGGGACGTGCGGAGGCGTCCGCGGCCGGTGCGGGTTCCCGGACGGCGTGAGCCACCTGACGGCAGAGGTCGTCCAGGAGCTCGGCAGCGTCGAAAGGCTGCTGCGGGCCGGTGGCCAGGCGTTCGATCTCGGCGCGGACGGCGGCCAGCCGCGGGTCGTGGGGTCCGCTCGCCTCCAGCAGCTCCAGGGTGCGGCGCGCTCCGTCCATGCACCGGAAGACGCCGTAGAAGCCGGGTTCGTCCAGCAGGCCTCGCGCGCTGCTCAACAGGAAGCCGGCCAGCAGCGCGAGCCCCTCAGTCAGCTGCGGCGGGTGCGGAGAGGCCGACTCGCTCATAGCTGATCACCTCGCTTCTGGGGCGGCGCGGGGACGGTTGGGGTGTCTGCGCGGGATGCCCGACCGGCACCAGGAGCAGCGGGTCGAGCGTGACTGGCAGGTCGAGCAGCTCGCGTAGCACGCCGGGCACGAAGCCGTGCACCGGGCAGGCACCGAGCCCGTGCGCGTGCGCGGCGAGCAGCAGGTTCTGGGTGGCCATGGCCGCGCAGAGCGGCGCGATCCGCCGCCCGGAGACATCGGTGCTTCGCGTGGTGTCCACGCAGACGACGACGATCAGCGGAGGCAGCCCGATCACGCCCGGTGACAGGCCGCGCAGCCGCCGGATGGTACGCCGGTCCTGGACGGCGAGGAAGGACCACGCCTGGGCGTTGCCCCCGGAGGGCGCGGCGAGCATGGCGTCGAGCAGCGTCTCCACGACGGGGGCGTCGATCGGCGCGTCGGTATAGCCGCGTACGACGCTGCGGGTGAGCAGGGTCTGCATGAACGCGGCCCCCGACGGGACCCGTGACGGGCCGGTACGAGGCAGCTCGCGCGGAGCGTCGGGGACGGCGCTCAGCGTGTCAACCACGGCGACGGGTCCACTGGTGTCCGGCGGTGCGGGAGCAAGAAGGGCAACGGTCTGTCTGCTGGGGAGGCGGCGCGGACCGGCGACGCCGGATCCGGGGCCCCAATGTGGGCGGACACCACTCGGTTCCTTTCACCAGGCCCGCAGTTCAGCCGGTCGGCCGCGCAGGCAAACGGGAGTAATCCCAAACTGCCTGCCGAGCCGCGATCGCGCGCCCTATGAGTGCCGAACGAGTGATCGACCGCAGCGCCCTGAGAAGCGAAGCGCACAGCCGTCCCCCACCAGCCGGCCGTCCGCTTCCCCTGCCACGCAGCTCAATCGCTGCGCGTAGGCGTGGGCGGCACGCGCACGGTCCTCGAACTGGCCGCCACTCACCGCCTCAAGTCCGTCGACTACGTCTCCGCCGCCAACCGGTGGGCGATGTTTGTGGAGCGACGCGGAACTCCTGCCACCAGATGCCCGGAATGCCCGCCTGGTGTCGTATGGGAAGGGTGATCAAGTCGGTCACCGGCAAGAGCGTCAGGAGTGCGGAGCATGGCCGAGAACACTTTGCGGGACAAGGTCGCGGTCGTCGGCGGGGGCGAGAAGAATCTGGGCGGGCTGATCAGCAGGAATTTCGCGGAAGCCGGGGCGAAGGTGGTCGTGCACTACCACAGCTCCCAGAGCGACGCCGAGCAGACGGTGGAGGCGATCAAGAAAGCCGGGGGGCAGGCCGTCTCCGCCCAGGCGGACCTGACCAAGGTCGCGGAGGTGCGGCGGCTCTTCGACGCGGCGGTGGACGCCTTCGGCGGCGTGGACATCGCGGTGAACACCACCGGGATGGTGCTGCGCAAGCCGATCCTGGAGACCACCGAGGAAGAGTACGACCGCATGTTCGGCATCAACGCCAAGGCGGCGTACTTCTTCATCCAGGAGTCCGGGCGCCGGCTGAACGACCACGGGAAGATCATCAGCCTGGGTACGTCACTGCTGGCCGCCTTCACGGACGGCTACTCCACCTACGCCGGCGGCAAGGCACCACTGGAGCACTTCACCCGGGCGGCGGCCAAGGAGTTCGCCGACCGGTACATCTCGGTGAACACCGTGGCGCCCGGCCCGATGGACACGCCGTTCTTCTACCCGCAGGAAACCCCGGAGAGAACGGAGTTCCACAAGTCCCAGGCGATGGGCAACCAGCTCACCCACATCGAGGACATCGTCCCGATCATCAGGTTCCTGGCCACCGAAGGATGGTGGTTCACCGGCCAGACACTGTTCCCCAACGGCGGCTACACCACCCGCTGACCGCCCGACCCTGACGGAGCGGAGCCGATTGCCGACGAGATCACCCGCATGGTGGCCTGTCACCGACGCCGGGCGGGGTCGCGTCGGTTAATCGGCTCCCCGCGGTGCTTGTTACGACGGCTCGTGAACGATGCGGGCTGGGCGTTGGGCGGTGAGCGTGGTCAACCGCCCGGTCACGGCGTGATCACGGCTCCGTAGCAGGCGCCGCGGGCCCAGGCCTGGGAGTTGATGTTTCTGAACGGTGGAATGGCAGGGAGCTTGCCGGTGTGGCAGGAGGAGGTCTTCTTCATGGTCGCCGGGTCGAGTTCCTGGGCGCGGAGGCTGGTGGGGGAGGAGGCGTAGACGACCCAGAGGTTCTGGGTGGTGGGGTGGACCGCGACTCCGGCGCACATTGTTTTGATGGTGTCGACGGTCTCGGTGGTCCGGCTGCTGGGTTTGGTGATGTCGTGCCGGGCCACGATGAGTTGGTCCTCCGTTGTCTCTACGGTGCAGCAGTAGGTGGTGCTCTGCTTGGTCGCGAAAACAGGCGGGCAGCACACTTCCGATCCCGCCGTGAAGTCCGTGAAGGGGTTGGTCGGCGAGGTGAGGTTCAGGCGCTGGAGGAGGCCGCCACCGGCCAGGAACAGATAGGAGTTCGTCGGGTCCACCGCAATGAAGCGGAACTGTTCGTTCACCTCGTCGTTCCGGTCCGCGTATGTGCTGAGGCCGTGATTTTTGATCTCTGTGGAGACGAGGACGCGTTTGGCGCCGGTCGAGTTGTAGGACAGCGCATACAACTTGGGGACCTGATTGGGCTTTCCCAGCACCAGGTCTTGAACGCCGTTCGCCCAGACGCTTCCCGTGCCGAACGTGTAGTACGTCCCGGAGTAAGTATCCTTTCGGGAGCCGTTCTTGGGGGCGTTGTAGACATGGGCGCTTCCGCTCGTGCCGGACGCTGCGTACAGGGAGTTGTCCTGCGGGTTCACGTACGCGCTTCTCCCCTCGATGCGGACATCGGTGACAGGGGTCGCCGCTTTCAGCTCCATCAGCTTGGTTCTGTCGGTACCCCCGCATGGCCGGTAGCAGTATGCGTAGGCCAGGTCCTGGTCATCCATGACGACCTTGTCGGACGGACGCACCTCCAAGGTGACGGCCATCCCTTCTGTCTCGGCCGGCGTTCCCTGTGGCGTGTCTTGTGAGGAGTGTGCGTCCGGTCTTGTTTCGGTGCTCTGCATCGTGCGTTGGGGTGCGGCGTCTGCTTCCACTGGGGGGTCCTCCGCCGTTCGGCGCGAGGAGAGGTCGAAGGTGAAAGGCTGGGCGCACGAAACGTCCGCGGCTTCGCGGAGAAGTCCGTTTACGTAGTAACGCCCGCTCTGCTGGGTCAGCGCGAATACTTTGAGCTTGGCCATTCGGTGCCTCCTGAGTGACGTCTTCGTCAATTGCCTTACGTGCTTTGCCGCCGGGTGCGGCGGTGGCGCTGTCACGCGGTGATGAACGCGCCGTAGCAGGCCCCTTGCTGCCATCCGGTGAAGTCCAGGTCGTTGTAGGAGCTTGCTCCGGGTAGTGTCGCGGTGCGGAAGTTGGCGGTTGTGGTCATGGTCGAGGGATCGAATTCCTGGGCGCGGAGAGATGTGGCGCCGGTGGCGTAGACGAGCCACAGGTTCTGCGTCGAGGGGTGGACGGCGAGTCCTGCGCGGGTCGTGCCATCGCTGCCGTCGATCGTTTTCGTCGTGCGGCTTTTGGGCGCGGTCACGTCGTACCGGGACACCAGCAGGTTGGACCCCGAAGACTCGACCATGCAGCAATAGGTGGTGCCGCCCTTGGTCGCGAAGACCGGTTGGCAGCACAGCCATCCGCCCGCGGTGAAGTCCGTGAACACGTCCGAGCTGAGGTTGAGCCGCTGGAGGACGTGGTCGCCGGCCAGGAACAGGTAGGAGTTCGACGGGTCGATGGCGATGAATCTGCAGTCCTGACTCACCTCGTCACTGCGGTCGGCTCTGAGGTCGCGTCCGTGGCCTTTCTTGCTTGAGGAGGTGAACATCCGCTTGTACTTCGGCCACTGTCCGAACGTCTTGGCCGACAGGGCGTAGATTTTGACTTCCTTGTTGGGCTTCCCCACCGCGAGGGTCAGGGTTCCCCCCTTCCAGACATCTCTCCGGCTGATCTCGTAGGAGGTTCCGGAATACTGGTCCTTGCGCGTTCCGCCCGACGGCGCTTTGTAGACGAATACTGTGCCTTCCGATCCCGAGCCTACGTACAGGAGGTTGTCCTGCTGGTCGAAGAAGGCGCTTTTCCCGGTAAGGCGTACGTCGGTCTGCGCGGAGCTCGTCTTCATCTCCATCAGTTTCGTCCGGTCGGGATACGTCCAAGCCTCGGGGTAGGAGTAGGCGTAGGCGAGGCCGCTGTCGTCCGCGGTGACCCTGTCGGCGCGTTCCACGTTCGTCGACCAGAAGGTGCCGTACTGGCCTCTGGGTGTCTCTTTGGCCGGGGATTCGGTGACGTGAGCGCTCTGTTCTTCGCCGCTGGGCTCCGGCGCGGGTGTGGGGGTCTGTGACGAGTCGTGCTCCGCCGCGGAGGAGCCGTCCTCCCGACGTGCGGGGACATCGAGGGTTGTGGCGTAGGAGAAGGCCTTCTTGAACTCCCGGTACGGCTTGTTCGGGTGAGTGAAGGTGCAGATTTGGTGGCACTGCCCGAAGACTCTGATCGTGGCCATGACGGCTTCCTTTCGTGTTTTCGTTTCGGGGCCCCTGCGCTGTTGCTGCCGACGAAGGATGCGCAGCCGGGCGCCGGTCCAGGCCCCGCCGGCCGGGCACGTCTTCGAAAGTGCGCTCCGTATCGCCGCGTTCCGTACAGAGTTTGGGCCGGCGCTTCCCTGTTAACACATCACCGCGACACATCACCTTTGAACCGGAAGGTTGCGATCGATGACGGACACGCCAACGGCCATCGTCTGCGGGAAAGGCAAGCCCAAGAAGGAGCCCCTCGTCTTCGTGTTCTACGGTGTGCTGCTGCGGAGGATCCTGCAACGTGAATCCGACGGTAAAGCCATTGAGACGTGGTACACGTCGGAGCAGGACAAAGTCGAGATCAAGTTCAGCGAGTCGAAGAAGCGCTACGACACCTGGTGGAAGGGGGTGAACCTCGGAGATACCGGCCCGGTGGCGGTGTTCCGCAGGGACGAGAGGATCAGCGACAATGTCTACACCTTCCATGCGCTGGTGCCGGCGAAGCAGGGGTACTCGTGGATCTCGTGGCTGCACACGGAAAACGGCCGGCAAGAACCCAAGGTGCGGAGCCTGCCCGCGCTGCCCAAGGGCTTCGTGCTGTCGGCGGCGAACGAGACTCCCGACGCCCAGGTATTGCTGTGGGGGAAGGACAGCGGAGGCAAGAGCGCTTACTGCGTGTGGTACCCGACATCGGGCCTCGTGTCGAAGACGCCGTTGGCCGGGCCGGTGACCGGTCAGGTGACGGCGGCTTTCTTGGGCTACGACAAGGTCGGGGAACAGCAGGTATTGCGGCTGTACGTCGGCACGCAGGAAACGGCGTTCACGGTGGCTTTGAAGAAGGGTGTCTACACCTTCACGCGGCAGAGTGACCGCGACGGCTTCTTGAGCGGCGCGAATCCGTAGCTCGGCTCGTACGTGGCTGTGGTGGCGGCCGGCCCGCGCGGTCATGTGAGCGCGGTGCGGCCGGCGCCCAGCGGACGCCAGTCCAGGGCCAGGAGGTACCACTCGTTGTCTCCGATCTCGGGAGCGCTGGTGGTGATGGTGAGCTGGTGATGAGCGGGCAGGGGCAGGCAGTAGGTCTGCTCGGCCAGCCCTGTGTGCACGGTGGCGGTGTGGACTGTGGTGTCGTTCTTGGTCGTGGCCAGGGTGGCGGTGACGGTCTTGTCGGCGAGGCTGGTGCGTACGCGGACCAGGAGGAAGCTGTCGGTGGTGGCGGTCAGGGTTGTCGGCCGGTCCGCGGAGATGAGGTTCTTGCGCCAGTCGTGGGGAGTGAAGCCGGGCAGGTAACCGGCTTGGGCCAGGGGGCGGTTGAGGAGGTTCACGGTGCGTTCGGCGCTGAGCTTGCCCGCGGTGACGGCGGGGTGGGCGACGAGCACGGTGGTATACAGGGAGGCGGTGCTCTTCGGCCCGGTTTTGGGGGTGAGTTCGGCCTTCAGCACACACAGGGTGTCGTGGGCGGGTGCGAGCGGGTAGCTGGTGCGGCCCGAGACGTCGATGGGTTTGCTGGGGCCGTGGCCGGTGCTGTGGGTGAGGGTGTACTTGACGGTGGTGTTGGCGGGTTTCGTGGTCTTCCAAGTGAGGCTGGTGCTGCGGTGGTCGGCGTCGATCATGTAGGGGTCGGGCCGGAAGTCCCGGAAGACGAAGCCGGCCGGGTTCTTGTTCAGGGTCAGGGTCTTGGTGCGGGTGGTGCCTGCGGGGGTGCGCTCGCAGGCGGTGACGGATGCCTGGCCCTGGGCGCCGTTGAGGACGAGGCCGGTGATGGTGAAGGAGACGCCGCCGTTGTTCTTCACCTCGATGCCGACGTCTTCGGGATCCTTGCTCCCGACCTCGGTGCGGTCCGGGCCGGTGAGGTCCTGGCGATAGGCCTCCCAGTCGTCGGGGACCCGCAGACCGAGGCCGTCGGCCTTCTGCTCGGTGACGTCCGCGGCACCTTTGCCGCGGGGCAGTCGCAGGCTGACGCGACTGAGTCTGACGGGAGCGCCGGTGAGGTTCTCGGCTACGAGCTCCAGTTCGGCGTTGGTGTCCGTGGCGGGCAGGTGGTCGGGTTTGAGTGTGTACTTCAGGACGGCGTCGTCGGCGGCGGGCTGGGGCATACCGGTCTCCCTACTTGTGCCCGGCCGACCGGCTGCCGCAGGTCTGCTCGGTGAGGTCGCCGCCGCCCAGGGCGAACCAGGCGGCCTGGCCGCTGGGGGAGTCCCCGGACAGGGCGAGTTGCAGCTCGGCCCCGGCCGGCAGGGGAAGCTGGGCGTTGACGGGAATCTGGGCACTGTCGGCGTGCAGGACGCGTTCGACGGCGGGCTGGGAGTCCTTGCCCGGCCGGGAGACGGAAATTCTCAGGGTGGCGCGGGTGTTGTCCTGGCGGGTGGTCACGGTGGCGGTGACGAAGCCGTCGGTGGCGGCCCGGTAGCACTTGGTTTCTTTGGCGGTGGCGCTCCACGCGGCCGTGGGGGTGCGCATCAGGGTGGTGTGGCCGTTGGCGGAGAGCGCTCCGGCTTGAACGTCGCCGAGGGTGACGTGGACGGCGGTGGCCGCGTGGGCCTCCTTGTTGTTGGGGCCGGCGGCCTTGAGGAGGAAGGCGGTGGCCGCGTTGGTGAGGTCGTCGACGGTGTAGTCGCAGGTGCCGTTCTTGTCGTTGACAGCGATCGGGTTCTTGACGGCCTTTTTGTCGGAGCGCAGCAGGGTGTAGGTGGGCTTGCCCTTGGGCCCGTCCCAGGTCAGCTTGACCGACTTGCCATGGCCGACTTCGGCCACAGCAGGTGCCAGGCGTGCGATGACGAAGTCGTTGGTGTCCTTCGTCAGGTGGTGTCGGGTGGTGTGGGTGGTGCCGTCGTCCAGGGTGGCGCTGACGGTGATCTCCACGGTGCCGGGTTCGGCGTTGACGAGCAGGGGGCCGAGGGCCAGTTCCGTATGCGCGGCAGGGGCGCCGATGGGATGCGCGTCCAGGAGACCGTGCCCCGCCTGCTGCAGTGTCCATTCGGGCGTGTGGGGGGCGAGGCTGTCGGTGGCTTCGGTCAGGTCGCCGGCGTGGGGCCCGGTGGGTACGGTCACGCGCACGCTCTGCACGGGGGCGGTGATGCGCAGATGCAGCGTGGGAGCCTGCGGGTCCCAAAGGGTGCTGCACTTCACGGAGTCCGGGTGGAGGGCGGCGGCGTAGGGCGCGTGGGTCATCGGGACTCCTGCGGATCGATGCGCCCGGGGGCAGCGGAGGGCTGGGGGGTGCAGGTGAGGTAGCCGCTGTGGACGTCGGGCGTATCCGGGCCCAGGCGGGCTTCCTGAGTGGCGGCGGCCAAGTCGTAGTGGTCCCAGCCGGTGGCCGGGGGCCGGGTACGGGCAGCGAAGCCCCAGTCGCCGGCGGCGTCGGGGGTCGGCAGCGTCAGTTGTGACCGTCCGGGGAAGCCGCCGGGCGTTCCGGCGGCGGGCAGGATCCGGGCCAGGGCGGGGCCGAGGCGTACACCCAGGACCAGGCGCTGAAGGTGGGCGTCGACGGCGGCGCCGGGCAGGCGGTAGCGCAGTTGGGGCTGGATGTCGCTGTGGGCGCTCAGCTGGGTGTACGGGTCGATCAGGACGGTGAAGTAGGCGGCGTCCTTCGGGTCGACCTTCGGGGCGACGGGCCGGGCGGGAACGGCGAGGTCGGCACCGTCGTAGATGTGCTGGATGTAGCCGCTGGCGGGTTCGGGCGGCGGGTGGACGGCGTGCAGTGTCTCGTAGTCGGTGGTGCCTGGGGCGGGGGCGGGAGTGGCGGCGGGAGCGGTGTAGTAGCCGACCAGGCCGTCGCGGCGGTCCCCGCCGGCGCCCAGACGCACCGGCCAGCGGCGCGTCGCATAACGTGGGTCGGTTGTGGTGGCGGAGTCGAAGACCTTGTCCCAGTGGGGGTTGGTCAAGGGTGACGCGTCCAGTTCCAGGTGCAGGCGCATGCGGACCAGGGCCAGGGGGCGTCCGGCGGCCATGCCGGCGCCGATGCCGGCATCGGGCCGGTGGGCGGTGCACAGCAGCGTGGTCTCCACGCTCTGGGCCAGGTCGACCAGGCGGGCGGGGCGCTCGGTGGCCGGGGCGAGGCCGGCGGCGATGGCGTCGGGGTCGGCGTCGACCAGGCCGTGCAGGAAGCCGGCCAGCGCCGGGTAGGCGGTGGTGAAGGGGACCTGGCGCAGGGACTGCGGGGTCAGGTAGGCGGAGCCGGGCAGCGGCAGCCAGGTCACGGCGTCGCGGGAGCCGTCCTCGGCGGGCCCGTCGAGGAAACGTACCTCGCCCAGGGCCTCTCCCTCGGGTGAGTAGACGGCGAGGACGAAGTGCCGGGCCGGGTGGCCGTCGGCGCTGGTGCGGCGGACGACCAGCCAGGCGGCGACGGGAGTGTCGCGGGTCAGCAGCGGGTCGCTGTCGGTGTCGACGACCTTGTCCAGGCCGGTGGTGGTGGCCGTGTGGGACAGCGCGCTCAGCTGCAGGCGAGCGGGCTGCACAAGGCGCGGGGCCAGTTCGATGTAGCGGTGGGTGTCCTTGTCCTCGTTCTCGTTGCCGGTGGTGGCCTTGTGGTCGCTGATGAGGGACGCCGAGCGGCGCGGACGGTAGTTCTGCTCGTTGTCGCTGTCGACGACCAGGACGCCGCGGCCGAAGGTGTCGACGATGTTGAGTCTGCGCAGCCGGATGTGGGCGGCTTCGACGCTCTGGTAGGTGCCGAGGGCGGGGTCGGGCACGGTGCCCTCGCGGGGCGTGAGCGAGTCGGGCAGCGTGGTGCCGGACAGGTGGCTGGTGGCGCGGTGGGTCAGGGCGGCACGCAGTCCGGTCAGCTTCTGCGAGGCGAGGTTCCAGGTGCCGGCCAGGGTGCGGAAACGGGTGAAGGCGTCGGGGGTGCCGGGGTAGGTGGCACGGTACTGATCGATGCGGTGCCGCACGGTGGCGGTGGGTACCGCGGAGATCAGGCTGCGGCCTTGCATCTCGAAGCTGCCGGCGGCCTGGGTCGGAGCGGCCAGGTGGCGGCGGCTGCCGTCGAAATGCCAGACGCTGTTTCCTGCGCTGTTTTCGTAGGGCAGGGTGTGTGCCTTGACCTGCCAGGTCAGGGTCAGCGGCCGCCAAGGCTGCTGCCAGACCCGGTCGGCTTCGGGCCAGGGGGTGGGCAGCGGCTTGCTCATCCGTTCCTGTTCACGCATTCGCTTGCCGTGGGCCAGGTGCCCGGCCTTGGCCAGGTAGTGCCCGGCGCCGTGCAGAACGTGCAGTTCGCGTACGTGGTTGACCATCGCTGTCTTCACCACCGTGGGGGCGAGCGAGGTGGCGCTGTGGAAGTGGGCGGGCAGCGGCAGTTGGGCGATCTCGGGGGCGGTGAAGGTCTTGGCCGGGGAGGTGTCCTTGGCCGTCAGGGCGAGGCCGGCCAGGGGCTGGTCGGCCCACCGGCACGGCAGAGCCGCGGTACGGGCCAGGGAATCGCTCAGCGGCGTGCCGGCCCCGCGCATCAGCACGGTCGGATCGCCTGGGGCGTAGAAGGGGTCCTTGGGGCCCGAGCTGAGCGTCCAGTCCGGCGGCAGGGCCTGTTCCAGCTCGGCGCGGGCCTTGTCCCGCCGGGCGCGCAGGGCCGGCAGCGCTGCCCGCGCGTCCTTGAGGTCTTTGGCGGGCCCGGCCTTGGTCTCGTCCGTGTGCTCGGTCGCCTTGGTGATATTGAAGTCCGGTTTGGTCTCCGCCTCCGCGTACAGCCCTTTGAGCCACCACAGTTCGCTCACCTGCCGCTTGAGCCGGGTGACGTCGTACGTCTTGTGGTCCAGGGCGTGCTGGGCGGCGTTCAGCGCGGCGAGTTTGGCCGGCAGGGTGGGGTCGTCGGCCACGGGGTTGGCGCCGTCGTCTTCCCAGGGCTCGAACTCGGGCTCGATGCGGGTCAGTTTCCACCAGGTGCCGTCGGGGGTGGGGGAGAACCAGTCGTGGTGGGTGGCCGTCTGGAGTACGTCAGGCTCGAAACCTTCGTCCACGGCCTGCTCCAGGGTGGGCAGGTGACCGCTGTGGAAGGCGTGGAAGGCGCTGGTGGCACTCCGGTCGACGCCGTTGCCGGAGTAGGCCGGCAGGCTGTCGTTGACGAGGGCGGCCATGGCGTCGGCCATGTCGTGTCCGAGAGCGACCTTGATGTCCTGGCGCTGGAGGGGCCGCGGGTCCGGTGCGGGTTTCTTCGCCGCGTCCCAGGGCAGCGCGACCACGGTACCCGCGTACAGCGAGCGTTCGGCGCCGGTGAAGGCGGGGAGCGGGGTGGCGCTCCAGCCCAGGCGCTCCGAAGCGTTGCTGGCCCGGTGGGGAGCGTCGGCATCGTCGCAGAAGAAGTCCAGCAGCGAGGTGACCTGGGCGGCGGCCAGCGGGTCGTCTGCCGCGCTGGAGTGCCAGCCGGCCACCAGGTAGCTGACGGTGCCCTTGCCCAGGGCGGCCGGCTTGCCCTTGCCGTCGGCCAGGGGGTCGTGGAAGGAGAAGACGTCCTGGCAGTAGGGCTGGAAGGCGGCGAAGGAGGGCAGGCCGGGGCCCAGCACGGTCAACGGCTTCTGCCACGAGCCGGTGGGCTCGCTCCAGGTGCCGGAGGCGGTCAGGTCCTTGCTGCAGCCCATCCACTGCTTGCGGCCGACGCGGGAGGTGGCGCCGCCACTGCGTTTCGGTTTGTCTGACAGGAAGTTGCTGTAGACCAGCCATCCGGCTACCTGGGGCGCCTGCTCGGCGGTTGCGGCGTCGGGGTGGTAGTAGCGCAGGATCAGCCACCGGTCGGGCACGCTGGGGTACCACAGCGGGCCGTCTCCCCGGGACAGGTCGATGCGGCCCTTGCCCAGTGCCTCGGGCAGGTGCCAGTGCAGGTAGACGCCCTGGTCCTTGGCCTGGGTGCCGAAGGCGTCTCCCATGTCCAGGGGGTGGGGCTCGGGGTCGCGGTAGTGACTGGGGAAGGCCAGCGGGCGGCGCCAGAAAGGGTCGTTGGCCGTCTGCCGGGTGACGACCAGCGCATCGACGGTGGCGGGGACGATCAGGCAGGAGGTGAGGGTCACGGCGTTGCCTCTTCCCGCTGGGGCGGCGGTGTCTTGGTCGGGGTGAGCTCCAGTTGGCCTGCGGAGCCCAGCAGTTGCAGGGCCAGCCCGGCCGGGGTCAGTTGATAGGAGGTGTCGCCCAGGGCGGTGCGCAGCGCTGCCTGCACCCGGCTGGTCACCGGGTCGGTGCCCTCGGCGATGCGCAGTACTTCCTTGGCCCGGTCGCTGGTCCCGCGCTTGCAGGCGTTGAGCCCGGTGGCCTGGGCATCCAGTCCCTTGCCGATGTCGGTACCGCTGGGGCGGCGCAGGTTGAGCGAGCCGTCGTTGGCGCTGGTGTGAAAGCCCATGCTCAGCCCGTGCGGCGGCTCACGCAGCACAATGCGGTCGGGCTGCTTCTTGTCACACAGCAGCAGCATCACATCCGGCAGCGGCCGCCCCACGTAGGTGGTCACCGCGGCGCCGTTGTGGGTGACTTCGACCATCAGCTCGGGCCAGTAGCGCACCAGCGGCGAGCGGATCAGCCCGCCGAAGACCGGCAGTTGGGGGTAGAACGTCTCGGCGAGCGCGTCGTCAAGCAGCCTGTCCAGGTACACATCCAGGCGGGTGACAGCGCCGGTGCTGCGCATCCCGTCGAACATCGCCCGCATCCACTGGGCATCGATGTGGAAGAACCGGGCGGCCGGGGCGGGCAGCATGGCGGCGTGCGGGACCAGGTGGTCGAAGGGCACCTGCATCATCCACTGCTGCGGCTCCCCGAGTGCGCCGGCCACCTCGGCCGCATGGTCGTCGGCCACCGCCCGCAGCGCGCCCGCCAGCCCTGCCCGGGCTCCGTCCTTCGCCGCCGTACCCGCGCACAGCTCTTGTACCGCGCGATCCAAGCCGGCTGCGGCGCCCCGCGGCGCCCGGTGGTGCCCGTTGGCAGCCGTACGTCCCGGCTCGACCGCCGACGGGGGCGGGTCGGGCTTCTCCAGGCCGGAGGTGATCTTTTGGGCGAGATCGGCGTTGACCAGAGCCTGGAAGCGGGTGCGGGCGTCCTGGGCCGCCGTCAGCGCGGTATCGGGTGTGCGGTGCAGGGTCCGCAGCGTATCCAGGCCGGCGATACGGTAGGCGGCCAGCGCTCGCAGCAGCGAAGGATTGGCGGCGGCCAGCAGCTGTCCGCGGGTGAACGCGCACGCGTGGCCGACGTCCCAGACCCCATGGTTTTTGAGGTAGACCAGGGCGGTCTCCGCACTGGTGAAAGGGGTGCGGCCGGTGGGCAGCGTGCGCGCCGGGCGGGCGGTGAAGGGGCCGCGGTACCAGGCCGGAGTGTGTTCTCCGGACGGCAGCCGGTAGGTGACCGGGACGCAGCCGCCGCGCAGCCGCTCGGTGACGTGTGCGGCGACCGCACCGCTGCCGCTCGTATGCGGCAGGCGCAGCAGGTTCTCGCCGCGGCTGGCGGTGGCCAGGTCCTGGGCCAGAGCGTGGAAGTCGCTGTTGGTGGCGTTTCCCGAGCTGGTGGTGAAGGACCAGGACCACAGCACGGCCAGGCGCATCGCCGTTTTGCCGGTGGGCCATTCGGTGCCGTTGCCGGCGAGGAACTTGAATCCGGCGTAGCCCTCCAGGGAGACCAGGGCAGCGGTGTAGCGGCGGTTTGCCAGGCGCGGGAAACGGTTGCTGAACAGCACCGCGCGCCGCCCGGGAGTGAAGGTGTCCTGGGAGGTGCGCTGGACATGGAGGGCCACATCGCGTACGTGGGCGAGCCAGCGCAGTTCGGCCAGCCGCGGTAGCACGTCGGTGACCGCATCGGCCCGCAGGTCCAGAGTACGGCAGGGCCGGTCGTAGATCTTTTCGGCCGGCACCGGCCCGGTCTTCGGGTCCAGGGCGGGGGCGAGGACGGTGGCGGGGGGCTTGAGAAGGTCCTTGACCGTGCGGGCGGTCACTGCTTCCTGATGGGAGTCGAGCAGCACGTCGTCGTCGGTGACCAGGATCAGGGCCTGCCAGGGGGTCTGTTTGTCGCTGCCCAGAGGGCGGGCCCAGGGCAGGGTGCTGTGGGACAGAACCAGGTGGGGCAGGGTCAGGCCGAAGTCGCCGTGGCCGGTGGGAGGCGGATGAACGGCGGTGACGTCGGCCGGCTCCAGGGTGAAGCGGGGCGCGTGGACGGCGAAGGACAGCGACCCGGCCAGAGTGCCCAGCGTGGTGGTGCCGTCCTTGACCGGTTGCCGGGCGGCGAGGGTGTAGGTGTCGGTGTCCAGGGCGGGCTGGTCCTGGCTGGCGAAGGTGACCTGCAGATTCTTGTCGGCGGCGAGGTGCAGCGTGGTGGGGTCGGCAACATCGGTCATGGGCTCTGCCTTCCGGGCCGTCAGGAGATGAGCATCGGGTCGTCGGGCAGGAGGGACCACAGGCGTGCGGTGTAGGTACCGAGCGCGTCCAGCGGCGCGGGGGCGCCGTGGTCGGGCGGCGCCAGGCCCACCGCCTTCCACCGCTCGTACACGGCCTGGCGGGCCTGCCGCGCGGTCGCCGTGCCCACCGAGGCGGCGACGCTCGCGCGGGTGCCGTCGGCCGGCTGGTCGCCGAACGGCGTGTCCGGCTTGGGCAGGCCGCCTTCCTTGCCCGAGGTGGCCTCCAGCCGGTCTTTGGGGATCGGCCCGATCAGAGGGTCGGTGCGGGTGGGGGCAGGCGGCACCAACTGTGCGCCCACCACTGTTTCCAGCACTTCCTTGCCCGGTGCCACCGGCGGCGGCGTGCTCGCACCGAGGGGAGCGCCCCACGCGCTGATCGGGAGCTTCCCGGAGGCCGGGGTCACCGCCCACTCCTTCAGGCTGAGGGTGGCGCCCGCCTGGTTGGTCAGCGTCAGGGTGCACTCGGCGGTCGCCGCGCTCTTGTTCATCGGCCGTACCCCCACGGTCTGCGTGGCAGCACCGGCCTTGGTCACGAAGGAGGCGGCACCGGTCTGGACGCGCAGGTGGGTCGCGGGAGCCGGGGTGCGCACCGACAGCACCAGGGCGCCCAGCGCTGCCTTGGGCACGTCCTTGCCGGCGGCCGCGCCGGGGGCGGGCTGTTCGTGCACCAGCCCACGGGCCACCGACAGCTGGGGCTGGGCATCGGCCAGCACCCGGCTGTGGAAGTCCGGCCACTCCAAAGCCTCGGCGGCCGCGGGCCGCGGCGCGCCGAAGCGTACATAGACGTCGGGCACGACCGGCAGTTTCAGCCGCGCCACCCCACCGGTCGGCGGGCCCCACAGATTCAGGCGGGCCTCCAGCTCCACCCGGTGGGTGCCCATGAACCGCACCTCGGCACCGACCTCGATGCCGAGGTCCACCTCGAAGCGGAACGGCTCCCACTGCACCGTGGCATCCAGGTGCGCCCGCAACCAGGCCGAGACCCGCGAGGAGGAGTACTCCACCCGCAGCGCCCCGCCGACCTGAAGCATCGACGGGGTCACCGCCGCGTACGCCTCGCCCCGCACCACCACCGCGTCACTGGGCCGCCAGTCGATGCCGATCCGCGCCAGCGACTGCGGATAGTGCGCCGGCGGGCGGTAGGCGGGGTGGTAGCCGCCGAAGCTGATCACGAAATCCCCCGCCCGGGACGAGGGCGGTAGCCAGGTGCACATCGCGAACGCACCCGTCACCTTGCAGTCCCGGCTGACCACGTACGACTGTGCCGGGTCCAGGGCGCCGCCCACCGACAGCTCGCCGGTGGCGTACCGGTAGACCGCCCGCAGCCCCAGCGTCAGCCCCGCATACGGAGTACCGGTCTGCGGGAAGCGGACCCGGGCCACGCCCAGCAGCGCCACCATCACATCGCCGGGCGAGACCTGCAGGGCCACCACCACCGACGCCTCGACGACCTTGAACACGGTGAACTGGGCGCCCACCGCGATCCACAGGTGATCGCCGGCCGCCGTCACCAGCTCCCCCAGCTGCTTGAGCACCGCCGCTGCGCCCTTGCTCAGCGGCAGCGCACTGTCGTCCCCGATGCCGGCCACCAGCGGGTAGGACGCCACGTCCTCGGCCCGCTCGGGCAGCTGCAGGCGGGAGTTGTAGCCCAGGCCCCCCACGAACCCGGTCACCTCCACCGGGCCCAGCAGCAGATGCAGCCCCGTCACCTGCCCGATCAGGAAGACGGTGGTGCGCCCGTCCTTGAGCTGCCCGTACATCCCGGCGGCCAAGAACCCCAGCTGCGGCGTGGTCACCGCCAGCAGCCCGCCGATCAAGAGCTTCAGCGGCTCCGGCGGCGGCTCTTGGCGCACCAGCGCCCCGGCCACCTTCACCGGCCCGGCCGCGTAGGACAGCCCCAGGCCGTCCAGCGCACCGGAGATCGCGAACGTCTTGTCCAGCGTCACCGCCAGGCCCAGCCCGACCGCGTCGAAGACCAGGCCGACCGCGCCCAGCGAGGCGTCCACCAACACCGCCAGTCGCTTGGCCGAGGCGGTATAGACCAGTCCGACCCGGTGTACCTGCAGCGGACCGAGTGCCTTGTTCACCTCCACCCACACCACCGCACCCCCACCGCCCGCGCCTGCCCCGGCGTCCGGCCCGCCTGCCTCCACGGACCCCTGTGTCTGCGCCGGGCCACTGTCCGCCAGCCGCTTGGAGCCACCCCCGGTCCCGACCCAGAACGGCGGCATCGCCGTGCCGGCCACCGTCAGCTCGATGCCCAGCGACGCCCGCCGCGACAGGCTCTGCGCGCTCAACTGCGGTACGCCCGCCCCTGTCAGCAGCGCCTGCAGCCGCTTGATCATGTCGGCACTCGGCGCCTTGGAGCCGGTGCGTGCCAGCACGGCGAGCGCCGTCACCCGGCCTGCCCCCTGCGGCAGCCGCGGACCCACCACCGGCAGCTGCGCCAACGACAGCTGCGGCCGCACCGCTCCGGCCACCACCGCCATCCGCCCGTCCGCAGCGGTATGCGCCAGCGCCACGCCGACCGACCACTCGCGCCCGCCGGCTGTCCCCGAGGCCCGGATTCCGAGCGCGATTTTGCCGTCGGACAGGAAATCCAGCCGCAACGACGCCGACGTCAGGTCCGCGACCGCCTGATCCGGCAACTGCTCCCAGACTTTCTCGTCACTCACTGTCTCGCTCCACACCGGGCCTGCGCCCTTCTCCGAGGCCGGGCCCCTTGCGCCGGCGGGCAACCCCCTTCGCCGTCACCGACGACACGCCTGGCAAGCAGGACCGTCAGCCGGTCACCCGCATTCGCCGAGCATCTCTGCCAGCCTGGTTCTTTCCCCGTCGGCGACTGTGAGCTCGTAGGTGTCTTTCACTTCCACCCACGCCCTGCTGTAGTCGCACCAGTACTCCTTGTTCCGGGGCTCCCAGTTCTCCTTGCCTTCACCGCCGGGAACGCCGTCCCCCTTCGACTGGTTGCACGAACTCGTCACCGCCAGCAGCTGCGGGTTTACCAGGTCGTTGGCGATCTTCTTCAGTTTCGCCTTTTCCGAAGAGCTCTTGTACCACTTGAATCCGCCGGATTCCCATACATTCTTCAGGGGCACCATGTGGTCGATGTTCACCACCTGGTTGTGTACATTCTTTTTCGCTCTGCTGACCCTCTTCTTGTCGTAAGCACTGTCCCAGGTTCCCTGGGTGACCCGGCACTCTCCGTCCTTCACGTTGAAGGCCTGGTCCTCGATGCGATCACGGTAGAGGACCGCCAGGTCCGTGCCGCATTTTTCCTTGTCCTTGCTTCGGGTGATCTCTTTTGTGACCCACGCCCCTTTCACTTTGTAGCGCACCGTGAGTTTGTGATCCATTGGTTCCCAGCCGCCGAACTGCTCGGTGCGGTTGTACTCCGGAGAGGCTGTCTCCGTGGTTTTTTTGAGCGCGGCAAGTTTCGTCTTCGCGTCTTTCGCGCTCAGCGTGATGTCCAGCTGGTTGTACGGCTCGAAGGCTTCCCTGTCCTTGCTGTTCGGGGCGTACAGCTGGCACTTCGAGTCCGCTGCCGCGAGTGGCTGCGCGAGTGTGAGCTGGGCCCCGAGGGCGACCGCCGCCAGGGCGGCCGCGGAACACAGTGAGTGACGCCGCATCGCTGACGCCTTCCTTCCGTGCGGTCACAGTCCGGCACAGGTATGGGTATCCGCCCGAGTCATGATCGCCGCATATGCCACTCGAACAGTCCAAATGCCTATTCGTCGACCGCGGGCGGGCGCCCCGCAGCACCCGGCCCGGCGTGCCGTACGGGTGTCTGTCCGACCGCCGGAAGCGGCCGCGCCGCCGGGCGCCCGCCTCAAGCAGGTGTCAGGCTGGCGGGGTGTGACGCCGCAGGAATTAGGTGATGCCGACGAAATGGCATTGCCGCATCCGTCTAAGGAACTGACGTGACAAGTTCGCCCGACAAGCACGACGACATCGTCATCACGCCCCAGCAGACAGTGAAACTGTCAGTAGTGCAGACCGGACCGCCGCTCGTGCAGCGCGGCAGCCTGCAGGGCGTCAAGTCGTCCGACCTCGCGACCTGGCTGCAAAAGAACCTGGACGTCGCCTGGCCGACATGCCTTCCCCAGGTCTCCGTTCACCTGATTGTTGAGATTCGCAGCACAAAGAAGGGCGGCAAGACCTACCGCAATTATTCCTTCAAAGGCGAGTTCCAGTCCTCCGTCGATGCTGCCGTGCAGCTCACGTCCGTCACCATGCGCAAAGCCATGGACGGAAGGGTCTACTTCTCGGTCACCCTCGACGTGCTGACCCAGGTGGACGGGCAGACCCGCCACCTGCCCTTCCAAGGAGCCTTGAAGAAGAAGGGAAAGGACTGGAGCCTGACGGCCTCCTGGTCCGTCGGCGACGACGAACAAGGCGTGCCCTTCACCTCACTGGGCAAAGCGTTCGTCCCCAACTGACGCACAGACCAAGCCAAACTGTGCCGACGCTGATACGGGAGCAGTCGGGGCGCCGGTGTCGGAACGGCGTCCGGGGGCGCGGCGTGCCGGGCGGCGACTTCGGCGAATTCGTCCTTGACGGCCGCCAGTTGCTCTGGCGACAGGCGCAGGTCGTAGGGGGCACGGTGCGTCTGGAGTGGGCGGGCGATCTGGACGCAGGCAGTGGTGGGCGGCCTGCACACAGGCAAGGACGGAGCGCGTCGCGACGTCGAGTGTGAGCGTGATTTCGTCGTTGTAAATGTCGTTTATCGCGAGGTGAAGGCCAGAATGGCCTGTTGCCGTGCCACCCGGGTGCGCGAGTAGGGTCGGGGGGCTGCGTGATCACTGAGGGCTGCATCCTGCCCTCCCGGTCCTTGCGAGGGCACATGCGTACGTGCCCTTCCCGGCCCCACCCGGGAAGGGCGCATGGCATGCGCGCGTACGGAAGCGTCCGTACGCGCCGGGCACCGGGATGCGGCGCCGACGTCTCACGGGCAGTACAGCGGACCCCCGGGTCCGTATCCCCCACACATAAAGAGTCGCGCGTGCGCGGCCGCAGATCAGGAGTACCAGTGCAGGGCATCCCCCACATAGCCAGCACACCGCACGACGGGCGATTGTCGCCCGTACCCCCTGCCCGCAGGGAGCAGTACCCGGCGCAGCAAACGGGGTGGGACATGACACAGCGCATGCCACACCAGGGCTCGGTACCTCGCGTGCCCCCGGCGGCACGGCGTCCCGAGGCCGCCGTTCCCCGACATCCCGTCTTCATCTCCCAGTCCGGTTGGCGCAGGCGGACGCTGCAAGGCGTGGCGCTGGCCGTGGGCTGCACCTGCCTCGGGTATCTGCTGTTCGTCGGCATGCTGGTCAGCGGACTCCGGCAGCCCGTCGGCACGCACCCGCCGAGTATGAACGGACCGGTGCCTTCCGGTCCGGACACCGGCAAGTCGCAGTACGGCCGGGGCGCACCGGTCCGAGTTGATGCACACCGGCCGTCGGCCAGGGCCCAAGCGGACCGCGACCACCGCCGCCCGCCGGCCGGCAGATCCGCCCCGTCGGCCGGAGGCCCGAAGCAGTGAGCCGGCACGCCGCCACTGTTCGGCGGCCGCCGCGCGGACACTGGCTCGTGCTCCTGCTGGTCCTCCTGGTGGTCGCCGTCGTCCTGGTCTTCGAGGGCTGGACGACCCACCAGGTCGACGCCGCGCGCACCAAGCCGCCGTGCACCCGGCCGATCCCGCGTGAGGCGGATGACGGGAAGCCGCTGCTGCGGTTCGGCCCGAAGGGGGTCGCCACCGCGGCCATGCCACCCGGGACCGTCGCGCTCACCTTCGACGGCGAGCCCGACCCGGTGTGGACGCCGCGTCTGCTCGACCTGCTGCGCAGGCACCATGCGCGGGCGACCTTCTTCGTCTACGGGAAGGACGCGGCCCGGCACCCGGAGCTGGTGCGGCAGATAGTGCGCGAGGGGCACGAGATCGGTTCGTACGCCTACAGCGGCGGCGATCTCGGTGTCGCCTCACCGCTGCGCGCGCGGCTTGAACTGCCGCTCACCCAAACCGCTTTCGCAGGTGCGGCGGGCATCAACACCACCCTGCTGAGGCTGCCGCACACCACGGCTGCGGACACGCTCTGCGGGCCCGAGTGGCCGGCCGCGAAGCGCGCGGCGGCTCAGGGGTATCTGGTGGTCGCCTCGGATCACAAGGACCGCAAGCCGTGGCGTGGGGTGGTGACGCAGCACAGCCAGACCGACCTCGGCTACCACGAGGCCAAGGATTTGCTGGGGGACCGCAGCGTGAAGCGGTTCACCACCATCAGCGGCGGACTCGGCCGTTCCTCCTTCCTCGAAGAGGTCCCGGTCACCGAGGAGATCAAGGGGGAGGGGCTGATCTGGTCGCAGCGGATCGGGCACGCCTTCCTCACCGTGATGGTGTGGACGCTGACCCTCACGGGTGCGCTCGGCGTCCTGCGGATGCTCCTGTTCGCGGTGTTCGCCAGGCTCCACGTACGCAGGCTGCACCGGTACCGGCCCGGCGCACCACGGCTGCGCGCGGTGCAGGACCCGGTGACGGTCCTGGTGCCGGCGTACAACGAGGAGGCCGGCATCGCCTCCACCGTGTACTCGCTACTCGCTTCCACCCACCCGCACTTGCAGATCATCGTGATCGACGACGGCTCGACCGACTCCACCGCTGACATCGCCGAGGGCATCGACGATCCGCGGGTGACGGTGATCCGGCAGCCCAACGGCGGCAAGCCCAGCGCCCTCAACACCGGCTTGGCGCACGCCCGGCACGACATCGTCGTCATGGTCGACGCGGACACCATCTTCGAACCCGCGGCGCTGGCCCGGCTGATCCAACCGCTCGCCCACCCGGCGGTCGGCGCGGTCAGCGGCAACACCAAGGTCGGCAACCGGCGCCGCCTCATGGGCAAATGGCAGCACCTGGAGTACGTCCTCGGTTTCAACCTCGACCGGCGGATGTTCGAGGTCCTGGAGTGCATGCCGACGGTTCCGGGGGCGATCGGCGCCTTCCGCAGGGACGCGCTGATGGGCGTCGGCGGTGTCAGCGACGAGACCCTGGCCGAGGACACCGATCTCACGATGGCGCTCTGGCGGGCCGGCTGGCGCGTCGTCTACGAGGAGTCGGCGGTGGCCTGGACCGAGGTGCCCAGCACCGTACGACAGCTGTGGCGCCAGCGCTACCGCTGGTGCTACGGCACCCTCCAGTCGATGTGGAAGCACCGGCACTCGGCGAAGGAGGTCGGCCCCGCCGGACGCTTCGGCCGTCGCGTGATGCTCTACGTCACGCTGTTCCAGATCGTGCTGCCGCTGTGCGCACCGGTCGTGGACCTGTTCGCCCTCTTCGGGGCGCTGTTCCGCGACCCCGTGGAGGCCGCCCTCGTCTGGTTCGGGTTCCTCGCCGTTCAGTTGGTCACCGCCGCGTACGCGCTGCGGCTCGACCGCGAGCGACTGCGTGTGCTGTGGGTGCTGCCGCTCCAGCAGTTCGTCTACCGGCAGTTGATGTACCTGGTGGTCATCCACTCCGTGATCACGGCGCTGCTCGGCACCCGCCTGAAGTGGCACAGCATGAAGCGAGCCGGAACCGCCGACCCGTATCTGCTCGGAGCACCGTCCGCACAGACGTCCGGAGATCCGCTGGAGGAGTTGCCCCCGCGGCGGAGCCTGTCGCCGCAGTGAGGGCACGGAGCGGACGGGAGGGGAACCGGTGAGTGGCCGCGTAAGTCCGACCTGGGACATGACCGAGGGAGCTGACCATGACAGACCCGCTTGACCAGCGGGCCGGACGCACCACACCCACAGGGGAGCAGGGCCGGCACGGCGACGTCGGGAGCCGTCCCGAGCACCGGGGGCCGGTGCGGGTGACGGGCGAGCTGTGGCACCCGGAGCCGGGAGGCAGCCGAGGCCCGTACGTCGAGCCCGAGCCGTATGCCGATCCAGATCCGCTTGCCGCTCCGGACCTGTATGCCGATCCAGATCTGTACGCTGCCCCGGGTTCGTACGCCGGCCAGGACTCGTACGCGGCCCCGGAAGACGCCGCCGCGCGTGAGCGGTTCGCCGAACGTCCCAGTTCGCGCTACGGGCCCCGGCGCGCCCACGCCCGGCAGCCGAAGAAGCGCAAGAGGCTGCGGCGGGCGGTGCTCGTCCTGCTGGCCGTCGTGGTCGTCGCGTCGGGCGGCACGTACGGCTGGGCCGATACCCGGCTACAACGTGATGTCGATCTCGGCGCGTACGGGGACCGACCGCCGCCCGGTGAGGGGACCAACTACCTCATCGTGGGCTCGGACAGCCGCGACGGACTCTCGGCGGACGACGTGGAAGACCTGCACGCCGGCGGGGGTGGCGGTCGGCGCACCGACTCGATGATGCTGCTCCACTCCGGGGCCAGGGGAACCAGCATGGTCAGCCTGCCGCGCGACTCCTGGATCACCGTGCCCGGCCGCCTTGACACGTCGACGGGCAAGCCCAAGCGGCCTGAGAGGGACAAGCTGAACGCCGCCTTCTCTTACGGCGGTCCCGAACTGCTCGCCCATACCGTCGAGAAGAACACCGGGCTGCGCATCGATCACTATGCGGAGATCGGCTTCGCCGGGTTCGTGAACATCGTCGACGCCATCGGCGGCGTCCGGATGTGCCTGGACCGGGACATCAAGGACGAGAAGTCGGGCGCCGACCTGCGCAAGGGCTGCCACACCCTGAGCGGCAAACAGGCACTCGCCTTCGTCCGCCAGCGGCACCAGGAGAAGGAGGGCGACTTGGGCCGGTCGAGGAACCAGCAGAAGTTCCTGTCGACCCTCGCCCACCAGGCCGCCCGGCCCGACACTCTCTTCGACCCGCTGCAGATCGGTCCGGCCATGCAGGCCGGGCTCGACACGCTCATCGTCGACAAGGACATGAGCCTGCGTGAGCTCAGCAGGATCTTCCTCGCCGTA
Source organism: Streptomyces sp. NPDC017529 (assembly GCF_044329785.1). Lineage (NCBI taxonomy): Bacteria > Bacillati > Actinomycetota > Actinomycetes > Kitasatosporales > Streptomycetaceae > Streptomyces > Streptomyces sp. NPDC017529. Next base: position 84,821 of record NZ_JBIRJY010000016.1, read on the forward strand.
CAGAGCGTCGCGGGCGGACACGGCAAACAGATCAACGTGCCCGTGTCCGGCATCGGCGTCCCCACGCCCAAGGGCAACGTACTGAAGTGGGACGCCAGGAGGTCGGCCCGGCTCTTCGAGGACCTGCGGTACGACCGGCCGGTGACGGAGACGGGGAAGACGCCCCAGCACCGGGGCGGCGCCGTCAGCCACGCGCCGTCACGTGACGACCGCCCACAGCAGCAGGAAGAGCAGCGGACCGAACGGTGACGGCAGGTGGGAGGTGAGGAATCCCCGTCGGCTGGTTCCGGCGGGGATTCCTGCGGTCGGGGGCGGGTCTGGTGCGTGGTGTTCGACGCGCTTGCTGTGCTCCGGATAGTCGTTTTCGACGGCGTAGGAGGGCGGTGGTGATGCGGGTGCGGTGGCCGAGGTGCAGCAGAGGGCCGGAGGTGTTATGCGGCAGGTGAGGGCCGTGGCTTCAGGAGCACGGATGTACCCGGGGCTCGGTGGAGCTCCGTTGCCTGCCGTGACGATCACCCGGCCACTGTGCGTACGGCTGCGGCCTTCGAACTGGCATACCTCGGAGTGCACGGTGTTCCCCGGAGCGGTGAGCGGAGCTGGGTGACGCTGGATCGTCTCCGGCGGACATTCGGTGTGCGAGACCAGGATGTGGGCGAGCTCGAAGTGTACCTTTCCCGGTTGTGAGTGGGCCCGGACGGCCCGCGTTATCTCTCGACGACCGACTTTGTCCTGGCCGCAGCGGTGCGGCTCTGGCCAGTGAGCTGGGAGAGCTGGAGGTCTTGCGTCGCGGGCTGACGCGTTGTGCTGCCACAATTCGACGGTTACCCGGCCGCAGCAAAGTCCACGAAGTGCAAGGAAGCAGCGATCAACCAAACGTCTCCCACAAGCGTCATTACGGGGCTGCGAGTGAGAGGCGCCGGCCTTCGCCGACGAGGCCGCCCCAACACTCCGCCGAGTAGGCGCAGGAGCTGGCTGGGCACCCCTACGATTTTCGTCACGCAGAGATTTCGTTCTGTTTGGTATCCGGTGTTGTTCCCGCCACATGAGGCTGTCGGGCCGGGCGGAGCACCGTGGTGGTGTTCCGCTACTATGTCAAGTTCCTCGCCGAGGTTCGTGGTCACACCGACCACCTGCTTGAGGAATCGATGCGCCGGTGGGGCGGCAGTACGGAGACCGTATCCGAGGGCTGAACGGAGATTTGGCCCACGGGTGGCCCGGAGCGGTTGGTCAGCGCGGGTGTATGGGTGGAATATGGACTGAGGAAGCGCCTATTCGACCGCTTCCCCTGAGGAAGCGCCGCGAAGGGCGCCTAGTCTGTATTAGTGCAGGTCGAACGCTTTCTTGGTGCGTTTAGAAGAACCCCAGCTTCTTCGGCGAGTAGCTCACCAACAGATTCTTCGTCTGTTGGTGGTACAGGGTGCAATATGGCGCTGACCTGATGTAATGCTGGCTGTGAGCGCCGCTGGAGGAACGTTGGTCCGTGTATGGTCCGGATCTTGGTCTCGCAAAGGTTCGCCGGCATGCCGCGGTCTGCGGTGGTCCTTCACTCGTTCTGGAATGGCGCAATCTGGCGCATGGCCAGCACGGTGCCGTCCCGGCTGATCGAGACCACGCCGTCCCACTTGTCGTCCCAGAACGTCCCGTTCGGTTTGGTCCTCCATGCGTGGACCCGTTGCCGGTAGGCGGCGATGTCGGCGCTTCGCTCCTCACTCTCCCTGGTGAGGAGGGCATCGAGTATGTCCTTCGCGACGCCGGAGAATGCCTGAACCCGCTCGCCGTTGAGTCGAAAGACATGATCCGTGCCCTCGAACTCCTCGCCCAGCAACGTGTAACGCGCGTCATGGATACTGCCGGCAGCAGCATGCGCAAAACCTTGAAAGAAGTCGCTGCCTTGGCGTGCGGTGAGGAGAGCAGCGGTGGACTCGCCGTCGCCAGCGAAGGCCGTGAGCCCGGCGGCCCCGACCCGTGCCAGGGCGCGCTGGAACCACTCGTAGTACCTGGGACCGACTGGGCATCCGGGCTCGAAGATGCCAACGGCCGGATTCTCGTCACCTACCGGCAGGCCGATATCGGCAGCGGGCGCGTCATCCGGGATGTGCAGCCAGCCGCCGGGGCCATCGGCCTGCAGGACATGAACGGTGAGCGGGTCGCTCAGGGAAATCTCTGTGCTGAACAACAGGGCCGGCGTCTCGTCCCAGGCTCCGATGTGCACTCCGTCCGCATAAACAGCCGACGACGCGAGTTGCTCGTACACTTTCCGCCGATCGCTGTGGTTTCCCTTACAGGCGATCGGAAAGACGCGTGAGGAATCTCCCGGCTTCCAAACCTCGGCGAAGAACTGCGGGCGGTACTGGTAGCCGACGGTTTTTGTTTTTGCTTTGTCCCGGCTGGTCAGTGTCCAGCCGGCACTCAGAGCTGTGTCGGCGCGTACGATTGAGATGCCGGTATAGCGATGGGTGAGAATCTCCTCACTGATCGCCAACGCAAAAGCCTGTCCCAGCTCCACGGATTGCGGCACCCTGTAATACATGGCAATCCTTTTTCCCTCTTTGGGCACCTTGAGATGGGTTTCGGCGTCAGCGCTGAGCGCTTGGCAGTACTTGAGGCTGCCCCAGTGTTCTGCCAGTCCGTGCGAGGCGCCGCGCTGGGACAGTGCGAGGCCGCGAGCGAGGTAGTGCAGTACGTCCCAGAACGTCAACCGCGCTGACAAGCCAAGTTCCTCGCCGGGCAGTGGACGCAGGCCCGGCTTGCGGCGCAGCGGCGCGTAAGTGTCGCCTGGCTTCGTCTTGCCCTCTTCCTGGCGCTTCTGGAACATATCCTGCCGCTCGTGCTCCTTCTCGACGGCAGCTTCCTCGACCTTCCGACGAGTTCTCGGGTGGAATGCACTCCTACGGTCACGTCTCGCTTGAGGCTTTTCAGGACGTCTTTGGTCCTCGGAATACTTGTCACGACTGCCCCCCTGTCGGATGTCCGGTCAGCCGTGCAGGGCCGACCTGTCACTCAGTCGAACAGCGGCGCCAGCATGTGCGGGCCCGCGAGAATGCGCCATGCAGGAACGCGGACAACTCGCTCGACGCTGCCGGCTTTCGCACCCAGGCCGCCGGACGTCAGCCCGATCAGCAGGCGGGCACGCTCGTGCATCAAACGCAGGCGCCGTGCAGGATTGCGGCCGGGCGGTGCTCCGACGTCTACGAGTACGGCGGTGTCGCCCTCTGGTGCGGTGAAAAGCAGGTCGACGCGCTGCCCGCCGATCATGGCATCGCGTTCCAACTCGGCGACGCCTCGTGAAGTGGGGAACTGCTGCACGGTGTCGGTGAGGTCCGCCCTGCTCGTAGAGCTGGGCGATCGGCTCGGCCCTGAGCCGTTTGCCGTGCTTGGCCGTCACCGACAGCACCGCCGGCATGGGCAGGCCCTCGGTGCGCTGCTCGCGCTGCAACTCCTGCCACGCCTGACGCAGGATCTGCCGGGACATGTCGCCGCCGTAGTTCGACTCCACCGTGATGGCGTCCGCACGCAGCTCGATCGCCAGCAGGCACGCCTCCCGGCCTCACGCGTCGCCGGAGCGGTCATCGAGGACGTACAGATGCCCGGCCCGGTCGCGGGCGACGGCCACGATGCCGGTCTCGTCGCCGACCGCCGACTCCCCGCCAGCTGGGTCGACGGCGACGACGATGCGCGCCAGGTCGATGCCGCGGAAGCGGGCCGCACTGATGCGATGGTCAGTGATCCACGGCCACTGCCACACCCCGCCTTCCTGCGGCCGGGGCTGGCCTGGGCCCGGTCATCAAGGATGCCTCCGCCCCGGAAGCGGCCTGACCATTTCCGCCCGCGGTCACGCCGTGTGCGAGGCGTGCGAAAAGACGCGCCGCTGATCAACGCGGTCTTCTACTTTGCGCTCGCGGCCTACCTCAGGTGTCGGTACAAGTCATCAGGGCGCCGTCGGCCCACGATTCACCGGACAGCTTTTAACCCTCTCGGCCCAGCAGCGGGTCGACGGCAATGATGCGCAGTTCCGAGGCGTATCGTTCGCCAGCGTGGTCGGTGAGCCAGGTTTGGTTGGTGCCGGGAAGCATTTCGGTGAGGGTGATGGTTGCCTCTGGGGTGTGCTGAAGGACGCGCCGGGTGGCGCGGGCGAAGAGATTGACGAGCGGAATGCTGGTGAGGTCCAGGAAAACCGGCTTGGTTTCGCCGGGGATTTTGGCGAAGAGGCGGTCGGGCAGGCCGTTGTCGGCGCGCCAGGATCGGGCGGCGAGGAAGCGTTCCGGTTCCTTCCGTAGCGAGGCCCAGGTCAGTTCCGCGACGGGCAGGGTCCAAGCCTCCCGGGTGATGACAAGGTTGTCGATGGTGACCCGGCCCCGGTGGCGGGCGGCAGGCAGCGGGCGGAAGCTGTTGACGGTGACGCCGGCGAGCGGCTCGCTGAGCACCTCCAGCAAGGGCGCGCGGAAGGTACCCGCGCCGTCGTGGACTTCCAGGGCTTTTGGTTCGTCAGCGACGTGTACGAAGAGGTCGGCGAGCGCCAAGAACCTGCCGGGCGGGTCCATGCAGGGGTTTCGTGTGCTCCAGTACACGGTGTCGTGGGCCGGCATGGCCGTGGGTGGGGTCAGCCGGTTGCTGATCGAGATCCACCAGTCGGATTTCGGGGGCACCATGTAGATGCGCCGACCGCCGTGGTCCGCCGCGTCCCGGGCCCGCAGCTGCTCCGGAGCAGGGTGGTGTTCGACCGCGGTGCGGTTCTCCAGGCTGTTGAAGGCTACGTGCAGCTCGCCCAGGACGGCTTGGTAGTCGCCGCGGCGGACCGCTTCCTGGGAAGGCGCGGCGATCATCACGTCTGGGGAGTGGTGGACGGCCGTCGACACGGCGGGGCGGGTGGCGGGGAATGCGTCCCGGGCCCGGTCGGCGATCTGCCGGGAGGCGAGCCGGACGGGTTCACCGCCTTCGTGTCGGGCTGCCTCGCCCAGGACCTGCCTCCATCGCTGTTGAAAATCCTGGACAGCGGTCTGGACTGGTGCCGGAAGGCTCCCCATGGCGAAGGCGAGTTGTGGTCCGGCGAGATCCAGCAAGGCGGCGAGCGGCAGATCGGTTCCTGGGTGCCGGACGGTCCAGTCGCGGTGCAGTTTCCGGAAGTACGCGGCGTATTCGGCTGCGATGCGATTGGCGAGCCATCTGGCGCTGTCCAGTACGAGACCGAGCGGGGCGGCCAGTTCGTCGCGGAGGGCCGTGCCGAGTTCCGCCCGTACGTCGCGGACGGTCTCCTCGAAGACGATGGTGCGTCCCGCGTAGGTCTGTCCGTGGAGCCGTACGGCGGACTGGTCCGTGACCTGCTCGAACTCGGCGTTGAGCTTGCCGATTGCCGTGACGAGGGCGTCGGGGGCGCCCGCGGCCCGGCCGACGTCGGCCTGTGCGCCGAGCAGCCGGTCCACGACGGCCAAAGCCCGCTTCCGCGCGGCCGGGTCGCCGATGGTGGACAGCTTCTTCCGGAGGGTGATCTCCGGCCGCATTTCGACCGGCCCTTCGAGGCCGAGCGTGATCAGCCCCGCGTCACGCAGACCGGTCAGTTCGGTGACGATGTCGGCTTCCGCAGGGTAGGGGCGGCCCGAGCCGGCCAAATCGCGGGCCAGGTCTGCCGCGGGCCGGCTCCCGTCGCATGACTTGAGCAGCGTGGCCTGGGCGGGGGAGAGCGGCAGCGGGGAGCCCCAGGGCCGCCGGGCGAGGCCGCCGGAGATCAGCAGCGCGGGGTCGCGGCACGGGAGAAGCCAGCGGGTCAGGGCCGGGTTCCGGGCGAGTGCTTCGGCGACGGCGTCGACCGCCCAGCTCTCGAAGTAGACCGCGCGCCGGCGCAGGAAGTCCGGCCCCGGTGTGACCCGCAGCCGGTCCTGCCGCTGTCCTGCCGCGTCGTCCTCGTCCGGCTCCGTCCATACGGCCCAGCCCACGGGGCCGAAGAAGCCGATGGTGTCGTTCTTCAGCGCGTAGCGCTGAAGGTGGGCGACGATCGTCTCCTCATGTCCGCGTCCCCGTCGGTTGCGCGGCTCCCCTCGTGCCGCCTTGTCCAGGCAGTCGGAGACCAGGGCCTGGTTCTGCCAGGCGACGGCCTCTCGGAAGCGGCCATCGGCGGCTGTCCGCCGGATGACGCCGCCCAGGCGCGCCACCGCCGCGTCGAAGGCGGCACGGTAGTCGTCGGTCGAGGCCGTGCCGCCCAGGAACGCGTCGGCGGTACGCGCCAGGGCGGGATCGGCCAGTTCCTCCACGAGGCGGGCCGGGAATCCGGCGCCGCGCAGGAGGACATCGCGCCACAGGTGCCAGCCGGTGGTTCCGAGCGGCACCAGGCCGGTGGGGCGGGGGCCGGCTGTGGAGCCCGGGGGTGGTTGTTGCCGGTTCATCGCTGGCACCTGTCGGCTCCTGCCGGTCGTTGCGGTTCGGGGGCGGTGACGGATCCGGTCGGAGCTGTCCGTGGGGCGGGAGGGTCGGAGCGGTTCATTCGGGACGGGGTACGGCACGGCGTTCCGCGACGTGCCGGGCGATGGCGGCGAGGTCGGGTCGGCGCAGCACTTCTGCCACCTTGAGTCGGACGCCGAAGGCCGCTTCCAGGGTGTGGACGAGTTTCATGGCGGCCAGCGAGGAGCCGCCGATGCGGAAGAAGTTGTCGCCAGGACCCAGGCCCTCCATGTGCAGCAGGTGTTCGCAGGTGCGCACGACCAGCGAGGTCACCTCGGGCGGCGCGGAGTGGGGCCCGTCGGTTCGCGCCGCGGCGGATCCGGCTGCTTCCGGTTGCGCGGCGGTGCCCGGTGCGGAGCATCTGTCGAGCAGTGCCCGGCGGTCGACCTTTCCGTTGTCCGTACAGGGGAAGGCGTCCACGATACGCACGTCCGAGGGGATGGCCTGGGCAGGCAGCCAGGTGCGCAGGCGCCGTACGACTTCTTGCCCGTCGATGCTGGTGCCGACGGCCGGGCGCAGGAAGGCGACCAGCCGTCCGGTGGTGTCGTCCGCGTGCTTGTCGGCCACGACCACGGCCTGTCGGACACCGCAGCCGCACCGTTCCAGAGCGGCTTCCACTTCGGCGGGTTCGATGCGTACTCCGCTGATTTTGACCTGGTCGTCCAGGCGTCCGAGGAATTCCAGGACTCCGTCGTCCCGCATCCGCACCTGGTCGCCCGTGCGGTAGGCCCGTCGGGCCACCCCGCCGCTGCTGAGCACGAGGGGCCCGAACCGCTCTTGGGTGTCACTGACGCGCGAGAGGTAGCCGACGGACAACTGCGGTCCGGCGAGGACCAGTTCGCCGCTTTCGCCGCGGGGAACCGTATGGCCGTCGGGGGCGACGACACCCACTGTCATTCCGGCGGTCGGCTGACCGATCGGCGGAGCGCCGGTGCCGTCCCCTTCCACCGGGGGGAAGACCTGGCGGGTGACGCAGAAGACCGTCGCTTCCGAGGGCCCGTAGACGTTGTGCACACAGGCCGTGGTTCCCGGCTGCGGCCAGGACCGGAGCCGGTCCCCACCGACGAAGACGTGCTTGAGCGCCAGTCCTTGTGGCCACGGTCGGTCGAAGAGGAGTTCCGCGACCGGGGTGGGCAGAAAGGCGTGAGTGATGGCCGTGGACCGCCACCAGTCGGCGGTGACGCCGACCGAGTGGGCCATCTCGCGCGGCAGCGGCGGGATGCAGAGGGTGGCACCGTAGGCCAGGGCCATCCAGACTTCCGCCTGGTGGGCGTCGAAAGCGGGCCAGAGGGCGAGGGCGTGCCGGTTGCCGGGCCCCAGCTCGTACACGCGGCCGCACCCTCGTAGGAAGGCGGCCAGCGCCTCGGAGGGAATACCGACAGTCTTAGGCACGCCGGTGGTTCCGGAAGTGGCGACCGCGTACGAGGATGCGGCGCACAGATGTCGTGTGGGGACAGAAAGCTGAGCTCGGCCTCCAGGGAGGCGGGCGGTGTACGCCACCACCGAAGGAACGGACGGACCGGGCAGCCGGAGCTCGCGGCCCGGGCCGTGACCGGGGACCGGCGGCGGGGCGCCCACCCCGGTGATCAGGCAGCCGGGGGGCAGGTCCTGCAGAAGCTGTTCGACGCGGGCCACCGGCGGTTCGGGGCCCAGGGCCAGGTAGACGGCGCCGAGACGCGCCGCTGCGACGGCCACCGCGACCAGGGCCGGGGAATTGTCGAGGCACGCGACGACGGGCTCGCCGCGGCTCACGGCTGGGGCCAGGTGCCCGGCGAGTGCCGTGGCGGCCTCTTCCAGCTCGGCGTACGTCCACCGTCCGGGCCCCCAGTCGACGGCGAACGCCGCAGGTGTTGTCGCGGCCCAGTGCCGGTACCAGTCGTAGGGGCCGTCGCCGGGAGCAGGAGACGGCGGTAGGGCAGGTCCGTTCGCGACGCTCGGCGCGGGCAGCTTCCCGCTGCCGGGCGGCCTGGCACGGGTGTTCATCCGGTGGCCTCCTCCAGGAGCTGCGAGGTGGATACCTCGTCGCCCAGCCCGGGAGGGGGCTGGGCAGGGCTGCCAAGGCCCAGGGCGTGGGCGGCGATGACTTTCTGGATTTCGGTGGTGCCGCCGACGATCGGCATCATGCGCGCGTAGCGGTAGAGGAATTCGAGCGGGTGGCCTTGCATGTAGGCCCGGCCACCCAGGACCTGGAGCGCGCGGTCCACCGTCCGGTTCAGAGCGCCGGCCGCTGTGATCTTGGCTTGGGCCGCGCTTTCGGGCGGCATCTCTCCGTGCTGGTCGAAGTGGCGGGTGCAGGCGAGCGTCAGGAGCTTCGACGCCTGAAGTTCGGTGCTGGAGGTGACCAGATGCTCCTGTACGTGCTGGAACGTGCCGATGGGGCGGCCGAACGCCTGCCGGGTGCGGGCGTGCTCGATGCCCAGGCGCAGGGCGTACTCCGCGAGCCCGTTGCAGTCCGCTGAGGTCAGTACCCGCCCGCGCGGCAGGCTCAGCATCCCGTGGCCCACGGCCAGATGGGCCCGTTCGGGGCCGCCGAGGACCGCGTCACCGGGCAGGCGCACGTCATCGAGCAGGACTTCGTACAGCGGTTCGCCGTACATGGCGCGGAAGGACTGCTTCGCGACGAGCCCCGGGGTGTCGGTCTCGACGATGAACACGGCGGTGCCGTCCGGGCCGCCCCGCTCGGTGGTGGATGCGAAGACCAGCAGGATGTCGACGACATCGAGGTTGCTCAGGTAGATCTTGTGGCCGTTGAGGACCCAGTCGTCTCCCACCCGGCGCGCCCTGGTCGACAGACGGAAGGTGTCCGAGCCGGCGCCGGGTTCGCTGAGCCCGAGGCTGCGCGCCTTTTCCGCCCGGACCAGGGGGGCCAGATAGCGCTGCTGCTGTTCCTCGGTGCCGTGCGTGAGCAGCGGGCTGGGGCCCTCGGGGCCGGGCAGGGCGAAGAGGGCCAGCGGGCAGCCGCTGCTGCCGGCGAGGTGCCGCAGTACGGCCATGGCTGTCAGCGGCAGGTCTCGGCCGCCGAGGTGTGCCGGGTACTCGCCTCCGTAGAAGCCCAGGTCGGCCGAGCGGCGGCGTACGTGGCGTTTGATGTCCTGGGGAACGTGCTCGGCGGTACGTTCTCCGCACTCGTCCCACAGCGGTTCGAGCTCTTCGGTGACGAAGCGCCGGAACGCCTCGATGGTGGCGCGGTGCGGGGCTTCGAAGACGTCGGTGAGGCTGGCGTTCACCAAGGGGATCCTTCCTGTGCGGGGCCGGGCCGGGCGGTGTCGGCGTGGCCGCCCCCAGGTCGGGGCGTCGGGGCAGCCTGCTCCTGCCGGGCGCGGCTGTCAGGCGGTCGGGAGGTGCTGTGCTCGCAGCCAGTGCTCCAGTGCGTCGGCCTGTGGGCCGAACACGGGCCGCTCGAAGACCAGGCGCAGGGGAGGCCGGGCTCCCAGCCGGCTCTCCAGCCAGCTGATCAGGTGGATGACGAGGAGGGAGTGACCGCCGACCCGGAAGAAGTGCGAGTCCTCCCCGAACCCGCCGTGCCCCAGTACCTGGTGCCACGCCTCGGACAGGGTCGCCCGCAGCCCGCCCGTGTGCCCCTGCGGTACCGCGCGGGCCATAGGGTCCGTTTTCCCGCCTTCCTGTTGGCGATGGTTGTGGGGAGGCGGCACCGCCTCGCGGGCGAGCAGGCCGAGGGCGGTACGGTCCGGTTTCCCGCCGGGGCGTGTGGGCAGCGTTTCCAGCCGCACCCACAGGGCCGGGCGCAGGGGGGCCGGCAGGCGCTCGGCGATGAGTTCCGCGAGGCGCGCGGGCTCCGTCCCGGCATCGCAGTAGAAACCCACCAGCCGCGGGCCGGAGGGGCCTGCAGCATCCTGGACGACCGTGCAGGGAACGTCTCCGATCACTTGGCGGGCGGCAGCCTCGATCTCTTCCAGCTCGATACGGTGGCCGCGCAGCTTGACCTGGTTGTCCGTGCGGCCCAGGAAGACGAGGTCGCCAGCGGCGTCGACGAAGCCGAGGTCGCCGGTGAAATAGGCGCGCACCGTCTGTCCGTCGGCGTCGGTTCCCGGCAGTTCGCCGAACCGGGCCGCCTCCGCCTCCGGCGCGTCGAGATACCCGTCGGCCAGTGCGGCACCCGAGATGACGATCTCGCCGGTCATCCCGTAGGGCACGGGCCGTTGCCGCGCGTCGACGACATGGATGCCGGTACCGGGGAGCGGGCGCCCCAAGGGCACTTCACCGTGCACGCGGTCGGCGTCCTGCGCGGTGACCTCGTGGACGGTGGAGGTGACGGTGGCTTCGGTAACCCCGTAGGCGTGGAAGACGGAGCCGCCGAAGGCCGCCGTTGCCGTGCACAGGCCCTGTACGGCCTCGGTCCGCAGACGTTCTCCGCCCAGCACCAGCAGCCGGGGCTCCCAGCGCCGCCCGCGCAGGCAGTCGAGCAGCCGTTCGCGCACCGCCAGGTAGTAGCTGGTGGGAAGGTTGGCGACGGTGACACCGCGGGCGGCGGAGAGCGACACGAAGGCTTCGGCGTCCGGCAGTTCGCTGCGCAGCAGTACCACGCTGCCGCCGGCGTACAGGGTGGGCAGGATCTCTTCCAGGGACACGTCGAACCAGGGCTGGGCGAAGGCCAGGGCGCGGTCCTGGCCGGTCAGCCCGTAGCGCCGGGTCAGAGCCGACACGTACGACGCGAGCGCCGCGCGGCGGACCACTACGGCTTTCGGTGTTCCTGTGGAGCCCGATGTGTGGATCAGGTAGGCCGCGCCGTGCAATGTGCGGGCGTTGGCGGGCACCGGCCGGGCCCGGCCGGAGCGGTCGTTGCCCGGCGATACGAGCGCCGCTTCGTCGTCGATGGTGAGGTGCGGGCACCCGTCCGGCACGTAACCGGAGCCAGCCGTGATCACAGCTGCCGGGCGCAGACGGTCCAGTGTCGTTCGGCGGCGTTCTGCCGGGTCCCCCGGCGGCAGCGGACAGGCCACGGCACGCAGTCGCAGACACGCCAGGAGTGCCACTACCGAGGCGGCCCCCCGGGGCAGGAGACAGGCGACGAGATGGCCTTCTTCGACACCGTGGCGGCGCAGCGTCCCGGCGAGCCGCTCCACCCGGTCGGCCAGGGTGCCGTAGTCGCAGGTGCGCAGGCCGCTCAGGAGAGCGGGGCGTTCGGGGGCGTGGGCGGCCACCGCACGGCACAGATCGTCGAGCAGACCGGGCTCTTCCTCCCCCGCCTCCATGAGGACCGGACCGCTGTGCTCATCGTCCGCGGGCGGCACGAGGGCCGGCGCCGCCAGGTCCGGGACGGCTCGCAACATCCCGAGCGGCGTCTGCGGCCGGGCGAGATAGTCGTGGAGCAGCGCTTCGAGGCGGTCGTGCAGGGCCTGCACGTCCTCCTGAGCCAGGAAGTCGGCATCGTAGTCCCACACGAGTGTCATGCCGCCCTGCCCGTCTTTGGGCCCCACGGTCCGCCGGCTGTCAGGCAGAAGTACCACGTCGATGTCGAACCGGGCGGTACCGAAGGTCACGCCTTCCTCCACCGACACGTCCAGTCCCGGTACCCGGAAGGCCGGCATGGCGGCGTCGTGGGCGCTGAACATCGCCCGGAACAGCGGGTTGCGAAGGTCGGCGGCGTAGCATCCGAGCGCGCGGGTGACCTCTTGGATGGGCGCGTCCGCATGGGCGAGCCCGCGCACGACGCTCTCCGCGACGTCATCCACCACCTCGTGTGCGGGGAGCTCCGGTGCGGCGTCCAGCCGTACCGGCATGGTGTTGACGAACATGCCCACCGTGTGCTCAAAGCCTTCGGGTCGGGTGTCCACCGCCGTACCCAGGACGAGTCCGGAGCCGGTGCTGTGCCGGCGCAGCAGCTCCCCGAACAGCGTCAGCAGCGTGACGAAGGGCGTGTGCCCGTGGCGCCGGCTGACTTCCCGCAGGCGGCTTGCCGTCGGCACGTCGATGCCCATGCGCAATTGGGTACCGTTCTCGCCCCGTGCCGGGCGTCGGGCCAGGCCGGGCAGGCGAAGTCCGGTGGGTGCGTCTGCCAGCACGGTGGCCCAGTGCTCGATGCTTTTGCGGCGTTCCGGTGCGGAGCGGGCGCTTGCGGCGGAGGCCAGGAACTCCTCGTACGAGCGCGCCGGGGGAAGCTGTGCCGCGGTGCCCTTGAGCAGGCCCGTGTAGAGGGTGAACAGGTCGTGCAGCAGGACGGCGAACGAGCGGCCGTCATGGATCAGATGGTGCTCGGTGTGCAGGAGCTGGTGATGACGGTCCGAGAGCTTGACGAGCGTCCAGCGCAAGAGCGGAGCCTCGTGCAGGGCGAAGGGAGGGACCGCATGCTCCCGCAGCACCTTGTCGTACGGCGCTTCACCCACCTGGGCGCCCGTCAGGTCCGCGGTCGCGAACCGGGGCGTGCAACGGCTCGCGGCCTCCTGCTCGGCGGGCGCTGCCCCGGTCGTGGTGAGGGCGAGCCGCAGCCCCGGGTGGCGGTCCAACAGGCGCGCCAGGGCTTCGCGCAGCACTCCGGTGTCGAGCCGGCCCTGCAGGTCGATCACGGCGGTGAAGTGGTATGCGGAACCGCCCGGGAAGAGCTGTTCGTGGAACCAGACGATCTCCTGTGAGGGAGACAGGGGCAGCGGCATGGCCTCTCCTCGGTACGGGGGGTGAAAAGGCGGGAGGCCGCGTCACCAGGTGACGGGCACTGCCGTCGGCGTTCGCAGGATGAGTCCGTCGGTCCAGGCCAGGTCGGAGGGTTCGACGGCGAGGGACAGGGTGGGCAGGCGGGGGGCCAGAGCCTCCAGCGCCGCGGTGATCTGTGCGCGGGCCAGCAGGGTGCCCGGACACATGTGCTCGCCGGCGCCGAAGGCCAGATGCTCCGTACCGGGTTCGCGCGCGAGGTCCAGGCGGTCCGGGTCGGTAAAGCACCGGGGATCCCGGCCCGCGGCGTGCAGGGCGATCACGACCAGGTCGCCTCGTTCGATGACGGCACCGCCGAGCTCGACGCGCGCGGTGGCGATACGGGCGACACCGCGGACCTCGATGAGGACGTGGCGCAGCAGTTCTTCGACGGCCGTGGGCAACAGCCCGGCCGGATCCTCCGCCAGCCGGCGGGCCTGTTCGGGATGGCGCAGCAGGTCGACGGCGGCGAGCCCGAGGAAGCTGGTCAGTGTCTTGTGCCCGACGGTCAGCAAGAGTGCAGTCACGTCCAGTAGCTGGCCGTCGCTCAGAACGCGTTTGTCGTCGCAGGCGGAGACCAGGGTGCTCAGCATTCCGCCGGACGGCTGCCGGCGCTCGCGAGCGACCTCGTCCGCCAGGTAGGCGCGCAGTTGCTCCCAGCCTTCATGGAGTTCGGCCGCACCGCGGCTGTTGAAACTGAAGGCCAGCTCCGCCCAGTGGGCCAGCCGTTCCTCGTCGGGACGCGGCAGCCGCCCGTCCTGCCGGGCCACGCTCAGCCCCAGCACGCGGCACATCACCGCCAAGGGGTAGGGCGCGGCGAAATCCGCCATCAGATCCGCCGGCGGCCCGCTGCTGATCATGTCGGTGAACAGCCGGTGTGCGAACCGTCGCAGCCATGGCCGGTGCTGGGCGACCCGCCGCCGGGACAGGTGGCGCATCACCTCGCCTGCGATGCCTGCCTCCGTCAGGAGGCGCATGCCGTTGAAGGCATCAGGGGGCACGGTGGCCTCCTGCTGACGCGGGCCGGTGGGGGCCGCGATCAGATCGCGGTCGAAACGCGCACTCTCCAGGGCAAAGCGGCACTCGGTATAACCGGTGACCAGCCAGGCCAGATCCCCGGTGGGCGTGGTGACGCGGGCGACGGGCCGTCTTCGGAGCAATTGGCGGTATTCCCCCTCCAACTCCAGCCGTCCACCGGGGAAGGGGTAATCACTGAGGGCTTCTGTTTCCACGGTGAAGTGATGGGTGCCTTTGTGCACCGGGAAACCGCGGCGCACACCAAACGCCCGGTTAGGGGGAAGCGGATGCTGATCGCGGGCACGAGGCGTTGCGGAAGGTGCGCCTGCACGCCGGGGCTCGTGCGCCGTGGACCCGCCGACCGCCCCGTGCGCGACGCCGGCACAGTGCTGCGGGGTTTGCGGCCTGCCCAGTCCCTCCGTCGGGTGAGGTGGCTGGACACCCGCCACGTCCGGCCCGTGCAATGGTCCCCGTGGCCTTGCACGAGCGGCTGTGGCCGCTCGAAGTTCCGTCCGGGCAAAGGAAGCTCGATGAGCCCGCGCACTCCCCCTCCCGACGACGCCGGTGCTGCCGCGCCGCCTCGCACACCACCGCCCGGCCTCCCGCCCCGGTTGCTCCTGCTATGGGCGGTGTCGCTCACCGTCTCAGCCGCGTTCTGCACCGCCTGCCTGGTGTTCAACGCCCCGCCCTCACCTGTGCGTGACCGGCTCGTGCCGTCGGCCGACGCCGTCTTCGGCCCCTGGTTCGGGCAGAGCTGGTACCTGTTCGGAAAACAGATCCCCGAGGAACACACACAGGTGGTGCTCACCGCCCGTCTCACCGAGTCGGCGCACCGTGCCGGCCGCACCGTGGAGTGGGACCTCAGCCATGAGATCGTTCCCGTCGCCGCCGAACGCTGGGTGCGGCAGAACCCCGACTGGCACGTGCTGCTGTGCTTCCAGCAACACGCCCTGGGCACACGCTCCGACGCCGTCCCGAACGAGGACTTCTCCCGGCGGATGCTCCGCGGCTGGTGCCGCGACGACTTCGTGACCCCCCGCCACCGGGACCGGCCCGGCGCGACATGGGACCGCTACTTCTCGAACTGGGCGACCCGGCTGTCCGGCACCGACCGGATCGCCGCCGTACGCGTACGCCTACGGGCGACCCCGGCCGCCCCCTTCCCCGAGCGGCACTCCGGCCACCGGACGGCAACCGCCACCCTCCACGACACAGGCTGGCGCCCCTACGTACGGCAGGCAGGAGAAGACACCCGGTGATGGCGACCACGGACAACGGCGGGAAACCCGCCCCGCTCCGCACCGACACGCGGATGGCCTCAACACGTACCGGCATTCTCGACGTACTGCACCGTCTGTCCCTGCGGCACCACCGGCTGACCGGCCTGGCGCTCCTGCGCCTTCTGCTCGGCGCGGCAGCCGTGGAGAGCTACCTGTCCGCCTACGCCCGCCACGCCGAACTGTGGGGGCCCGAGGGGTACATCCCGCTGCACCGCTTCCGGGAGACCGTCCACCTGTCCGTCACCTCCGCCTACGCGTGGAACCCCCACCCCGCTTACTTCGAGGCGGTGTACCACCTCGGCCTCCTGGCGGCCCTGGCCTTCTGCGTCTGCGGCGGACGGGTCCTCACGGTGGTGCACCTGCTCCTGTACTGGTCGTTCGAGGTCCGCAACGGACAAGCCCTGGACCACGGCCACCTCCTGGCGCGGTTCCTGCTGACCTTCATGATCTTCACCGTGTGCGATGCCCGCCTGAGCCCTTTCGCAGCCCGCACGCGCAAGCGCCTGGCCGCACGGGAAGGATGCCCGAGTGCGCCGCACATCCTGCACAACTGCGTGGTCTTCCTCATGGTGTTCCAGATCTGCGTCCTGTACTTCATGGCGGGCCTGTGGAAGCTACTCGGCCCCCGGTGGCAGGAAGGCACCGCCTTCTACTACGTCGTCCGCTCACTCAGGCCACCGCCGACGGAACTGCTCACGACGCTGGTCTCGATCCCCGCGATCACGGTCGCCATCTCCTACACCAGCGTGCTGTTGGAAGTGGCCTTCCCCCTGCTCGCCGCGAGTCGCTACCGGTGGATCAGGGAATTGGCGGCCGGCACGGCGGCGCTGATGCACCTGGGCATCATCCCGCTCGTCGGATTGTTCAACTTCAGCCTCGTCATGATCGCCGCCGACACCCTGGTCCTACGCGACTCCGACTACCGGGCCACCAAGGCACAACTCGCCCGGCTCACCCCCCTGCCCCCCAGCCGCGCCCGTAGACACGCACCTCACAGTCCGGCACCTTCTGCCGCTCAAGCCCATCGGACGTGCGGCCCGCCGCAATGATTCAGGAGCGCTGCCGCAAAACGTGCCGCCTTTCGCCGAGAGCAGACGTTGGAGCCCACCCACTCGAATGAGAGGGAACGTGTGTTTTGCCGGACGGAGGCCCTCCTCGCGTCCCTCGTCCATGTGTCGGTCAGCGGCTGTGCCCGGCGGTCCTCACCGCCGTGCTCCGGCACCCCGAATCCAACGCCGTTCGCCGCTTCCTGGATCTGGTCGAGGGACGGTGTCTGGGGACCGGCTGCGTGAAGCAGCCCTGAATCAACTCGACGACGCGGGCCTGACTGACATTTCCCGCGTCGTCCTCGACTTTGCGCACGTACGCGCGAAGAAAGGGGGCGACTTCACAGACCCGAGCCCTATGGACCGGGCGGTTCCTACGGCGATCGGCCCACCGGGTTCGACCGCGAGCACTACAAGAAACGCAACACCGTCGAACGTGCCATCAACCGTCTGAAAGGCTTCCGCGCCGTCGCCACACGCTACGAGAAACGGGCCCACACCTACCTCGGCACCGTCACCCTCGCCGCACTCATCATCTGGCTCCGCACATGATCCGAGAAACGGCGCCTAGTGGTCTGATCACGCTGCTACCTGCAGGTGCTGGGCATGCCGCGTCGATGTCGTCGGCCTCCTGGGAGGGGGCCGAAGGGCGCAGAGGGCGTGGGTGATCGAGACGGAGGTGTGGCGCGGCGACGACCATGCCATCAAGACGGCAGGTTTGTAGGAGTCCTGCTACGGCGTCGAGCACGATCATCGCAGGCGCGCCGGCTCCGGCCTGACTCACCGCACGGTCCGCACGCGGAGCGAGGGCCGATCCACCTATGTAGCGGCCCGGCCGATAGGACGCTCAGCCTCGCCCGGCACGGTGACGTTTTTCCGGCTGTCAGCCCCCGGCCGTCCGGTCCGCCTCACCGGAGGGTGGTCGCCAGTCAGTTGTCCGTGATCGACTGAGAGACGAGTGGGAAATCGGCACGGCAGACCTCTGCGAGCTTCTGACGGAAGGTGCCGGTACCTGCGAGAAATTGCCGAGTGGGTGCGGGTGTACGCCGACGAAGCCCGGCCCGTGGAGTACGGGCCGGGCTTCGTCGGTGAATGCGTGTCCGCTGCCGCCGCATCGCTGTGAACCGGCAACTCCCACAGCGACGCGGCCTGTCCGCCCCCGTGAACGGTGGTGGACAGGCCGCGGCAGCCCCAACCGGCCAGAGCGGCGCCGTGCCGCTCAGTGACCGCCTACTTGATGGCCTTGATCAGCTCGCCGTTTGTCGTGTCGCCGCTCAGTTCCCAGAAGAACGTGCCGCCCAGGCCCTGCTGGTTCTTGTATGCCATCTTGGTGCCGATGGTTTCCGGGGTGTCGTAGCTCCACCACTGGGTGCCGCACTTCGCGTAGGCCGTGCCGGCGACCTTGCCGGTGGCCGGGCAGCGGGTCTTGAGGATCTTGTAGTCCTCGATGCCCGCCTCGTACTTGCCGGGCGCCGCGCCCGTCGCCGTGCCGCCCGGGGCGTCCTGGGTCACACCCTGCCAGCCGCGTCCGTAGAAGCCGAGGCCCAGCAGCAGCTTGTTGGCGGGGATGCCCAGGCTCTTGAGCTTCTTGATGGTGTCGGTGGTGTTGTAACCGGCCTTGGGGATGCCGTTGTAGGAGGTCAGCGGCGAGTGCGGGGCCGTCGGTCCCTTGGCGTCCCAGGCGCCGAAGTAGTCGTACGTCATCGGGTTGTACCAGTCGACGTACTGGGACGCGCCCTTGTAGTCGGCGGCGTCCAGCTTGCCGCCGGGCGAGGCGTCGGCGCTGATGGCCGCCGTCACCAACTTGCCGTTGAACTTGGCGCGCAGTGCCTTGAGGAGGTTGGTGAGCGCTTCTCGGCCGCTGGTGTCGCAGGTCAGGCCGCAGGCGTTCGGGTATTCCCAGTCGATGTCGATGCCGTCGAAGACGTCGGCCCAGCGCTTGTCCTGGACCAGGTCCAGGCAGGACTGCGCGAACGCGTTGGGGTTCTTGGCGGCCTCGGCGAAGCCGCCCGACCAGGTCCAGCCGCCGAAGGACCAGATCACCTTGAGGTTCGGGTGCAGCTTCTTGAGCTTGCGCAGCTGGTTGAAGTTGCCGCGCAGCGCGCCGGCGTCCCAGGTGTCCGCCTTGCCGTCGACGCTCTGGTCGGCGGTGTAGGCCTTGTCGTAGTCGGCGTACGCGTCGCCGATGGCGCACTTGCCGCCCTGGACGTTGCCGAAGGCGTAGTTGATGTGGGTCAGCTTGTCGGCCGATCCGGACGTCTGGATGTTCTTGACGTGGTAGTTGCGGTCGTACACGCCCCAGTTGGTGAAGTAGCCGACCACCTTGCCGCCGGCCGCCGTGGGGGTGGCCGGTGCGGACGCGGTCGTCGCGGCTGACGCGGCGGCGGGGGAGTTCGCGGTGGCCGTGCCGGCGAACAGGCTGCCGACCAGGGCCGCCGTACACAGCGCGGTGGTGGCCGCGATCAGTCGGCGCGGCGATCGCGAGCGGAGCGGTCTGAGCATGTCGTCTCCTCGGAGGGGGGTCGAGGGGGTACTGCCTGACACGCGTCCCGAATTGGCATGAACGCGTTGAGTGTTGGGGGAGAAGGTAGAAGGACTAGACCAGTGTGGTCAATGGTTTGGACCAATTTCGCGCTGCGTACAGCCGCCGTTGGTCCTGCCGGACAGCCGGGAGTGCGGGGGTAACGGCCCAGGTGGCGGGGCTGGGGGAGGGGGCGGAAGGAGGACGGGAAGAGGGTGCTGCCTTGCCGTTCGTTCGGGTGGGCGGGCGAAGCCGCTGGTGCGGGGGTGACGAAGTTCGCCGGGCAGCGGAACAAGATCGCTGTCAACCGGTGACGGGAAGCTGTCGATCGGGCATACTCACAGCGCCACAGCTGCAGGTCACCGCCCTCCGCGATCCGGTGGGAGATCATCGGCTGAGCACTGCTGTGTACGTCCGGCGACGCCGCCCCACCCTCGCGCGCGTCGTCGTAGCGCCCGACAGGGAGGAGAGCGCCGCCATGACCGAGTACGGCCCCCGGCCGGTGGACCGCAGGCTGCCCACCGAGGAAGCCCGCGACCTGCTGACGCTGGTACGGGACCTCGTCGAGCGCGAGATCAAGCCGGTCGCGGCCGAGCAGGAGGACGCCGGCCGGTTCCCCCGGCAGACCTTCACCCTGCTCTCCGAGTCCGGACTGCTGTCCCTCCCGTACCCCGAGGAGCACGGCGGCGGTGGCCAGCCCTACGAGGTCTACCTGCAGGTGTTGGAGGAACTGGCCGCAGGGCGGCTGACCGTGGGTCTCGGTGTCAGCGTGCACACCCTCGCCTGCCACGCGCTCGCCCGGTTCGGCACCAAGGAACAGCGCACCACCCACCTGCCCGCCATGCTCGGCGGAGGTCTGCTGGGTGCCTACTGTCTCTCCGAGCCCTCCGCCGGTTCCGACGCCGCCTCCCTGTCCACCAGGGCGGTCCGCGACGGTGACATGTGGACTCTGGACGGCACCAAGGCGTGGATCACGCACGGCGGCATCGCCGACTTCTACACCGTGCTGGCCCGCACGGGCGGCAAGGGCGCCCACGGCATCACGGCCTTCCTGGTGCCGGGCGACGCGGAAGGGCTGACCGCCGCCGTCCCCGAGCGCAAGATGGGCATGAAGGGCTCGCCCACCGCCCAGCTGCACTTCGACGGCGTACGGGTGCCCGACGCCCGCCGCATCGGGGACGAGGGGCAGGGCTTCGGCGTGGCCCTGTCCGCCCTGGACTCCGGGCGCCTGGGCATCGCCGCCTGCGCCATCGGCGTCGCGCAGGCCGCCCTGGACGAGGCGCTGGCGTACACCGCCTCCCGGAAGCAGTTCGGCCGCCCGCTCGCCGACTTCCAGGGCCTGCGCTTCATGATCGCCGACATGGCCACCCAGATCGAGGCAGGCCGTGCGCTCTACCTGGCCGCCGCCCGTCTGAGCGACGCCGGGCTGCCGTTCTCGAAGGAGGCGGCGATGGCCAAGCTGTTCTGCACCGATGCCGCGATGCGCGTCACGACGGATGCCGTCCAGCTCCTCGGCGGGTACGGCTACACCCTCGACTTCCCGGCCGAGCGCTACATGCGCGAGGCCAAGGTGCTCCAAATCGTCGAGGGCACCAACCAGATCCAGCGCATGGTCGTCGCGCGCCAGCTCGTGGGGCCCGAATCCCTCTGACCCGCGACGGGGCCGGGTACCACCACCGCGTACGGAAGTGGTGCCGGCGGGCCGGGAGCGGGCTGCCGCCGGGGTGTCCCGGCGGCGCGATCACTGCCCGGCCGCGCCCAGCCCCTTCATGCCCGTGGCCGTGCCGATGGCCACCACCAGTTCCGGCAGCTCGCGCAGCAGCCGGCGGGCCGCGGACACCGCGACACTGGACGACACCTCCAGCAGCAGGCCCTGCTCGGCGAGGCGGCGCTGTTCGGCGACGAACTCCTTTTCCGCCACTGCGACGGCCGTGCCGCCGGATCGCCACAGCGCGTCCAGGCCCTGCCAGCACGGGCGTTCCTCGCCGAGCGAGAAGGCGGCGGTGGGGTGGCTCACCACACGCGTGCGCTCCTGGGCCGCGCGGTCGGCGTGGCGCAGCGCCGCGGTGAACGGCGCCGCCCCAGCGGGCTCGGCGGCCACCATCCGCGGCGCCGCGGACACCAGCCCGGCGGCCGCCAGCTCCTGGAAGCCGCGCTCGATCCCCGCCAGCAGGTCCGCCCGGCTCGTCGGTACGACCACGGCGCCGATCCGCCGCCCCGCGAAGTCCCGCGCCAGCTCGTACGCCACCGACTTGTACCCCTCGTTGGCGTACGGGTTCCCGCCGGGGGAAGGCGAGGAGTAGCTGGTCAGCGGGTACCAGCCGTGCTCCTCGACGGCCTGCGCCATCGCGGCGTTGCGTACCCGGAACCCGCCTTCGCAGCGCACCTGCTCGGCACCCAGAAGGTCGATCTGCGCGGCCAGCGCGGGCGGCATGCCGTCACCGCTGAAGACCACACACCGCAGCCCGGCGCGGCCCGCGTAGGCCGCGGCCGCCGCGCCCGCGTTGCCGGACGACGCGGCGGTCACCGTGTCGGCGCCGGTCTCCAGCGCCGCGGCCACGCCGACCGCCATCGCCCGGTCCTTGTGCGAGCCGGTCGGGTTGGCACCCTCGTACTTGACCCACAGCTCGCTGCCGCACTCGGGGGCGTTGCCGTCGCCGAGCGCGGCCGGATCGGTGCGCAACCGTACGTTCGGCGTTCCGCCTTCACCGAGGGTTACCGGCGGCCCGCTGACCGGCAGCGTCTCCGGCCACCCCCAGGGGCCGCCCGGGTAGGACGCGAGATCCAGGCCGCCCAGATCGGCGAGCGGGGGCATCGTGTTGGCACCGATGCCCTCCGCCGCGCACCGGGGGCAGCCGGCGAAGCCCGTCACCGCCAGGCCGCAGCGCAGACAGTGCAGGCTGCTCGGGCCCTGCCCGGAGCTCGCCGTCGTCATGGTGTCCCCCTCGTTCGGTCGCTGCTTCGGTCGCCGGTGTCCGTGATGGCCTTGTCGTTCCACTGTACGGGGCGGCGTACGCCGTACGGGGCAGGCGGGGACCTCCGTGTCAGGCGGGCGCGGGGCGGAGGCGGCCCCTGCCCGCGTGGGTACGGCTATGGCCCGCCGACGGCTCCTGACGTACCGTCAAATGCTTTACGCGGGACGGAGGACCCCGCGCTCCACGGTCTCCGGCTCGCGTCCGACCGCGCGTCCAGGAGGTTCCCGTGACCGACCGTCCGATCGCGCTCGACGAATACCCGATCCACCAAGTCCCGCTGTCGATGCGGCATGTCGCCACCGGCGACCGCAACGCGTACGACCGGTGCATCTTCCACGTCGTGGACCACGCAGGCCGCGCGCTGCTCGTCGCCGGCCTCGGCGTCTACCCCAACACCGGGGTCATCGACGCCTACGCCACCCTCCGGCTCGGCGACCGCCTGCACGCCGTACGGGCCTCCGACGCGCTGACCGACGACCGCCTCGCCCTTGCCGTCGGGCCCCTCACCATCACCGTCGACCGGCCCCTCGAACGGCTGCGGCTGCGCTGCGCGGCCGACCCGGCCGACCCAGACGGTCTCTCCTACGACCTCGAATGGCACGCCGCCTTCCCCGCCGTCTGGGAACCGCACCACACCCAGTACCGCGGCGGCCGGCTCATCCTGGAGGGCCGCCGCTTCGTCCAGGCGGGCACCTGTACCGGCACCGTCCGCGCCGCCGGCGAGGAACTGGCCGTCACCACGGGGGAGTGGACCGGCACCCGTGACCGCAGCTGGGGCGTCCGGCCGATCCCCGGCGAGGAGACCGGCCGCGCGGCGGAGGAGGCGCGGCCCGAGGGCTTCCACTGGATCTGGTGCCCGGTCCGCTTCGACGACCGGTTCGTCATGGTCGTCGTCCAGGAGGACGCCGACGGACACCGTACGCTCAACGAGGCGCTGCTGGTCCGCGACGGCACGCCCGATGCCCAACTCGGCTGGCCGTACGCCGACATCACCTACCGGGCGGGTACCCGGCAGCCCGAAAGGGCCGTGCTCCACCTCACCGGCCCGGGCCGCGAGCCGCTCGAACTCGCCGCCGAGATCCTCACCTCCTCACCCCTGGCCGTCGGCGCGGGCTATCCGCCCGCCGACGACTGGCAGCACGGCACCTGGCGCGGACACGGCTGGACCGACCGCCGCACCTACGACCTCGCCGACCCCGCCGCCCATCCCTTGGCCGCCTACGGCGTCACGGACCACGCGGCCCGCTTCACCCTCGAAGGACGCACCGGCTACGGAATCTTCGAGCACGGCAGCTTCGGCCGCCACGACCCCAGCGGCTTCACCGGATACGCCGACACGGCACCGGCCGGCGCGGAGGCGGCGCGACCCGCCGGGGGCCGGTCGTGAGCAGCGCGCCCCGGCCCCGCACCACCACCCGCGACCCCGCGGAGCTGACCCGGCGCCTCTCCGCGTGGCTGGCCGTCCGCCTGCCCGGCGCGCGAGCGGTCGCGGCGACCGTCCCCGCCTCCAACGGCATGTCCAGCGAAACCCTGCTCTTCGACATCGACCACCCCCGTCCGCCCGCCCGCTCCTGCGCGTTGCGCCTCGCCGCCGACATCGCCGCTTACACGGTATTCCCCACCTATGACATGGCCCGCCAGTACCGGACGATGCGCCTGGTCGCCGAGCGCACCGACGTGCCCGTGCCGCCCACCTTCTGGCTCGAAGAGGACCCGGGGCCGCTCGGCGCGCCGTTCTTCGTGATGGAGCGCGCCCAAGGCCGCGTACCGCCGGATGTCATGCCCTACACATACGAGGGGAGTTGGCTGCACGCGGCCACCGACGCGGAGCGCGCTGGCCTGGAAGCGGCCACGGTCTCGGTCCTCGCCCGGATCCACGACCAGGTTCCCGTCGAAGAGGCACAGTTCCTCGCCCTGCCCGGCAGCGGAAGCGCGCTGCGCCGGCACGTGGCGTCCCAACGGGCGTACTACGCGTGGGTCGTCACGGGACGGGAACGGTCGCCGCTCATCGAACGCGGGTTCGCCTGGTTGGAAGACCACTGGCCGCCGGACGCCGAAGACGCCGACGGCACGGTCATGACCTGGGGCGACGCGCGCATCGGGAACATCGTCTACGACGGCTTCGCGCCCGCCGCCGTCCTGGACTGGGAAATGGCCGCACTCGGCCCGCGCGAACTCGACCTGGGCTGGATGATCTACCTCCACCGGTTCTTCCAGGACCTGACGGAGAGCGGCGGCCAGTACGGCCTGCCGGGCCTCCTGCGCCGCGACCGCGTCGAGGAGCGCTACGCGCGGCTCACCGGCCACGAGCCGCGGGCCATGGACTTCCACACCCTCTACGCGGCCCTGCGGCACGCCGTGGTCATGCTGCGCGTGGCCTCCCGGCAGGTTCATTTCGGGGAGGTGCCCGCACCGGCCGACCCGGACGCGCTGATCATGCACCGGGCGACGCTGGAGGCGATGATCGAGGGCCGCTACTGGTGAGGGCCGTCACCGGTGAGGCGGCTACCGGCGGGGTCCGGGAAGCGTCCTCGGCGGCCCCGTAGCGCCGCCGAGGTGGCGCGGGAGCGGGTGTCCGCTCCCGCCGGGCTCAGGGCCTGCGCATGCGCGGCACCCGCGTCGGCCGCGTGCCGGGGTCGCCCACGTGCGAGAACGGCTGCCGCCGCCAGTCGAGTCCCTCCGGGAGGGTCAGCAGCACGCCCGCGTCCCGCTCCTGCGCCTCCATCGCGTCGTCCGGTGACGGGGCGTCGGCCACCGGCCGCCCCGAGCCCTCGCACACCGTCAGGCAGAACGGGTCCCACGGCGTCGGGCACAGCGCGTGCTCCGGCAGTGTGTCCTCGTCTGCCAGCATCGCGATCGGCTGGGCGCAGTCCGGGCAGTTCACCCGGAAGATCTCCATGGTCTCGAAAACGTCGTACGGATCGTCGTCGCCGGCGAAGCCGAGACTGTCGCCCTCCTCGGCGTCGTGGCTGAGCGGCGTGACTTCGGACTTCAGACGTCGCATAGTGGTCATCCCCCTCGGGTGGGCCGTGTGTGGGCCGCCGGCTTCCTGTGACGGGCGGCTCCGGCCATCACGAGCAATTCCCCCCATGCCCCGCGCATAATCGCCGAGCCCCTCGGGATACGGGGTCACGCGTGTGGCATTGGTCACACACTCCGCGCGAACGTGCCCACGATCCGGCGCACGGTGCGCATATGCGCCCGAGCACAGTAGGTTGATCGGGTGGAGGAGTTGGACCGACAAATCGTGGATCTGCTCGTCAAGGACGGGCGGATGAGCTACACCGACCTGGGCAAGGCCACCGGCCTGTCCACTTCGGCGGTGCACCAGCGGGTGCGCCGCCTGGAGCAGCGCGGTGTCATTCGCGGCTATGCCGCCATCGTGGACCCGGAGGCCGTGGGGCTGCCGCTCACCGCCTTCATCTCGGTGA
Organism: Streptomyces sp. NPDC017529; assembly: GCF_044329785.1. Classification (NCBI taxonomy): domain Bacteria; kingdom Bacillati; phylum Actinomycetota; class Actinomycetes; order Kitasatosporales; family Streptomycetaceae; genus Streptomyces; species Streptomyces sp. NPDC017529. The sequence continues at coordinate 110,168 of NZ_JBIRJY010000016.1, forward strand.
AACCCTTCGACCCCAGCGCCCCGGACGACATCGCCGACCGCCTCGCCGAGGTGCCGGAGCTGGAGGCGTGCCACAGCGTGGCGGGCGACGAGAACTACATCCTCAAGGTGCGGGTCGCCACGCCCCTGGAGCTGGAGCACCTGCTGACCCGTATCCGCACGCTGGCCGGGGTCTCCACGCGCACCACGGTCGTGCTCTCCACGCCGTACGAGGCCCGCCCGCCGCGCATCTGACGCTGTCCGGTGCGTTGCGCGCGCCGGGGGCGTGTCTCCGGCCGGTCCGCCCGCGCGGGCGCCGCGCACGCCGGGCGTCGGAATCCCGACCCCGCGCGCGGGAGTGCTGCTCGCAGGGGCCAGACTGTCCGCTATGAGTGAGCGCACCCCCGACCCGGCCCGGCCCCGTACCGTCCTGCTCCGCGGCGGGGAGGTGCACAGCCCCGCCGACCCCTTCGCCACCGCCATGGTGATCGAGGGCGGCAGCGTCGCCTGGGTCGGCGAGGAGGGCGCCGCCGACTCCTTCGCCGACGGCGTGGACGAGGTCGTCCACCTGGACGGCGCGCTCGTCACCCCGGCGTTCACAGACGCACACGTGCACACGACGGCCACCGGCCTCGCGCTCACCGGCCTGGACCTGACCCGGGCCGGTACGCTCGCCGACGCGCTGGCCCGCGTCCGGGAGCACGCCGCGGCGCGCCCCGCCGACCGGGTCCTGCTGGGGCACGGCTGGGACGCCTCCGCCTGGCCCGAGGGCCGGCCCCCATCCCGCGCCGAGCTGGACGCCGCGGCCGGCGGCCGCCCGCTCTACCTGACCCGGGTGGACGTGCACTCGGCGGTCGTCACCACCGCCCTTCTGGACCTCGTCCCCGGCATCCGCGAGCTGCCCGGATTCCATGCCGAGCAGCCGCTGACCGGCGACGCGCACCACGCCGCGCGAGCCGCCGCGTACGCCACCGTCACCCCCGCCCAGCGCGACGCCGCCCAGTCGGCGGCCCTGGCGCACGCCGCGTCCGTCGGCATCGGCACCCTCCACGAGTGCGCGGGACCCGAGATTTCCAGCGAGGACGACCTCGCCGCCCTGCTGGCCCGCGCCGCGGGCGGGCCGGGGCCGCGCGTCGTCGGCTACTGGGCGGAAATCGTCACCAACGCAAAGGACGCCGACCGCATCCGTGCCCTCGGCGCCCTCGGCGCCGCCGGCGACCTCTTCGCCGACGGGGCCCTCGGCTCGCACACCGCCCACCTGCACGCCCCGTACGCCGACGCGCCCCACACCGGCACCGCCCACCTGGACGCCGACGCCGTCGCCGCGCACGTCGCGGCCTGCACCGAGGCGGGGCTCCAGGCCGGATTCCACGCCATCGGCGACGCCGCCCTGACCGCCGTCACCGACGGCGTACGGGCCGCCGCCGACCGCGTCGGCACGGCCCGTGTCCGGGCCGCCCGGCACCGCGTGGAGCACGCCGAGATGCTCACCGGGACCACCATCGCCGCGTTCGCCGAGTTCGCCCTCACCGCCTCCGTCCAGCCCGCCTTCGACGCGGCCTGGGGCGGCGAGGACGGCATGTACGCGGCCCGCCTCGGCGCCGACCGCGCCCGTACCCTCAACCCGTACGCCGCCCTGCTGCGCGCCGGCGTCCCGCTCGCCCTGGGCTCCGACAGCCCCGTCACCCCGCTGGACCCGTGGGGCACCGTCCGCGCCGCCGTCTTCCACCGCACCGGCGGGCACGGCATCTCCGCCCGCGCGGCCTTCACCGCGCACACCCGCGGCGGCTGGCGCGCGGTCGGCCGCGACGACGCGGGCGTCCTGGTGCCCGGCGCGCCCGCCGACTACGCGGTCTGGCGCACCGGCGACCTCGTCGTACAGGCCCCCGACGAGCGTGTCGAGCGCTGGTCGACCGACCCCCGCTCCGGCACGCCCGGCCTGCCCGACCTCACCCCCGGCCGGGACCTGCCCGTATGCCTGAAGACGGTGGTGGCGGGGCGTACGGTGTACGAGCGGCCGAACGAGTGACTTCGCGCGGGCGCGTACCACCTCGGGACGCGCCCGCAGGCCCCAGCCCCACCTGCGGGGCTGGGGCGCCGACCTGGGGCGACGCGAAAACCACGCTGGTTGGCCAACTGTTGACAGCAGACGGTCGGCGGCCGGTAGGTTCGGCCGGGTCCACCACAGGACGTCCGACCGGGAGACCTCCGCGCAGTCGTCGAGCGCAGCTGGGCCATGGGACGGGGTGCCGCACCGGCACACCGCCACTGGGAGCCAGGTCCAGCACCTGCGGCACGGGGACGACGGAAAGGTTTCGTCCGATCGGCAGGTGCGACCCGGGTGGGGCCCGGTTGCTCAGTAGACAACGGCTTTCGGTCGATCCGCAGCCAGCGGGTCCCAGGTCGGCCCGAAGGGCGCCGGGCCCCGATCCGCACCGTGTGCGGAGCCCCGCTTGCCGCCGCCGTACCACGGACGCGGCTTCCCGTACCTTCCGCCACCCCCGCTCCGCCGTCGCGGCGCACCGTTGTACGGTCTGCACACCACCGCACGACCTGCAAGGAAGGCCGCGACCGTGCCATCGGGCTCCGACACCCCCCAACCAGCCGTTCCCGGGCGCGGTCGCCGGTTCGCGGCGCTGGTGCGCCGTGCGGCGCCGCGCACCGCGCTCGCCGTACTGAGCGGCTTGGCGCTCGCGCTGGCCTTCCCCCCGTACGACCTGTGGCCGCTGTCCCTCGCCGCCGTCGCCGCCCTCGGCCTGCTGACCCGCGCCCGGACGGCCCGTCAGGGCGCCTGGACCGGCTTCGCCTTCGGCCTGCCGTTCTTCTTCCTCCTGCTCAAGTGGCTCCATGTCGTCGGCTGGGACGCGGTGTTCGGGCTGGCGGTGATCCAGGCGCTGTACCTGGCGCTGCTCGGAGCCGGCCTCGCGGCCGTCTCGCGCCTGAAGTTCTGGCCGCTGTGGGGCGCCTGTCTGTGGATCGCGGAGGAGTGGGCCCGCGACCGCGCGCCTTTCGGCGGCTTCCCCTGGGGGCGGCTCGCCTTCGCCAACACCGGTTCGCCCTTCACCCCGCTCGCGGCCCTCGGCGGCGCCCCGCTGGTGACCTTCGCCGTCGCCCTCGCCGGCTCGCTGCTGGCGGCGGCGGCCGTCGTCCTGTGGAAGCTGCGCGGGCCGGGGCGGTCTGCGAAGGCGGTCCTGCCCGCCGTCGAGGCCGTCGGCCTGGCCGCCGCGGTCACGGTGGCCGGCCTCCTGGTCCCGGTGCACACCGACGCGGACGACCACACCGACATCGCCATCGTCCAGGGCAACGTGCAGCGGCCCGGCATGGACTTCCTCGGCCGCCCGATGCAGATCCTGGACAACCACGCCACGGCGACGGAGAAGCTGGCCGCAGACGTGAAGGCGGGCAAGGCCAAGAAACCGGACCTGGTCATCTGGCCGGAGAACGCCTCCGACCTGGACCCGTTCCGCTACCCGCAGGCGTACGACCGCATCGACGAGGCGGTCAAGGCGATCGGCGTGCCCGTCCTGGTCGGCGCCCTCGTCGACCACCCGGACAAGCCGGGCTACGTCTTCAACCAGGGCATCGTCTGGGACCCCGTGAAGGGCCCCGGCGCCTCGTACACCAAGCAGCACCCGGTGCCGTTCGGCGAGTACGTGCCGTTCCGGGAGCAGCTGAGCAAGATCATCACACGTTTCCAGCGGGTGCCCCGCGACTTCTACCCGGGCGACCACACCGGCGTGCTCGACGTCGGCCCCGCCCGGCTCGGCGACGTCATCTGCTTCGAGGTCGCCTACGACGAGATCGTGCACGACACCGTGAACGCGGGCGCCCGCGCCCTCGTCGTCCAGACCAACAACGCCACCTACGGCCGCACCGGACAGCCCGAACAGCAACTGGCCATGTCCAAGCTGCGTGCCGTGGAACACGGCCGTGCCATCGTCACGGCGGCCACCAGCGGGATCAGCGCGGTGGTGGCCCCGGACGGTACGGTCACCCACAAGATCCCGGAGTTCACCCAAGGGGTGCTGGAGGCGAGCCTCCCTCTGCGTGATGAAAAGACCGTGGCCGACCGCGTCGGTGCCATTCCCGAGTGGGTGCTCGCTATCGTGGGACTTCTGTCCTGCGTCGCCGCGACAGTCATTGGCCGGCGCGGGCGTACGAAGGACGAGAAGGGGCAGCAGTGACAGACGGCGGTCAGCGGAAGTACGGTCCGCTCGGCACCACTTTGGTGATCATTCCGACCTACAACGAGGCGGAGAACATCAAGCCGATCGTCTCGCGGGTACGGTCCGCCGTGCCGGAGGCGCACATCCTCGTCGCGGACGACAACAGCCCCGACGGCACGGGAAAGATCGCCGACGAACTCGCGGCGGTGGACGACCACGTCCAGGTGCTGCACCGCAAGGGCAAGGAAGGGCTCGGCGCCGCCTACCTGGCGGGCTTCAGGTGGGGCATCGAGCACGGCTTCGGCGTCCTGGTGGAGATGGACGCCGACGGCTCCCACCGGCCCGAGGAGCTGCCGCGGCTGCTCACCGCCCTCAAGGGCGCCGACCTCGTGCTCGGCTCGCGCTGGGTCCCCGGCGGCCGGGTGGTGAACTGGCCCAAGCACCGCGAGTACCTCTCCCGCGGCGGCAGCACGTACTGCCGGGCCATGCTGGACGTGCCGCTGCGCGACGTGACCGGCGGCTACCGGGCCTTCCGCAAGGAGACCCTGGAAGGGCTCGGCCTGGACGAGGTCGCCTCGCAGGGCTACTGCTTCCAGGTCGACCTGGCCCGCCGGGCCGTCGAGAGCGGCTTCCACGTCGTCGAGGTGCCGATCACCTTCGTCGAGCGCGAGCGCGGCGACAGCAAGATGAGCAAGGACATCGTCGTGGAGGCCCTGTGGCGGGTCACCGGCTGGGGCGTCGGCTCCCGGGTCAACAAGCTCCGCGGACGCTGAGCCCGGGCGGCGTGCGCTAGGCCGGTCGGGCGGAGTCCTCTCGGCCCGGCCGGTCATCATCGGCCGGGCCGAGTTTTGCGGTCGCATGATCGGGAAACTCGCGCCATATGGTGCAAATCGGCTACACGATGATGACTGAGCAAGCCGGCCCGCGTGATCTCGTCGACCACGTCGTCCGTGCCGAGGAAACCGGATTCGACTTCTCGGTGACCTCCGACCACTACGCGCCCTGGCTGGATTCCCAAGGCCACGCCCCGTACGCGTGGAGCGTCCTGGGCGCCGCGGCGCAGGCCACCTCCCGCATCCCGCTGATGACGTACGTGACCTGCCCGACGGTGCGCTACCACCCGGCGGTCGTCGCGCAGAAGGCCGCGACCCTGCAGCTGCTCTCCGGCGGCCGCTTCCGGCTGGGCCTGGGCTCGGGCGAGAACCTGAACGAACACGTCGTGGGACGCGGCTGGCCGGGCAAGAGCACCCGGCACGAGATGTTCACCGAGGCACTGGAGATCATCCGGGCGCTCTTCGACGGCGACACCGTCACCTACCACGGCAACCACTTCGACGTGGACGCCGCCAAGCTCTGGGACCTGCCCGAGCAAGCCCCGCCGATCGGCGTGGCCGTGTCGGGGGAGCGGTCCTGCGAGATCGCCGGCCGCCTCGGCGACCTGGTCATCGCGACCGAGCCGAAGAGCGAGCTGATCTCCTCCTTCGAGAAGCACGGCGGTGCCGGCAAGCCGCGGGTGGGCCAGCTGCCCATCTGCTACGACCCCGACCGGGACGCCGCCGTACGGCGCGCCCACGACCAGTTCCGCTGGTTCGCGGGCGGCTGGAAGGTCAACTCCGAGCTGCCGGACCCGGCCGGGTTCGCCGGGGCCACCCAGTTCGTACGCGAGGAGGACGTGGCCGGGACGATCCCCTGCGGAAACAACGTGGACGACTTCGTCGAGGCGGTGCGCCCGTACGCGGAAGCCGGCTTCACGGAGATCGCCGTCGTCCAGGTCGGCGGCGATCACCAGCGGGAATTCTTCGACTGGGCCGAGAAAAAGCTGCTGCCCGCGCTGCGCGAGCTCTGAGCGGGCCGGGAAGCCGCCGAGCGACCGGGAGCCCCGCCGGACCGTGTCCGCGGGGCTCCCGGGCCGTACGAGGGGCGCGCGCCGCCCGGCGGGCCGGCATCAGTCGGCCGGCTCGTCCGGGGTCGGCTTCTCGGTCTGCGTGTCGTGGTCGCGCGCCGCCCCGCGGCGGCCCGTGCCGGAAACATCGGTGTCGGGGACGTCGGTGTTCTCCTCGCGGTCGTCGCCGTCGTCGGGGCTGCGGCCCTCCCACGGATCCGGCGCGCCCCTCGGGTCGGCCTGCTGGTCCGGCAGGTCCCGGGGAATGGCGCTGCCGCCCTGCTCCGGCGTCTCGCTGCGCTTGTCCATCGCGTTCGACCTCCTGGTAGGGGGAAGGGGAAACGTGTCCGGTACGGGTGCCCGACGGGCGGGCCCGCATGCGTTCCGCATGATCAGGAGTACCGGAGAGGGGAGACAGCGGTGACATCGAGGCAACTCGCCATGGTGCTGGACTGCGCGGACCGGGAGGCGCTCGCCGCCTTCTGGAGCCAGGTCCTCGGCTACCGGATCACGCGCGCCACACCGCCGTACACCGCCCTGACCGACCCGGCGGGGCGCGATCCCGAGCTGCTCCTCCAGCAGGTGCCGGAGCCCAAGCAGGGCAAGAACCGCATGCACGTCGATCTGCGGGTGCCCGCGATGGAGCCGGAGCTGAGCCGGGTGGTGGGCCTCGGCGCGCGGGTGCTGCGCGGGCCGTTCGACGACGCGGGCTGCCTGACGACGGTGCTCGCCGACCCCGAGGGCAACGAGTTCTGCCTGATCGTCTTCAGCAGCGCCTGAGACGGTGCTGAGGCCCACCCGCGGGAGCGCTGGGCGCGCGGTGCCAGGCACACTTGAGACATGACGTTCGCAGCCACGCCATCGCCTCAATCCCGCCCGCCCAAGCGCTCGCGGGCCCGCCGGTTCGTTCCGTTGGGCATCGCCGCCTGGCTGGTGCTCGAAATCTGGCTGCTGACGCTGGTCGCCGACGCGGCGGGCGGCCTGACCGTGCTTCTGCTGCTGATCGCCGGCGTTGTCGCGGGCGGGTACGTGATCAAGCGGGCCGGGCGCCGGGCGTGGAAGAACCTCACGGAGAGCATGCAGGCGGCCGGAGGCGCCACGGCGTCCGCGGAGCCGCGGGAGCAGAAGTCCACGGGCAGCGGCAACACCCTGCCCATGCTCGGCGGGCTGCTGCTGATGTTCCCGGGCCTGGCCTCCGACGCCGCCGGGCTGCTCTGCCTCTTCCCGCCCACCCGCAAGCTGCTCCACCGCCGCGCTGAGCGCTTCCTGACCCGCCAGGCGCGCTATGCGCCGGGGTCGCTCGGCGACGCCTTCCAGCAGGCCCGTATGCACCAGCCGGACGGCAAGGTCGTCCAGGGCGAGGTCGTCCGCGAGGACGAGCGGCCCGCGCCGCGCCGCGAGGACCCGCCCCTGACGCGCTGAGGCCCCGTACATCGTCGTGGACCTGCGGAAGATTCCGCAGGTCACGCGTGACCTCGCCCACATCGGCGGGGGAGAAATGGGTACGGAAACGGGCCGGGGCCACTGCATGATGCAGTGGCCCCGGCCCGATCGCGCGTCCGTTCGTCAGGCGGACTTGCGACTGTTGTTGTTGTCGCGCGGATGCACGGCAATGTTCATGGTGCCGGAGCGCAGGACGGCCAGCCGTTCGGCCAGCACCTCCTCCAGCTCCTCGCGGGTGCGCCGCTCCATGAGCATGTCCCAGTGCGTACGCGCGGGCTTGCCCTTCTTTTCCTCAGGGCCATCGCCATCCACCAGGAGGGCCTGTGCACCACATACCTTGCACTCCCACTCTGACGGAATCTCGGCCTCTACCGAGAACGGCATCTCAAAGCGATGTCCGTTCTCGCATGCGTACTCCACCGCCTGGCGCGGAGCCAGGTCGATGCCGCGGTCGGTCTCGTAGCTGGTCACCACAAGTCGCGTGCCGCGAAGAGCTCGCTCACTCATGAATCGTGCCTCCCGGGCTTTGTCGCCCACAGGACAGGTGTCGCTGTCGTCGTCATCCGGTCAACGTCCGGTCGGCGGTGAAGATTCCCGTCACCGGGACCCGTGCCCACTCGTCGCCCACCACCGCCCAAGATGGAGGCGCTGGCGCCGCTGCCTTCCTTCGTGCCGCCCCTTGTTGTACCCACCAGTGCCCGGTTTGTCACATCTGGCAGCAGATGTCACCCAGCGCTTTCGGTAGTTCAGCGCGCAGTAACGGTCCGCCTGGTGAGCCAAAGGCGTACACTACCGGCCCACCGGCCCCATCCCTAAATCCGGGGGCGCCATCGGCGGGACCACCGGGGTCTGGTAACGGCTCGTCAGGGGCGCGGGAGCGTCACCGCGAGGGCCAGGAGCCCCGGGCGGCCAGCACCTTCCGCAGGGCGTCGATGTCGTCGGTCATGATCCCGTCGACTCCGAGGTCGAGCAGCGCCGCCATCCGCCGCGGGTCGTTGACCGTCCACACGTGCACCTGCAGGCCCCACACGTGCGCCGCCCGGATCAGCAGCGGATCCACCACGCGGACGCCGGACTGCCGCTCCGGGACCTGGACGCAGACCGCGTTGCGCCGGACCGCGGCCCCCATCAGCCGGTCCAGCGGCACGCCCCGGCCGTACGAGCGCATCCGCAGCCCCAGGACCCCGCGCGTACCGAGCGACGTCGCCAGCCGCGGACCGGCCAGCCGCTGGGCCCGCGCGACCCTGGCCTCCGAGAACGAGCCGACGCACACCCGGTCCCAGGCCTCCGTGCGGCGCAGCAGGTCCAGCGTCGGCCTGAGCGCGGCCTCCGCCTTGATGTCGACGTTCCAGCGGGCCTGCGGGAACTCCTCCAGCAACTCTTCGAACAGCGGCAGCGGCTCCCGCCCCGCCACTCGCGCCCGCCGGACGGCCTGCCAGGGAAGGCGCCCGATCGCCCCGCCCATGTCCGTGACCCGGTCCAGCGTCGCGTCGTGGAACGCGACGAGCCGGCCGTCCGACGTGGCGTGCACGTCGGTCTCCAGGTAGCGGTAGCCGAGCGCCACCGCCCGCCGGAAGGCCGCGGCGGTGTTCTCCAGCCCGTCCGCCGCGCCGCCCCGGTGGGCGAAGGCGAGCGGGGCCGGGTGGTCGAGATAGGGGTGGCGTACGGGGAAGCCGCGGGAGGTCAACTGCTGGGAGCGCATTGGCCAGAGGATATACAGGCCGGGTGGCCGCCCCGTCGGCAACCGGCCATGCGCCGCCGGTCACGCGGGGCGACGGTCCGTCGCTCCGCGCGTTTCAGCGCAGAGTCTCTCCCGGCAGGTCGAGTATCCGCTCGGCCGCGGTCTCCAGCTGGGACAGGTCGTGCCGGGGGCTCTCCTCCGGCGGCACGGGCCCGGCGTAGCTCGACAGGAAGGTGTCGAGGACGACGTAGGAGACGCCCAGCTCCGCCAGCGCCTCCAGGTCCGCGCGGACCTGGTCGACCGTCCCGTGCCCGGGGAGGCGGGTCTCCGACTCCACCGGCCGCTCCGTGAGGTGCAGGGCTATCCGGGGCGCCACCGCCGGCGTCGGGCGGCCGGCCGCCTCGGCGGCGGCCTCCAGGGCGGGCAGCCGCTTGCGGATCGCGTCCGCGCCCAGCGTGTACGGGTGCCAGGCGTCGCCGAAGCGCGCGGCCCGGCGCAGCGCGGCGTCGCTGAGGCCGCCGACCCAGACCGGCGGGTGCGGGTCCCGTACGGGGGCGGGGCCCGTGGTGATGCCGGAGTACTCGGCGTGCTCGCCGCTGAACGAGACCACCGGCTGCGTCCAGTGCTCCTTGATGCAGGTCAGGTACTCATCGGTGATCCGGCCGCGGGCCGCGAAGTCGATGCCCAGCGCCTCGTACTCCTGCTCGGACCAGCCGATGCCCACGCCGAACACGAGCCGGCCGCCGCTGAAGCGGTCCAGGTTGGCGGTCACGCGGGCGGTCTGCAGCGGGTGACGGTACGGGAGCACCACCACCGTGGTGCCCAGCTCGATGGCGCTGGTGCGGCCCGCGAGCCAGGCCAGCGTGGTGAACGGGTCGTAGAAGGGTGGCGGGAAGGCGCCGGCGACCTCCGGCGGCAGCGTCACATGGTCGGAGATCATCGCCAGGTGGTACCCGAGCTCCTCGGCGCCGCGCACCCACGTCTCGATGCCTTCGGGGGTGGTGCCCGTCCCGTAGTTGAGGATGTTGATCCCGACCTTCACAGTCCGCTCCCTCGGTTGGTGCTCCCCGCCGGCCGGCCAGTCGGACATTAAAAGGCCAGGTCAGAGGGGTCGTTGGCGAGGCGAGCGTAACAGCTGGCGGGGCCGGCGAAGGGCGCGTACCGCGATAAAAGGGCATAAGCGGAAGGGAGTTGGACCGGCGGGCGGCGGGTGGGCCGGAGTCAGCGGTCGACCGCCGCGGGGGCGCCGTGGGCCGGTGCGGCAGCGGACGACGCCACGACCCGGCCGCCACGGTCGCCGATCTCGAAGAAGCGCAGCGAGAACTGGGCCAGCGGCCCGATGGCCAGCGCGTAGATCACGGTGCCCACGCCCACCGAGCCGCCCAGCAGGAAGCCGACGGCGAGCACGGTGACCTCGATGCAGGTCCGCACGAGGCGCAGCGGCCGGCCCGTACGCCGGTGCAGGCCGGTCATCAGACCGTCGCGCGGGCCGGGGCCGAAGCGCGCCGAGATGTAGAGCCCCGTGGCCAGGCCGTTGAGGAGGATGGCGCCGGCCAGCAGCGGGACGCGGGCGCCGAGGGAAGAGACCTCCGGTACGACGGTGAGCGTCGCGTCCATCACGAGGCCGAGGATCACGACGTTGGAGACCGTCCCCAGGCCGGGGCGCTGCCGCAGCGGAATCCACAGCAGCAGGATCAGTGCGCCGGAGACGATCGTCACCGTGCCGATCGTCAGGCCCGTGTGCCGGGAAATGCCCTGGTTCAGGACGCTCCACGGCTCCAGGCCGAGGCCCGCGCGCAGTTGCAGGCCCATGCTGAGGCCGTACAGGACCAGCCCGGCGTAGAGGTGGACGAGCCGGCGCGGCAACCGCCGTCCTCGTGTCCCGGGGGTGTCTGCCGTACGGCCGTCGGCGGCGCCCTCCGCGGGCCGGTCGGTGCCACCTTCCGTACGGCGGTCGTCCGCGCTCCCCGCCTTACCGGACCTACGCGTGCTGAACAAAGCCTTTCCCCTCCTGGCATGATTGGACTGGCGCGTGCCACTCTGTGGCCCGAACTTGATCTCTTTCTACGGCCAATTCCAGAAAGGTGGACTGCTTCGATGGCGCAGTGGACTTCGGCGGTAGGGGCGTCGCAGCTCGCCAGGCTGCTCCGGTCGCAGGACACCCGGGACGCCGTGCCACCGGCCGGCGGCCGCCGCGTCCCCGCCTACCGCGGCCTCGCCGACGGCGTACGGCTCCTCGTCCTGGAAGGCCGCGTGCCGGTCGCCGCCCGCCTCCCCGCGGAACGCGAACTGGCCGCCGCGCTCTCCGTGAGCCGCACCACCGTCGCCGCGGCCTACGAAGCGCTGCGCGCCGAAGGCTTCCTGGAATCCCGCCGCGGATCGGGCAGCTGGACGGCCGTGCCCGCCGGGAACCCCCTGCCCACCCGCGGCCTGGAACCACTGCCGCCGGAGGCCGCCGGCTCCATGATCGACCTCGGCTGCGCCGCCCTCCCGGCGCCCGAGCCCTGGCTCACCCGCGGTGTACAGGGCGCCATGGAGCACCTGCCGCTGTACGCCCACACCCACGGTGACTACCCGGCCGGCCTGCCCGCCCTGCGCCAGGCCCTGGCCGACCGCTACACCGCCCGCGGCATCCCCACCATGCCCGAACAGATCATGGTCACCACCGGAGCCATGGGCGCGGTCGCCGCCATCTGCCGCCTGATCACCCGGCCCGGCGAACGGGTCGCGGTGGACTCCCCGTCCTACGCCAACATCCTCCAGCTCATGCGCGACGCCGGCGCCCGGCTGGTTCCCGTCGCCCTCGCCGACCGGCTCGGCGGCTGGGACATCCCCGCCTGGCGCCAGGTCATGCGGGACGCCGCGCCCCGCATGGCGTACGTCGTCGCCGACTTCCACAACCCGACCGGCACCCTCGCCACCGAGGACCAGCGCCGCCGGCTGGTGGACGCCGCCCGAGCGGCCGGCACGGTCATGGTCGTCGACGAGACCATGACCGAACTCAACCTGGACGGCATCGAACTGCCCCGCCCCGTCAGCGCCTTCGACCCGGCGGGCAGCGCCGTCATCACGGTCGGTTCCGTCAGCAAGGCGTTCTGGGCCGGCATGCGCATCGGATGGGTACGGGCCGCCCCAGACATCATCCGCAGCCTCATCGCCGCGCGCGCCTACGCCGACCTGGGCTCACCGGTCCTCGAACAGCTCGCCATCACCTCGCTGCTGGAAGGCGACGGCTGGGCACAGGCCGTGGAGGTGCGCCGCGGCCAGGCGCGCGAGAACCGCGACGCCATCGTCGCCGCGGTCCGGCGTCACCTGCCCGACTGGGAGTTCAGCGTGCCGAGCGGCGGCCTCACCCTGTGGGCGAGGACCGGCGGGCTCTCCGGTTCACGGATCGCGGAGGCGGGGGAGCGGCTCGGCGTACGGGTGCCCTCCGGGCCCCGCTTCGGCGTCGACGGCGCCTTCGAGGGGTTTGTCCGGCTGCCGTTCACGGTCAGCGGGGCCGTTGCCGACGAAGCCGCCTCCCGGCTGGCCGCCGCGGCCCGCCTGGTCGCGACCGGGGCCGCGGCCGGCGAGGTCGAGACGCCGCACAGCTTCGTGGCCTGACGGGCCGGTGCCTGCCGCCGGGCACCGGCCCTGGAGCGTCCGCCCCGCACGCCACCGGGCCCGGACGGTGTCAGGAGGTGGGGGAGCATCGGTAGAGCGATCCGGTGGCCGTCCGTTCGGCTGCCGTGGCCGCCGGGCCGCCGTACGCCTTCGGGGGCACCTCGGTGCAGTGCGCCCGCACCCATGCGCTGATCTTCTCCGACTCCGACACGGGCGCATCCTCCTGCTTGCCGCCGTCCTTCGGCTTCGGGATCGTGAGCATCGCGTAGCGCAGCTCCCCGGACGCCACCATCCTCCGGTACTCGGCGAGGGTGATCGACGGAGCCGCGCCGGTGAGGCCGCCGAGGGGCAGGATGGGCAGCCCGGTCGCGGCGATGGCCGAGGCCCGGGCCCAGCCGCCGTCCGCGGAGAAGGTGTACTCGGCCGTGCCGTTGTGCTGCCGGACGTAGTCGAGAATGCGCTTCTGCAGGGGCGTCAGCGCTTTCGGGGTGTGGTCGGCCGACGAATGGGACTGGCCGCCGACGACCCTGCTGACCGGTGCCGCGCCCCGGGGCGGCCCCGTGCCCTTGTCCTCGGGGCCGCGCGGCCCCGCGTTGGCGTCGAACGCCGTTCCCGCGAACCGCGGGTTGAAGACGGACAGCGACCAGACGGCCGGAGCCGCGAACATCGCCAGACAGCCGGCGGCCGCCCCGGCGAGGCCGATGTGCCGCAGCCGTACCCGCCCGCGCAACACCAGCGCCGCGAGGCCGACGAGCGCGGCCGCGCTGATCAGGGGTAGCAACCACGGTGCGAAATAGGGGTATTGGGCGGCGATGTAAGCCGACCACGCGGCTTGCAGGGCGATGGTCACGGGAAGCGCGTGGGCCCAGCGGCCGTCGCGCGTGCGGTAGGCACGCCACATCGCCAGGGTCCCGGCCGCCGACAGCGCCGCGAGGGCGGGGGCGAGCGTCGCCACGTACGCGGTGTGCGGCACCGAGGCGAAGCTCAGCGCCACCGCCACGGTCAGCAGCCAGGCACCCCACATCACATAGCCACCGCGCCCCACGTCGGTACGCGGCCGCTTCCGATGCCTGATCAGCCCGAACGCGAGGGACGCCAGTGCCAGGGGGTAGAGCCAGCCGATCTGCGCCAGCAGACGCAGGTCGAACAGCTTGTGCCAGACGTTCCCCCAGGGCCCCATGTTGAGACGCTTGCCTTGGCCGCCTTGCGGGGGAGTGCGGCCCTTCTTGCCGGAATCGCCACCGTCCTGGCGCTGCCCCGCATCGCCCTGGCCCGAAGCGCCCCGGTCCGAGCCGGCGGTGCTTCCGCCTTGACCACCGGTGCTCCGCTGCTGATCGCTGCCTCCCGGTGTCTGCCGGCCGCCGGAGCCGCCCGAGGTGATGCCCGGTCCGTTGCCCTGGTCTATGCGGTCGAAGCCGTTGTATCCGAAGACCATCGAGAAGGCGCTGTTGTTGGCCGACCCGTCCACGTAGGGGCGCGAATCCTTCGGCGTGAACGTCACCATCAGCACCCAGGAGAGGGACACCACGCCCATCACCACTCCCGACGTCAGCAGATGGACGAGCCGCCTGCGCAGTGTGACCGGTGCGGCGATGAGGTAGCCCAGGGCCAGGGCCGGCGCGATGAGCCACGCCTGCATCATCTTGGCCTGGAAGCCCAGCCCCACCCACACGCCGGCGAAGAGCAGCCGCGACAGCCGGCCCGTCGTCACGGCCCGTTGGTACTGGTCCGCCGCCAGCACCAGGCACATCACCAACGCGGCGTCCAGGATGGCGTGGGCGAACATCGACGCGGCGACCGGGGTGAGCGTCAGCAGACCGGCCGCGAACAGGCCCGCCACCGCTCCTCGCCAGCGCCGCACCACCCGGTACATGACCAGGACGCTGACGACCCCTTCGACGCATTGCGGCAGGGTCAGCGACCAGTCGTGGAAGCCGAAGATCCGTGCGGATATCGCCTGCGGCCACAGGAAGCCGCCGATCTTGTCAAGAGTGACGGTCGCCGCGGGATCGTAGGCGGTGAACAAGAACGCCTTCCAGCTCTCCGTCATGCTGCGGGCGGCGACGGAGTAGTAAGGGGCCAGGCCGCTGGTGGTGATGTTCCAGGCGTACAACAGGGCGGCGAACGCGGCGATACCGAGCAGCGCGGGCCGGGCCCACCGGGGCTGGTCCGCCGGTGACCGCCAGAATTGCCACCGGCGGCGCGCCGGGGCGCCGGACACCGTGCCGCCGCGGGTCGCCGACGACGCCGGGGCGGAGGAGGAGGGGGGAGGAGGAGAGGACGCTGACATGGCTGGGGCAGCTCCCTGATCGCAGGGGTTGTCGGTGAGAGGGCCGACGCGATGAGAACGGTCGTCGCCCTGCCGGGCACGGGCGGCGCGCCGCCACGGCGTGGCTTGGTAGGGACCAAAATCACCGTGCGGTGCAGATACTGGGCCCCGCGCATTGGGCGAGGCAAGAGGGGCGGGAGTCCATAACGGGTCCAGCCGTGGTCCCGGCGGGCCGAAGGCGACGGGAAGTCGCCATTCCGGAAAGGGGCGGAACCACCGTCGGCCCGGAGCCCGGAGGTTGCCTCCCGGGACGTGCCGGGATGTGAGGTCGGTGAACCGTACGGACACTTACCAGGACGCCAGGATTCCGATGGTGGGTGACTGGTGTTGAATACTGGGGCGAAAGAGGCTCCGGGGAATCAGCAACTTGGCTGAACTTGCCCAAAATCAGACGGCCGTACCGTGTCCAGAGCCCGCACCCCGCCACGGTGGCCGCGGTAGTGATGATGTCACTGATGGCGGCGTCATTACAGTGGGACAAGAAAATTCCGTGGTCGACGGTGTCCGGAAATCCGAGATCGAAAAGAGTGCGCACCGGCCAACCGGTTATTTGGACAGTTGGACACGAGAACGGTGAGCCCGGCGCCCGGACCTGTGTCGAACGAACGCGACCGCTGCGCGCTGGGAATTCGGACAGGTCATCAGTATTGTTCATGACGTGCCTTCCGCCGTTCACGCGTAGCGGCGGACGAGTTCGACAAGACGGGGGCGGCCATCTCGGTGGCCAGCCAGTAGGCGTCGCAGACGACGTTGGAGTACTGGAAATTCAGTGCGGAGCGCAACCCGACCCTGCCTTCCCTTCGGGATGAGCGCGGGCCGGTGCCGACTGTTGCCGGTCGATGAGCGGGCGAATGTGTTCGACCCGTGATCGGCCGGGAACGTCGTGCTGCGGGGAGCGATCCGCATAACGGGGGGAAATGATGAACGTCCACACCGGTGACACGCTGCCCCTGTCCGATTGCCAGGAGGGGATCTGGCGGTCACGGCGCGCGAATCTTTCCGGAATGCCTGGCCACTCCGGGCTTTCCGTCGACATACACGGGCCCCTCGACCCGGCCCTGTTCGAACGCGCATTGCGACAGGTCGTTGCCCAGGTGGACATACTGCGTGTGCGCTTCGTGGAGGACGGCGCAGAGGGCGTATCGCAGACGTTCACCGGGCAACCGGTATGGGAGTTGTCGGTCGCCGACCTCTCCGCGGAAAGCGATCCTCGGACGGCAGCCGAGAACCTGATGCGGGAGGAAGCGCGGCGGGTACAGAACACCGCAGCCGACCAGCTGTTTTCTTACAAACTCTACCGTCTGGCCGCCGATCGCCACGTGTGGCTCCAGTGCTACAACAGCCTGCTGATGGACGGTTATGCGTGTGCACAGCTGGGACGCCGGGTTGCCGAGGTGTACACGAAGCTCTCCCGGGGCGAGACGGTTTCCGGGCCGCAGCATGCGTCCCTGCGCGGGCTATGGGACCAAGAGACGGATTACCGCAGCTCGGAGCGGTATGCACGCGACCGGGAGTACTGGCTTGCGCGTTTCGCGGACCGGCCGGAGTGGACCGGCATTCCGGGATACCGATCAGGGCGCGCCCATGACGTCGCGGCGGAGGACGGAGCTCTGCGGGAAACCGGGCAGCTGCCGCCCACGGTGGCGGCCGGGCTGCGTGCGGCGGCCGACCGTGCGGGGGTGAGCTGGACGCGGCTGCTGCTCGCCGCGGTCGGGGCCTTCCTGGGCCGGATGACCGGGGCGGACGAGACGGTCCTGAGCCTGCCGGTGACGGGACGGGCGGGGGACGAGGCACGGCGGACGCCGTGCGCGATGGCGAACACCCTGCCGTTGCGACTTCCGGCGCGAGCCGGATCGAGCCTGCTGGAACTGGCCGGCGAGGCGGAGCGAGAGGTCGCCGCGCTGCTGGAGCACCAGCGGTTCCGCGGAGAGTGGCTGCGGCGGGAACTGGGCCGGCCGGAAAGCGGTCGCCGGCTCTTCGGGCCCTATGTGGATGTCGTTCCGGAAGGCGCGGACCTGCGGTTCGGGGCGCACCAGGGCGTCATGCGGGAGCTGAGGGGCCGACGCGCCGAGGACTTCGGCGTCCTGGTGACCAGCTCGTCGGACGTCGAGGACACCCAGATCACTTTCGAGGCCGACGCCGGCCTGTACGACCACGCGTGGTTGTCGGGAGCCCACCGGTCGTTCATGCGCTTCCTGGAGCAGGTGGCGAACGATCCGGCCCTGCCTGTCGGCCGGATGGACGCGCTGGGCGAGGCCGAGCGTTCGCAGGTGGTGCAGGAGTGGAACGACACCGCGCGGCCGGTGTCCGCGGGCAGCGTCGTCGAGTTGTTCGCCGCACGGGCTGAGGCGGCGCCGGACGTGGCCGCGGTGCGGTGCGGCTCGGAGGTGTTGTCGTACGGGGAGTTGGAGGCGCGGGCGAACCGGCTGGCGCGGTACCTGATTGCTCTGGGCGTCGGCCGTGAGTCGCGGGTGGGTCTGTGCCTGCCGCGTGGAGTGGAGATGGTGGTCGGCCTGCTGGCGGCCTGGAAGGCCGGGGGTGCGTACGTACCGCTGGACCCGGAGTACCCGGTTGACCGGTTGGCTTTCATGGTCGCCGACAGCGGCGCTTCGGTGGTGTTGGGCACGGCGGAAACACTGTCGGAGGTGCCGGTCGGAGCGGCGACGAGCGTCGTGCTGCTGGACCAGGTGGCGGAGGAGATCGCGGCCGAGTCGTCTGCGGGCCTCGACGTGGTGTGCACGGCAGGCCAGTTGGCGTACGTGATCTATACGTCGGGTTCGACGGGTCGGCCCAAGGGCGTGGCGGTGGCTCATGGTGGGGTGGCGAACCTGGCGGAGGCGATGCGGCCGGTGCTGGGTGTGGCTCCGGGTGTGACCGTGCTCCAGTTCGCTTCGTTCAGCTTCGACGCTGCCGTCTTGGATGTGGCGGTGACATTGGGCGGGGGCGGCACCCTCGCGATCGCTTCCAGTGACGAACGCATGGAGCCCGAGGCGCTGGCGGAGATGATCCGTGCGGCCGGTGTGCGGGTGGCGAGTGTGGTGCCGTCGCTGCTGGGTGTGCTGGATCCGGAAGCGGTGCCGGGTGTGGAGAACTGGGTGTTGGGCGCGGAGCGTCTGACGGCTGATCTGGCGGCGCGGTGGCGGGCCGGGGCGCGGGTGTGGAACACCTACGGTCCGACCGAGGCGACCGTGATCACGACGGCGACGCTGTTGAAGGAAGGTATCTCCCCGGCGGACGCGGCTCCCGCGATCGGACGTCCGATCGGCAACGCGCAGGTCTTCGTGCTCAACGAAATCCTCCAGCCGGTGCCGGTGGGCGTGGTCGGCGAGGTGTACGTAGCGGGTCCGGGCCTGGCGCGCGGCTATGTGGGGCGTGCGGGCCTGACGGCGGAGCGTTTTGTGGCCAGTCCGTTTGCCGAGGGTGGTCGGGTGTATCGCTCGGGTGACTTGGCGCGGTGGACGGCTGATGGGGAGTTGGAGTTCGTCGGGCGGGCGGACGAGCAGGTCAAGATCCGCGGGTTCCGGGTGGAGCCGGGCGAGATCGAGTCTGTTCTTGCCGCGCACCCTGACGTGGCCCAGGCCGCGGTCGTGGTGCGGGAGGACCGGCCGGGTGAGAGGCGCCTGGTGGGTTATGTCGTGCCTGGGGCGCGTGAGGTTGACCCGCAGTCGTTGCGTGCGTATGTGGCGGGGATGGTGCCGGAGCACATGGTGCCGGCGGCCGTGATGGTGTTGGACGCGCTGCCGCTCACGGTGAACGGGAAGCTGGACAAGGCCGCCCTGCCCGCCCCCGAGCCGGAGAGCCGGTCCGAGGGGCGAGCCCCGCAGAACCCCGTCGACGCTCTTTTGTGCGACCTGTTCGCCGAGGTGCTGGGCCTGGACCGGGTGGGCACCGACGACAGCTTCTTCGAGCTGGGTGGCGACTCGATCCACTCCATGCTGCTGGTGTCGAGCGCCCGGCGGGCCGGTCTGGCCATCACCACCCGCGAGGTCTTCGAGCATCGGACGCCGGAGGGTCTGGCAACCGTGGCCGTCGTCCTGGGCGAGGGCGGCCTCGGAGCGGAAGGCGCCGTTGCCGGAGCGGCGGTCGCGCCGACAGGTGACCTGCCGCTGAGCCCGGTGATGCACGAGGTACTGGGACGCGTGGGCCCGGAGGCCCTGCCCGAGGTGTACCAGTCGGCGCTGGTGGCCGTTCCGGGTGGTCTGGATCTCGCCGTGCTGGCGGATGCGGTGCAGGCGGTGGTGGATCACCACGATGTGTTGCGGGCGCGGTTGGAGATGGCACCGGAGCGGCGGTTGGTGGTCGGTGAGGTTGGTGCGGTTTCGGTGGGGCCGTGGGTGCGCCGGGTGGATGCGGCGGGTGTGGGTGACTGGGGTTCGTTGGTTGCCGAGCAGGTGCGGGTGGCGGTGGGGCGGCTGGATCCGCTGGCCGGTGTGATGGTGCAGGTGGTGTGGCTCGATGCGGGGCCGGACGTTCAGGGACGTCTGCTGTTGGTCGTCGATCACCTGGTGGTGGACACGGTTTCCTGGCGGGTTCTGGTCCCGGACGTACAGGCCGCGTACGAGGCGCTGGCCGCAGGCGGCCGACCGGAGCTCGACGCCGCGGGCACCTCGTTCAGGCATTGGGCGCGGGAGCTGTCGGCGCAGGCGGAGAGCTCGGAGCGGCTGGCTGAGCTGGCGCATTGGCGTGAGCTGCTGCAAGAGCCTTCCGCTCAGCTGACGACTGAGCCGGTGGACCCGGGCCGGGACGTGGGCGACGCGGTGCGCGAGGTCTCAGTGACGGTTCCGGCGGGGGTGACGTCGGCGTTGCTGACCACCGTTCCGGCTGCGTTCCACGCGGGTGTCGATGATGTGCTGTTGGCGGGGCTGGCTGCGGCGGTCGCGGAGTGGCAGGACCAGGCTCAGGGCCGGCGGTCGGCTGGTGGGTTCTTGGTGGATGTCGAGGGTCACGGTCGGGTGCCGTTGGATGAAGGAATGGATCTGTCGCGTGCGGTGGGTTGGTTCACTGCCGTGCATCCGGTGCGGTTGGATGCCGGTGCGGTGGATGGGGCCGAGGTGCGTGCGGGTGGTCCGGCGGCGGGCCGGGTGCTCAAGGCCGTCAAGGAGCAGGTGCGTGCGGTGCCCGGCGATGGCCTGGGCTACGGCATGCTGCGCTACCTCAACCCCGAAACGGCGTCGGCACTCGCCGAGCTGCCGTCCGCGCAGATCGGCTTCAACTACCTGGGCCGGTTCGCCGACCGGGACGGGGAGTGGCAACTCACCGGAAACGGCATGGGTGAGGGCATACCGGCGCACGCACCGGTGATGCACGCGCTGGAACTTCTGGGCCTGGTGCGCGACCGGGCCGGGGGACCGGAGCTGACACTGACCCTGTCGTGGCCCGAACACCTGCTGCACGAGGCGGCGGCGCAGGGGCTGCTCGACACGTGGGCGTCGATGCTGGCCGGGCTGGTCTCGCATGCGGCGCGCCCCGAAAGCGGTGGCTACACGCCGTCCGACTTCCCCCTGGTGGAGATCGACCAACCGCAGGTGGCGGAGCTGGAGGCGGACGTCCCCGGGCTGGTGGACGTGCTGCCGGTCGCACCGCTGCAAGAGGGCCTGCTCTTCCACGCCCTCTTCGACGAGGGGGCCGAGGACGTCTACGTGGAGCAGATGGTCCTCGACCTCGACGGACCGGTGGACGCGGAGGTCCTGCGGGCTTCGTGGCAGGCATTGCTGGACCGGCGTACGAGCCTGCGGGTCGGCTTCCGTCAGCTGGCCGGGATGGACCGGCCCGTACAGACGGTGGTCCGGCACGCGGCGCTTCCCTGGCGGGAAGAGGACCTGTCCGCCCTCGGCGCGGATGCCGCACACGCGGAGTCGGAGCGCTTGGGCACGGAGGAACGCGCCCGTCGCTTCGACCTGGAACAGCCCCCACTGCTGAGGGTGCTGTTGGTCAAAACCGGACCTGCCCGGTACCGGATGATGATCACGCTGCACCACCTCCTGCTGGACGGCTGGTCGCTGCCGGTCCTGATGCGGGAACTGTGGTCCTGCTATGCCGAGGGCGGTACGGCGCGGGCGCTGCCCGCCGCGGCGCCGCACCGCGACTACCTGGCCTGGCTGGTCCGTCAGGACGAGCAGGCCGCGCGCGAGGCGTGGCAGCAGGCGCTGGCCGGCGTGGAAGAGCCGACCCTCGTCGCCCCGGCAGCCCCCGGCGGAGCCTCGGCTTCGCTCGGCAGGATCACGCTCCAGGCCGGTACGGAACTGGCCGGGGCACTGGGCGAGCTGGCCCGTCGCCACGGCGTGACGCTGAACACGGTGGTGCAGGCTGCCTGGGCCGTGGTGGTCGGGCAGTTGGCGGGACGCCGTGACGTGGTGTTCGGCGCGACGGTGGCGGGGCGTCCCGCAGAGCTGCCGGGCATGGCGGACATGCTCGGACTGTTCATCAACACCGTCCCGGTCCGGGTCCGGTTCGATCCCGCACGTACCGTCACCGAGACGCTGACCGCCTTGCAGGCCCAGCAGTCGGCGTTGCTGGACCACCAGCACCTGACCCTGAGCGCCATTCAGCGCCTCGCAGGACCGGGTGCGACCTTCGACACCCTCATGACGTTCGAGAACTACCCGGGTGACCCGGGCATACCGGCTTCCGTCGAGGGCCTGACGCTGACGAACACCGAGATGCGGGAGTCGACCAACTTCGCGCTGGCCCTGGGCGTCATTCCGTCCGACGTCCTCCACCTCCGCCTGGACTACGGGCCCGACCTGTTCGACCGGCGGCAGGCCGTGCAGATCAGCCGCCGGCTGGTGCGAGTCCTGGAGCAGTTGGTGGCGCACCCGGAGGCCCGGGTCGGCGACATCAAGGTGCTGGACGAGGCCGAGCGTTCGCAGGTGGTGCAGGAGTGGAACGACACCGGGCAGCCGGTCGCGGCGGACACGCTGCCGGCACTGTTCCGGGCACGCGTGGAACAGGCACCGGGCGTGGCGGCGGTGCGGTGTGGCTCGGAGGTGCTGTCGTACGGGGAGTTGGAGGCGCGGGCGAACCGGTTGGCGCGGTATCTGATCGGTTTGGGTGTGGGGCGTGAGTCGCGGGTGGGTCTGTGCCTGCCGCGTGGGGTGGAGATGGTGGTCGGCCTGCTGGCGGCCTGGAAGGCCGGGGGTGCATACGTGCCGCTGGACCCGGAGTATCCCGCCGACCGGCTCGCGTACATGATCGCCGACAGCGGTGCGACCGTCGTCCTCGGCACGGCCGAGACGCTGGCCGGAGTGTCGACCGGCCTGGCGGACGCGGTGTTGCTGGGTGAGAGCACGACCGAGCAGGCGGTCGCCGCCGAGTCCCCCGAGCCGCTGAACCATGCCGTGTCCCCTGGTCAGTTGGCGTACGTGATCTATACGTCGGGTTCGACGGGTCGGCCCAAGGGCGTGGCGGTGGCTCATGGTGGTGTGGCGAACCTGGCGGAGGCGATGCGGCCGGTGCTGGGTGTGGCGCCGGGCGTGACCGTGCTCCAGTTCGCTTCGTTCAGCTTCGACGCCGCCGTCTTGGATGTGGCGGCGACGCTGTCCGCCGGTGGCACCCTCGCGATCGCATCGAGTGAAGAGCGTACGGACCCCGAGGCGTTGGCGGAGATGATCCGTGCCTCGGGTGTGCGGGTGGCGAGTGTGGTGCCGTCGCTGCTGGGTGTGCTGGATCCGGAAGCGGTGCCGGGTGTGGAGAACTGGGTGTTGGGCGCGGAGCGTCTGACGGCTGATCTGGCGGCGCGGTGGCGGGCCGGGGCGCGGGTGTGGAACACCTACGGTCCGACCGAGGCGACCGTGATCACGACGGCGACGCCGCTGACCGAGGACATCACCTCGCAGGACGCGCCGCCGGCCATCGGGCGCCCGATCGGCAATGCCCGGGTGTACGTCCTGGATGACTTCCTGCGGCCGGTGCCTCCTGGTGTGACGGGTGAGGTGTATGTGGCCGGGCTCGGCCTGGCCCGTGGTTACGTGGGCCGGACGGACCTGACGGCGGAGCGCTTCGTCGCCAGTCCGTTCGCCGAGGGCGCGCGGATGTACCGCTCCGGTGACCTGGCGAAGTGGACCGCCGACGGGGAGCTGGAGTTCGCCGGGCGGGCGGACGAGCAGGTGAAGATCCGTGGGTTCCGGGTGGAGCCGGGCGAGATCGAGTCCGTTCTTGCCGCGCACCCTGATGTGGCCCAGGCCGCGGTCGTGGTGCGGGAGGACCGGCCGGGTGAGAGGCGCCTGGTGGGTTATGTCGTGCCTGGGGCGCGTGAGGTTGACCCGCGGTTGCTGTGTGCGTATGTGGCGGGGATGGTGCCGGAGCACATGGTGCCGGCGGCCGTGATGGTGTTGGACGCGCTGCCGCTCACGGTGAACGGGAAGCTGGACAAGGTCGCCCTGCCCGCCCCCGAACTGGCGGTCGGCAACGGCCGAGCCCCGGAGACACCGACTGAAGCGGTGCTGTGCGGCCTGTTCGGTGAGGTGCTGGGTCTGGAGCGGGTGGGCGCGGAGGAGTCGTTCTTCGAGCTGGGCGGCGACTCGATCATGTCGATGCTGCTGGTGTCGAATGCCCGCCGCGCGGGGCTGGTGATCACGAGCCGCCAGGTGTTCGAGCAGCGGACACCGGCAGGACTGGCGACGGTGGCGTCCGCGGCGGACAGCGTGGTCATGCACGAAGGAGTGCCTGCTGTCGGTGAGGTGCCCCTGACACCGGTCATGCACGAGCTGCTGGACCGGGTCGGCCCGGATGGGGCGGGCCAGGTCGTCCAGCCCAGCGTGGTGGCCGTTCCGGGTGGTCTGGATCTCGCCGTGCTGGCGGATGCGGTGCAGGCGGTGGTGGATCACCACGATGTGTTGCGGGCGCGGTTGGAGATGGTTTCGGAGCGGCGGTTGGTGGTTGGTGAGGTTGGTGCGGTTTCGGTGGGGCCGTGGGTGCGTCGGGTGGATGCGGCGGGTGTGGGTGACTGGGGTTCGTTGGTTGCCGAGCAGGTGCGGGTGGCGGTGGGGCGGCTGGATCCGCTGGCCGGTGTGATGGTGCAGGTGGTGTGGCTCGATGCGGGGCCGGACGTTCAGGGACGTCTGCTGTTGGTCGTCGATCACCTGGTGGTGGACACGGTCTCCTGGCAGGCGCTGCTGCCGGATGTGGCACGGGCGTACGCGCAGTTGTCCGTAGGCGGCCGACCGGCGCTCGACACTGCGGGCACCTCGTTCAGGCATTGGGCGCGGGAGCTGTCGGCGCAGGCGGAGAGCGTGGAGCGGCTGGGCGAGCTGGCGCGGTGGCGTGAGCTGTTGGAAGGCCCTTCCGCTCAGTTGACCACGGCACCGGTGGACCCGGACCGGGATGTCGAGACCACCGTGCAACGGCTCTCGGTGACGGTGCCGGCGGGAGCTACGTCGGCGTTGCTGACGGCTGTCCCGGCCGCGTTCCACGCGGGTGTCGATGATGTGCTGCTGGCGGGGCTGGCTGCGGCGGTCGCGGAGTGGCAGGAGGACCGGGAGCACCGCTCGGCTGGTGGGTTCCTGGTGGATGTCGAGGGTCACGGTCGGGTGCCGTTGGACGAAGGAATGGACCTGTCGCGTGCGGTGGGTTGGTTCACTGCCGTGCATCCGGTGCGGTTGGATGCCGGTGCGGTGGATGGGGCCGAGGTGCGTGCGGGTGGTCCGGCGGCGGGCCGGGTGCTCAAGGCCGTCAAGGAGCAGGTGCGTGCGGTGCCCGGCGATGGCCTGGGCTACGGCATGCTGCGCTACCTCAACCCCGAAACGGCGTCGGCACTCGCCGGCCTGCCGTCCGCGCAGATCGGCTTCAACTACCTGGGCCGGATCGCCGACCGGGACGGGGAGTGGCAACCTGTCGCGGAAACCGGGTTCGCGGGGAGTGCGACCGGGGCGTACCCCGTCATGCACGCCCTTGAGGTTCTGTGCATGGTCCACGACCGGGCCGGGGGCCCGGAATTGACGTTGACCCTGGCCTGGCCCGAGCGGCTGCTCGACCAGGCGGCCGCACAGGCCCTGCTCCAGGGCTGGGCGTCGATGCTGACGGGTCTGGCCACCCACACCCTCCGGCCCGGTGGCGGTGGACACACGCCCACCGACTTCCCCCTGGTCAAGCTGGAACAGCGGCAGGTGGAGGAGCTGGAGGCGGATGTCCCCGGGCTGGTGGACGTGCTGCCGGTCGCGCCCCTGCAAGAGGGCCTGCTCTTCCACGGCCTGTACGACGAGCAGAGCGACGACACGTACGTGGAGCAGATCATCCTCGGTCTGGAAGGGCGGCTGGACGCGGCGGTGCTGCGGGCGTCGTGGCAGGCGTTGCTGGACCGGCATGCGAGCCTTCGCGCGGGCTTCCGTCAGCTGGCCGGGATGGACCGGCCCATACAGACGGTGTCCCGGCACGTAGTGCTGCCGTGGCGTGAAGAGGATCTGTCGGCACTCGACGCGAATGCCGCGTGGGCGGAGTCCGAGCGCATAGGCATCGAGGAACGCGGGCGTCTGGACCTCTCGGCGCCGCCGCTGTTGAAGGTGACTCTGATCCAGGTGGGTCAGGACCGCTACCGCATGGTGATCACGCTGCACCACATCCTGCTGGACGGCTGGTCGCTGCCGATCCTGATGCGGGAGCTGTGGGCCTGCTACGCGGCGGGCGGCGGCGCGGGCGACCTGCCTGCGGTGACTCCGTACCGCGACTACCTGGCCTGGCTGGTCCGTCAGGACGAGCAGGCCGCGCGCGAGGCGTGGCAGCAGGCGCTGGCCGGCGTGGAGGAGCCGACCCTCGTCGCGCCGCTCGCCTCGAACACCACGCCGGTGCTGGGGCGCATGCTGACCGTCACGGCGGACGACTGGCTGGCGGAGGCGCTGCGGGAGGCGGCCCGCGGATACGGCGTGACGCTGAACACGGTGGTGCAGGCTGCCTGGGCTGTCGTGGTCGGGCAGTTGGCGGGACGCCGTGACGTGGTGTTCGGCGCGACGGTGGCCGGGCGACCGGCGGGGCTGCCGGGCATGGCGGACATGCTCGGCCTGTTCATCAACACCGTGCCGGTCCGGGTCAGCCTCGACGCCCGGCAGACGGTCGCCGAGCTGCTGATCGGCTTGCAGGCCCAGCAGTCGGCACTGCTGGACCACCAGCACCTGAGCCTGAGCGCCATTCAGCGCCTCGCAGGCCCGGGTGCGACCTTCGACACGCTGCTGGCATTCGAGAACTACCCCGGCGACCCGGCGACGCAGCCCGCCGTCGACGGGCTGGCGCTCACGGACACCGGCATGCGGGAGTCGACCAACTTCGCGCTGACGCTGGGCGTCAACCCCGCTGACGACCTGGGCCTGCGGCTGGACTACCGGCCTGACCTCTTCGACGAGGAGACCGTCCGCGCCTTGGGCAACCGTCTGCTGCGGGTACTGGAGCAGGTCGCGACGGCTCCCCAGACCCTCCTGGGCGACATCGACCTGCTGGGCGAGGCCGAGCGTTCGCGCGTGGTGGGGGAGTGGAACGACACCGCCCGGCCGGTACCGGCCGAGACGCTGTTGAGGCTGTTCGAGGGCTGGGTGGAACGGACCCCGGGCGTGGCCGCGGTGCGGTGCGGCTCGGAGGTGCTGTCGTACGGGGAGTTGGAGGCGCGGGCGAACCGGCTGGCGCGGTATCTGATCGGTCTGGGCGTCGGCCGTGAGTCGCGGGTGGGTCTGTGCCTGCCGCGTGGGGTGGAGATGGTGGTGGGGCTGCTGGCGGTGTGGAAGGCCGGTGGCGCGTATGTGCCGCTGGACCCGGAGTATCCCGCCGACCGGCTCGCGTACATGATCGCCGACAGCGGTGCGACCGTCGTCCTCGGCACGGGCGAGACGCTGGCCGGAGTACCGGTCGAAGCGGCGACGCATGTCGTGCTGTTGGACGAGGCGGCGGAGGAGATCGCAGCCGAGCCGACCGAATCGCCCGACATCGCGGTCAAGGCGCACCAGCTGGCGTACGTGATCTACACCTCCGGCTCCACGGGCCGGCCCAAGGGCGTGGCGGTGGCCCACGGCGGCGTGGTCAACCTGGCCGAGGCCATGCGGCCGGTGCTGGGCGCGGCGCCGGGCGTGACCGTGCTCCAGTTCGCTTCGTTCAGCTTCGACGCCGCGGTACTGGATGTGGCGGTGACGCTGTCCGCCGGTGGCACCCTCGCGATCGCATCGAGTGAAGAGCGTACGGAGCCCGAAGCGCTGGCGGAGATGATCCGTACCGCCGATGTGCGGGTGGCGAGCGTGGTCCCGTCGCTCCTCGACGTGCTCGCCCCCGCCTCCGTCTCCGGGGTGGGGAACTGGGTCCTGGGCGCGGAGCGGCTGAGCGCCGGTTCGGCGGCGCGGTGGCGGGCCGGGGCGCGGGTGTGGAACACCTACGGCCCGACCGAGGCGACCGTGATCACGACGGCGACGCTGCTGGAGGAAGGCATTTCCCCGGCGGACGCGCCGCCGGCGATCGGGCGTCCGATCGGCAATGCCCGGGTGTACGTCCTGGATGACTTCCTGCGGCCGGTGCCTCCTGGTGTGACGGGTGAGGTGTATGTGGCCGGGCTCGGCCTGGCGCGCGGTTACGTGGGCCGGACGGACCTGACGGCGGAGCGCTTCGTCGCCAGTCCGTTCGCCGAGGGCGGGCGGGTGTACCGCTCCGGTGACCTGGCGAAGTGGACCGCCGACGGGGAGCTGGAGTTCGCCGGGCGCGCCGACGAACAGGTCAAGATCCGCGGGTTCCGCGTGGAACCGGGCGAGATCGAGTCCGTACTCGCCGCGCACCCCGGTGTGGCCCAGGCCGCAGTCGTGGTGCGAGAGGACCGGCCGGGTGAAAAGCGCCTGGTCGCGTACGTGGTCCCGCACGCCGGCACCGACCTCGACACCGTGCTGCTCCGCGACCACGCCGGTGCCCGGCTGCCTGACTACATGGCGCCGTCGGTGATGATGGTGCTGGACGCGCTACCGCTCACCGCCAACGGCAAGCTGGACCGGGCCGCTCTGCCGGTGCCCGAGGAGAGCAGCGGCAAGGGGCGCGGCCCCGAGACGCCCACCGAGGCGCTGCTGTGCGGCCTGTTCGGTGAGGTGCTGGGTCTGGAGCGGGTGGGCGCGGAGGAGTCGTTCTTCGAGCTGGGCGGCGACTCGATCATGTCGATGCTGCTGGTGTCGAATGCCCGCCGCGCGGGGCTGGTGATCACGAGCCGCCAGGTGTTCGAGCAGCGGACACCGGCAGGACTGGCGACGGTGGCGGCCGCGGCCGACGGCGTGGAGATCCACGACGCGGTCCCCGGCGTCGGCGAGGTGCCGCTGACGCCGGTCATGCACGAGCTGCTGGACCGGGTCGGCCCCGAGCAGGCGGGACGCGTTTCCCAGTCGAGCGCGCTGGTCACACCGGCCGGCGCCGAGTTCGGGACCTTGGTGCGCGCGGTGCAGGCGGTGGTGGATCACCACGATGTGTTGCGGGCGCGGTTGGAGATGGTTTCGGAGCGGCGGTTGGTGGTTGGTGAGGTTGGTGCGGTCTCGGTGGGGCCGTGGGTGCGCCGGGTGGATGCGGCGGGTGTGGGTGACTGGGGTCCGTTGGTTGCCGAGCAGGTGCGGGCGGCGGTGGGGCGGCTGGATCCGCTGGCCGGTGTGATGGTGCAGGTGGTGTGGCTCGATGCGGGGCCGGACGTTCAGGGACGTCTGCTGTTGGTCGTCGATCACCTGGTGGTGGACACGGTCTCCTGGCAGGCGCTGCTGCCGGATGTGGCACGGGCCTACGCGCAGGTGGCGGCCGGTGGCGAGGCGTCGTTGGACGCCGTACCGACGTCATTCAGGCATTGGGCGCGGGAGTTGTCGGCGCAGGCGGAGAGCGCGGAGCGGCTGGATGAGCTGGCGCGGTGGCGTGAGTTGCTGGAAGGCCCTTCCGCTCAGCTGATCACGTCACCGATGGACGTGGGTGGCACGGTGCGCGAGGTCTCGGCAACAGTGTCGGCGGAAGCTACGTCGGCGTTGCTGACGGCTGTCCCGGCCGCGTTCCACGCGGGTGTCGATGATGTGCTGCTGGCGGGGCTGGCTGCGGCGGTCGCGGAGTGGCAGGACCAGGCTCAGGGCCGGCGGTCGGCTGGTGGGTTCCTGGTGGATGTCGAGGGTCACGGTCGGGTGCCGTTGGACGAAGGAATGGATCTGTCGCGTGCGGTGGGTTGGTTCACTGCCGTGCATCCGGTGCGGTTGGATGCCGGTGCGGTGGATGGGGCCGAGGTGCGTGCGGGTGGTCCGGCGGCGGGCCGGGTGCTCAAGGCCGTCAAGGAGCAGGTGCGTGCGGTGCCCGGCGATGGCCTGGGCTACGGCATGCTGCGCTACCTCAACCCCGAAACGGCGTCGGCACTCGCCGGCCTGCCGTCCGCGCAGATCGGCTTCAACTACCTGGGCCGGCTGCCTGCCACAGAGTCCACCGATCCGATGGCCGCAAGGCAGGACTGGGCGCCCACTGGAGAGGCCGGCCCCGGGCAGGGCACGACCGACCCGTTCCCCGCGGCACACGCCCTGGAGATCCTGTGCATGGTGCACGACCGGGCCGGGGGACCGGAGCTGGAGCTCACCCTCGCCTGGCCGGGACACGCGCTGGAAGCGTCGGCCGCACAGGCCCTGCTCGACGCCTGGGCAGCGATGCTGACGGGCATGGCCGCGCACACCGCCGCCCCCACGGCGGGCGGCTACACCCCCTCCGACTTCTCTCTTCTCGACCTGTCGCAGGAGACCGTGGAGGAGTTGGAGGCGGCGGTCCCGGGGCTGGTCGATGTCTGGCCGCTGTCGCCGCTGCAGGAGGGCTTCTTCTTCCACTCCGCCTATGACGAGCAAGGCATGGACGTCTACGCGGGCCAGCGGGCGCTGTCGCTGGAGGGCCCGTTGGATGCCTCTCGGTTGCGGGCGTCGTGGGAGGTGTTGGTGCGGCGGCATCCGGTGTTGCGGGCGAGTTTTCATCGGTGTGGGTCGGGTGAGTTGGTGCAGGTGGTGGCTGGGGATGTGGTGTTGCCGTGGCGTGAGGTGGATGTGTCGGGGTTGCCGGTGGGTGAGGTGGATGTTGTGGTGGGGCGGTTGGCTGAGGAGGAGTTGGGTCGGCGGTTTGATGTGGGGGTTGCGCCGTTGGTGCGGTTGTTGTTGGTTCGGTTGGGTGGGGGGAGGCATCGGTTGGTGTTGACGTCGCATCACATAGTGATGGATGGCTGGTCGTTGCCGGTGTTGTTGGATGAGTTGGCGGCGGTGTATGCGGCGGGTGGTGATGGTGGTGTTTTGGGGCCGGTGTTTTCGTATGGGGAGTATTTGGCGTGGTTGGGTGGTCGGGATCGGGAGTTGGTTCGTGGTGTGTGGCGGGCTGAGTTGGCGGGTGTGGAGGGTGCGACGTTGGTGGCGTCGTCGGGGTTGGGTGGGGTGGCGGTGCGGCCGGAGGCGGTGCGGGTGGAGTGTTCGGCTGGGTTGACGTCGGCGTTGGTGGGGTTGGGTCGGGTGTGTGGGGTGACGGTGGCGACGGTGGTGCAGGGTGCGTGGGCGTTGGTGTTGGCGCGGTTGGCGGGGCGTGGGGATGTGGTGTTCGGGGGGACGGTGGCGGGTCGGCCTGCGGAGTTGGCGGGTGTGGAGTCGGCGGTGGGGTTGTTCATCAATACGTTGCCGGTGCGGGTGCCGGTGGTGGCTGGTGAGTCGGTGGAGGGGTTGTTGGTGGGTTTGCAGGGGCGGCAGGTGGGTTTGTTGGGGTCGCAGCATGTGGGGTTGTCGGAGGTGCGGCAGGTGGCGGGTGCGGGGGCGGAGTTCGACACGTTGGTGGTGTATGAGAACTATCCGCGGTCGTCGGCGGGGCCGGCCGGGCCGGGGCAGTTGGTGATGCGTCCGGCGGGTCAGGCCAAGGATGCGAGTCATTATCCGCTGGCGTTGATCGTGGGTCCGGGGGAGCGGTTGGAAGCGCAGCTGGATTACCGGCCGGACGTGTACGACCGGGCTGCGGCGCAGGCGATCCTCGACCAGTTCGTCCATGTCCTGGAGCAGATGGCCGCCGACCGCACCACCCCGGTGGACCGGGTGAGCGTGCTGGACGCCGCCGAGTGGGCGCGGCTGACGCAACCGAGGCACGAGCCCGGCCTTCCCGTTCCCTACGGGACGCTGCCCGAGCTGTTCGGCCGCCAGGTGCAACGCTCGCGGGACGCCGTGGCCGTCGTCACGGGTGAACGGTCCCTGACGTACGGAGAGGTGGAAGCGCGAGCGGGACGGTTGGCGCGCTACCTGATGGCTTCGGGCGTAGGGCCCGAGAGCCGGGTGGCCGTGGTGGTGGAGCGGTCCGCCGCGGTGATCGAGACGCTGTTGGCGGTCTCCATGGCGGGCGGCGCCTTCGTACCTGTAGACCCCAACTATCCGCCGGAGAGGATCGAGTTCCTGCTCGGGGACGCCGATCCGGTGCTGGTGATCTGCACCGGTGCCACGCGCGACGTGGTCCCGGAGGAGTTCTCCGGCCGGGTGACGGACCTGGACACGCCGGCGGTCGCCGAGGCGGTGGCGGGCTTCGCGGCGGGCCGGGTGGCGGACGAAGAGCGGCTCGGTCGGCTGAGCGTCGCCAACGCGGCGTATATGACCTACACATCGGGTTCCACGGGCCTTCCGAAGGGCGTCGTCCTCTCCCACGCGGGTCTGGCGAACCTGGCGCAGGCCCAGATCGAGCGGTTCGGTGTCCACCCGGGCGCGCGCGTGTTGCAGTTCGCGTCGCTGAGCTTCGACGCGGCGGTGTCCGAACTGTGCATGGCGTTCCTGTCGGGTGCGTCGCTGGTGGTCGTCGGTGCCGGGGACCTGCCGCCGCGCGTGGCACTCGGCGAGGCCGTGCGTTCGGCCGGGGCGACGCATGTGACCGTGCCGCCGAGCGTGCTGGCGGTCGAGGATACGCTGCCGGACGCGCTGGAGACGCTGGTCGTGGCAGGCGAGGCATGCCCGTCCGGGTTGGTGGACAGGTGGTCTCGCGGGCGCCGGATGGTGAACGCGTACGGGCCCACGGAGGCGACGGTCTGCGCGGCCATGAGCCTGCCGCTGACGCCGGGGCACGAGGGCGCGGTGCCGATCGGCCCGCCGATGGCGAACGTACGGGCCTTCGTGCTCGACGCGTTCCTGCACCCGGTACCGGTCGGAGTGGCGGGAGAGCTGTACCTGTCCGGGCCGGGCCTGGCGCGTGGCTACCTCGGCCGCCCGGGCCTGACGGCGGAACGCTTCGTCGCCGGCCCCTTCGCCGAGGGCGAGCGCATGTACCGGACCGGGGACGTGGTGCGCTGGACCGGCGAAGGCGAGCTGGTCTTCGTGGGCCGGGCGGATGCCCAGGTGAAGGTGCGCGGCTTCCGGGTGGAGCCGGGCGAGGTGGAAGCGGTCCTGGCCGCGCGCCCGGAAGTGGCGCAGGCCGTGGTCGTCGCACGGGCGGACGGCTCCGGCGACAAGCGGCTGGTTGCCTACGTCGTCGTGGACGTGCCCGAAGACATGCGCGGCGACGTGCCGGATGTCCTGCGCGAGCACGCGGCGGCGTTGCTGCCGGAGTACATGGTCCCGGCGGCGACAGTCGTCCTGGACGCGCTGCCGGTGACGGTGAACGGGAAGGTGGACCGGGCCGCGCTGCCCGCACCGGACTTCTCCGGGCGGGTTACGGAACGTGCGCCGCGGTCGCCGGCGGAGGAGTCACTGTGCGCCGTGTTCGCCGAGGTGCTGGGGCTGGAACGGGTCGGCGCCGAGGACAGCTTCTTCGCACTGGGCGGCGACTCGATCATGTCGATGCAGGTGGCGTCGCGGGCGCGGCAAGCGGGCTGGGCCGTGACCCCGCGCCAGGTCTTCGAGGAGAAGACCCCGGAGCGGCTGGCGCTCGTCGCCGAAGCGGCCACGACGGAGAGGCAGGGCACCTCCCCCGCCGACTTCTCCCTGCTGGACCTGTCGCAGGAGACCCTGGAGGAGTTGGAGGCGGCGGTCCCGGGGCTGGTGGACGTCTGGCCGCTGTCGCCGCTCCAGGAAGGACTGCTGTTCCACTCCTCCTATGACGACGAGGCGACGGACGTGTACGGGGGACAGCGCGAGCTGGACTTGGACGGCCCCCTCGACGTCGGCCTCTTCCGGGCGTCGTGGGAGGTGTTGGTGCGGCGGCATCCGGTGTTGCGGGCGAGTTTTCATCGGTGTGGGTCGGGTGAGTTGGTGCAGGTGGTGGCTGGGGATGTGGTGTTGCCGTGGCGTGAGGTGGATGTGTCGGGGTTGCCGGTGGGTGAGGTGGATGTTGTGGTGGGGCGGTTGGCTGAGGAGGAGTTGGGTCGGCGGTTTGATGTGGGGGTTGCGCCGTTGGTGCGGTTGTTGTTGGTTCGGTTGGGTGGGGGGAGGCATCGGTTGGTGTTGACGTCGCATCACATAGTGATGGATGGCTGGTCGTTGCCGGTGTTGTTGGATGAGTTGGCGGCGGTGTATGCGGCGGGTGGTGATGGTGGTGTTTTGGGGCCGGTGTTTTCGTATGGGGAGTATTTGGCGTGGTTGGGTGGTCGGGATCGGGAGTTGGTTCGTGGTGTGTGGCGGGCTGAGTTGGCGGGTGTGGAGGGTGCGACGTTGGTGGCGTCGTCGGGGTTGGGTGGGGTGGCGGTGCGGCCGGAGGCGGTGCGGGTGGAGTGTTCGGCTGGGTTGACGTCGGCGTTGGTGGGGTTGGGTCGGGTGTGTGGGGTGACGGTGGCGACGGTGGTGCAGGGTGCGTGGGCGTTGGTGTTGGCGCGGTTGGCGGGGCGTGGGGATGTGGTGTTCGGGGGGACGGTGGCGGGTCGGCCTGCGGAGTTGGCGGGTGTGGAGTCGGCGGTGGGGTTGTTCATCAATACGTTGCCGGTGCGGGTGCCGGTGGTGGCTGGTGAGTCGGTGGAGGGGTTGTTGGTGGGTTTGCAGGGGCGGCAGGTGGGTTTGTTGGGGTCGCAGCATGTGGGGTTGTCGGAGGTGCGGCAGGTGGCGGGTGCGGGGGCGGAGTTCGACACGTTGGTGGTGTATGAGAACTATCCGCGGTCGTCGGCGGGGCCGGCCGGGCCGGGGCAGTTGGTGATGCGTCCGGCGGGTCAGGCCAAGGATGCGAGTCATTATCCGCTGGCGTTGATCGTGGGTCCGGGGGAGCGGTTGGAAGCGCAGCTGGATTACCGGCCGGACGTGTACGACCGGGCTGCGGCGCAGGCGATCCTCGACCAGTTCGTCCATGTCCTGGAGCAGATGGCCGCCGACCGCACCACCCCGGTGGGTCGTATCGGCGTACTGGCGCCGGCGGAACGCGACCTGGTCGTACGGGACTGGAACTCCGTGGACACCGCGGTGCCGAGCGCGTCGGTACCCGAGCTGATCGCCGGACAGGCAGCACGCAGGCCTGCCGCGGTGGCCGTGTCGGACGGCGGACGGGCGCTGTCGTACCAGGACCTGGCGGCGCAGTCGGCCCGCTTGGCCGCGTACCTGCGCGGGCTGGGCGTGCGACGCGGCGACCGGGTCGCGGTGGTGATGGAACGTTCGGCGGAGCTGCTGGTGACACTGCTGGCGGTATGGCGGGCCGGCGCCGCGTACGTACCGCTGGACACCGGAAACCCGGCGGAGCGCGTGGAGTTCATACTGACCGACGCCGATCCGTCGGTAGTGGTGTGCACCCAGGGCAGCCGGGACGCGGTGCCGGCCGGTGCCGTGGCGGCGGAGCTGCTGGTGCTGGACGACCCGCGGGTGGCGGCGGCCGTGGCCGGTTGCCCGGCGGACGGGGCACCGGTCACGACGGGGCCGGAGGACGCGGCGTACGTGATGTACACATCGGGATCGACGGGAGTGCCGAAGGGCGTGACGGTGCCGCACGGCAGCGTGGCGGCGCTGGTGAGCGAGCCGGGCTGGTCCGTCGGCCCGGACGACACGGTGTTGCTGCACGCCAGGCACGCCTTCGACATCTCGATGTACGAGATGTGGGTGCCGCTGGCGGCGGGCGGCCGGGTGGCGGTCGCCGGGCCCGGCGTCGTGGACGCCGAGCGGATCCGCTCGGCGGTGGCGGACGGTGTGACGGCGATACACGTCACGGCCGGCCTGTTCCGGGTGATCGCGGAGGAGGAGCCGGGCTGCTTCGCCGGCCTGCGGGAGGTGCTCACGGGCGGTGACGTCGTGCCGGCCGGCGCGGTGGCGCGCGTACGGGAGGGATGCCCGGAGGTGGCGGTCCGCCACCTGTACGGGCCGACCGAGAGCACCCTGTGCGCGACCTGGCGGCTGCTGCCGCCGGGCGACGGGGCACCGGAGGTGCTGCCGATCGGACGCCCGCTGGCCGGCCGCAGGGTGTACGTCCTGGACGCCTTCCTCCAGCCGGTGGCGCCGGGCGTGGCCGGCGAGCTGTACATCGCCGGGGCCGGTCTGGCCCGCGGCTACCTGGGGCGGCGGGCGCTGACCGCGGAGCGGTTCGTGGCGTGCCCCTTCGCGCCCGGAGCGCGGATGTACCGGACCGGCGACCTGGTGCGGTGGACGAACGACGGTGAGCTGGTCTTCGCGGGGCGGGCCGACGAGCAGGTCAAGATCCGGGGCTTCCGGGTGGAGCCGGGCGAGGTGGAAGCGGTCCTGGCCGCGCACCCCGCCGTCGGCCAGGCCGTGGTGGTGGCCCGCGAGGACCGCCCCGGCGAGCGCCGCCTGATCGGGTACGTCGTACCGGGCGGGCAGCAGGAGGTGGACGCCCAGCTGGTACGGGAGCACGCGGCCGGGACGCTGCCGGAGTACATGGTGCCTGCGGCCGTGGTGGTGCTGGACGTGTTGCCGGTGACGGTGAACGGGAAGGTGGACCGGGCGGCGCTGCCCGCGCCGGACTTCTCCGCCCGTACCGCCGGACGGCAGCCGCGCACCCCGGCGGAGCGGACGCTGTGTGCGCTGTTCGCCGAAGTGCTCGACGTGGACCGGGTGAGCGTGGAGGACGGCTTCTTCGAGATGGGCGGCGACTCGATCAGCTCGATGCAGCTGGCTTCACGGGCGCGGCGCGCCGGACTCGTACTGACGCCCCGGCAGATCTTCGAACGGAAGACACCCGAGCGGCTGGCGGAGGTGGCGACGACGGCCGACGCGGCGGAACGTACCGCCCGGGACGTCGGTGTGGGCGAGGTGGCGTGGACACCGGTGATGCGCGGCATGGGCACGCATGCCGTCAACAGCGAGTTCGCGCAGTGGATGGTCGTCGGCGCCCCGGCGGAGCTGACGCGGGACGTGCTGGTGGCCGGGCTGGGCGCTCTGCTGGACACGCACGACATGCTGCGGGCGCGTGCGGTTCCGGACGAGCAGACGCTGGTGGTGGGCGAACGCGGCTCGGTGGACGCCGCCGCGCTGGTCACCCGGACGGTCGCCGGGGACGGCCCCCTGGACGAGGCAGTGGACCGCGCGGCGCACGAGGCGGTCGGCCGGCTGGATCCGTCCGCCGGAGTGATGGTGCAGGCCGTGTGGCTGGACGCAGGCCCCGGCCGGGTGGGGCGGCTGGCCTTGGTAGCCCATCACTTGGTGGTGGATGGGGTGTCGTGGCGGGTGTTGTTGCCGGATTTGCGGGTGGCGTGTGAGGCGGTGGCGGCGGGTCGTGTGCCGGTGTTGGATCCGGTGGGGGTTTCGTTCCGTGGGTGGTCGCGGGAGTTGGTGGCGCAGGCCGGTGGTGTGCGGGTGGCGGAGTTGGCGGGCTGGGTGGCGCTGGCGGGTGGGGGTGAGCCGGTGGTGGGGTGCCGGGCGTTGGATCCGGTGCGGGACACGGTGGGGACGTTGGAGCGTCGTTCGTGGGTGGTGCCGTCGGAGCAGGCGGCGACGGTGGCGGGGCGGACGCCGGTGGTCTTCCACTGTGGTGTGCATGAGGTGTTGTTGGCGTCGTTGGCGGGTGCGGTGGGTCGGTGGCGTCCGGAGTTGGCCGGTGGGGTGTTGGTGGATGTGGAGGGTCATGGGCGGGAGCCGTTGGGTGGTGTGGATCTGTCGCGCACGGTGGGTTGGTTCACCAGCGTCCACTCCGTACGGCTGTCGGTGCCGGACGACACCGCACTCGAAGACGTATCCGCGGGCAACCAGGCGGCCGGTGTGTTGTTGAAGGCGGTCAAGGAGCAGGTGCAGGCGGTGCCGGGTGACGGGCTGGGGTATGGGTTGTTGCGGTATCTGAATCCGGAGACGGCCGAGACGTTGGCCGGGTTGCCGTCGGCGCAGATCGGGTTCAACTATCTGGGCCGGTTTGCTGCCGGTGGGCCGGTGGGTCCGGTCGGTGCGTGGCAGTTGGCGGGGGAGTCGGCGGTCGGGGGTGCTGCGGGGGCGGAGATGCCGGTGATGCACGCGTTGGAGGCGGGTGCGGTGATCCGGGACACGCCGCAGGGTCCGGAGCTGACGCTGAGCCTGGGGTGGCCGGGCGGTCTGCTGTCGCAGGCCGAGGTGGAGGAGCTCGGCCGGGCGTGGCTGGAGATGCTGGCCGGCCTGGCCGCACACACCACCGCACCCACCGCGGGCGGCCACACCCCCTCCGACTTCTCCCTCGTGGACCTGACACAGGAGGGCGTGGAGGAACTGGAGGCCGCGGCGCCGGAGCTGGTGGACGTCTGGCCGCTGTCGCCGTTGCAGGAAGGGCTGCTCTTCCACTCCGCCTATGACGACCAGGGCCCCGACGTCTACTCCGTGCAGTGTGTCCTGACCTTCGACGGGCCGCTGGACCCCGACCTGTTCCGGGCGTCGTGGGAAGCGCTCGCGGACCGCCACCCGGCGCTGCGGGCGAGCTTCCACCGGCCGGCCTCGGGCGAGGCGGTGCAGGTCGTCGCGCGGAACGTGACGCTGCCCTGGCGAGTGGTCGATCTGTCGGCACTGGCGGATTCCGCCCAGTCCGGCCAGGTCGACGCGATCGCCGCGCAGGAGCGGGACGGCCGGCTGGACCTGGCGGCGGCACCGCTGCTGCGGCTGGTCCTCATCAGGCTCGGCGACCGCCAGCACCGCCTGGTGCTGACGACGCACCACATCCTGACGGACGGCTGGTCCCTGCCGGTCCTGTTCGGCGAACTGTCCGCGGTGTACGCGGCGGGCGGCCACGCGCGGGCGCTGCCACCGGCGGCTTCCTACCGGGACTACCTGTCCTGGCTGGGCCGCCAGGACACCGAGGCGGCGCGGGACGCGTGGCAGGCGGAACTCGCGGGGGTGGAGGAGCCCACGCTCGTTGCGCCGGCGGACCCGGCCCGGCAGGCCGTGCTGCCGCAGGAGAGCCTGATCGCTCTCTCCGAGGAGACCACCGGGAGGCTGACGGCGTGGGCCCGGCAGCGGGGTCTGACGGTGAACACCGTGCTGCAGGGCGCGTGGGCGCTCGTACTGGCCCGGCTGACCGGGCGCAGCGACGTGGTGTTCGGCGCCACCGCGGCCGGGCGGCCGCCGGAGCTGCCGGGCGTGGAGTCGATGGTCGGCCTGCTCATCAACACGCTCCCGGTACGGGTCTCGCTTGAGGGCGGGCAGCCGGTGCCGGAGATGCTGACGCGGTTGCAGGAACGACAGTCCGCACTCATCGCCCACCAGCACCTGGGACTGCCGGAGGTCCAGCGGCTCGCCGGACCCGGGGCGACGTTCGACACCCTCATGGTGTACGAGAACTACCCCCGCCCGGCTGCCGCACCCACCACGGCCGACAGCCTGGTCTTCCGTGGCATGGAGACGCACCAGGCGACCAACTTCCCGCTGTCCATAGGAGTGATACCCGGCGACCCGCTCCAGATCCTCGTCACGTACCGGCCCGACCTGTTCGACGAGCGGGAGGCGACCCGCATGGGCCGCCGTCTGGTGCGGGTGCTGGAGCAGGTGGTCGCCGGTGCGCCGGTTCGGGTCGGCGAGATCGACGTCCTCGACGAGGCCGAGCGCTCGCAGGTGGTGGAGGAGTGGAACGACACCGCCCGACCGGTGCCGCCGGGCACGCTGGTGGACCTGTTCGAGGAGTGGGTGGAACGAACGCCCGACGCGGCCGCGGTGCGGTGTGGCTCGGAGGTGTTGTCGTACGGGGAGTTGGAGGCGCGGGCGAACCGGTTGGCGCGGTATCTGACCGGCCTGGGTGTCGGCCGTGAGTCGCGGGTGGGTCTGTGCCTGCCGCGTGGGGTGGACATGTTGGTCGGGTTGCTGGCGGTGTGGAAGGCCGGTGGCGCGTACGTGCCGCTGGACCCGGAGTATCCCGCGGACCGGCTCGCGTACATGATTGCCGACAGTGGTGCGGCCGTCGTGCTGGGCACAGGTGAGACGCTGACCGGCGTCTCGGTGGGTTCGGCGGCTGTCGTGTCGCTGGAGGAGGCGGCCGAAGCCGTCGCCGCCGAGCCGCGCGGGCCCCTCGCGTTGGCTGTCACGGCCGACCAGTTGGCGTACGTGATCTACACGTCCGGTTCCACAGGTCGGCCCAAGGGCGTCGCGGTAGCCCATGGCGGCGTAGTGAACCTGGCGGAGACCATGCGGCCGGTGCTGGGCGTGTCCGAGGGCGTGCCCGCGCTCCAGTTCGCCTCCTTCAGCTTCGACGCGGCGGTGCTGGACGTCGCGGTCACGCTGGCCGGAGGCGGCACCCTGGCCATCG
The DNA here is from genome assembly GCF_044329785.1 of Streptomyces sp. NPDC017529. NCBI lineage: Bacteria > Bacillati > Actinomycetota > Actinomycetes > Kitasatosporales > Streptomycetaceae > Streptomyces > Streptomyces sp. NPDC017529. The sequence continues at coordinate 149,748 of NZ_JBIRJY010000016.1, forward strand.
CCACCAGCGAGGAGCGGTCCGAGCCCGAGGCGTTGGCGGAGATGATCCGTGCCTCGGGTGTGCGGGTGGCGAGTGTGGTGCCGTCGCTGCTGGGTGTGCTGGATCCGGAGGCCGTGCCGGGTGTGGAGAACTGGGTGTTGGGCGCGGAGCGTCTGACGGCTGATCTGGCGGCGCGGTGGCGGGCCGGGGCGCGGGTGTGGAACACCTACGGTCCGACCGAGGCGACCGTGATCACGACGGCGACGCCGCTGGCCGAGGACATCACGTCCCAGGACGCGCCGCCCGCGATCGGCCGCCCGCTGGACAACGTCAAGGTGTTCGTGCTCGACGACTTCCTGCAGCCGGTTCCGGTCGGCACTGTCGGCGAGTTGTACGTGGCCGGGCTCGGGCTGGCCCGCGGTTACGTGGGCCGCCCGGATCTGACGGCGGAGCGCTTCGTCGCCAACCCCTTCGCCGAGGGCGCGCGGATGTACCGCTCCGGTGACCTGGCGAAGTGGACGGCCGACGGGCAGCTGGAGTTCGCCGGGCGGGCGGACGAGCAGGTCAAGATCCGCGGCTTCCGGGTGGAGCTGGGCGAGATCGAGTCCGCCCTCACATCGCACATGACCGTGAGCCAGGCCGCGGTCGTCGTACGCGAGGACCGGCCCGGCGACAAGCGGCTGGTCGCCTATGTCGTCAAGGACGTCCACGAGATCGACACGGCGCTCCTGCGCGAGCACGTGGCGGCTGTGCTGCCGGAGTACATGGTGCCTGCGGCCGTGGTGGTGCTGGACGTGCTGCCGGTGACGGTGAACGGGAAGGTGGACCGGGCGGCGCTGCCCGCGCCGGACTTCTCCGCCCGTGCCGTCGGGCGGGAGCCGCGCACCCCGGCTGAGGAGGCCCTGTGCGCCCTGTTCGCCGAGCTGCTGGGGCTGGAACGGGTCGGCGCCGAGGACAGCTTCTTCGCGCTGGGCGGCGACTCGATCATGTCGATGCAGTTGGCGTCGCGGGCGCGGCGCGCCGGCTGGGTGGTGACCCCGCGGCAGATCTTCGCGGAGAAGACCCCGGAGCGGCTGGCGCTCGTGGCCGAAGCGGTCGGAGCCGAGGCACCGGCCCGTGACGTGGGCGTGGGCGAGGTGGCGTGGACGCCGGTGATGCGGGCCCAGGGCCCGAAGGTCACCGACTCCGAGTTCGCGCAGTGGATGGTGGCGGGCGCCCCGGCGGAGCTGACGCGGGACGTGCTGGTGGCCGGGCTGGGCGCTCTGCTGGACACGCACGACATGCTGCGGGCCCGTGTGGTTCCGGACGAGCAGACGCTGATGGTGGGCGAACGCGGCTCGGTGGACGCGTCCGAACGGGTCGTGCGCATCGACGCGGCTGCCGTGGCTGACGACGACCTGGACGCGCTCGCGGGAGAGGCCGCGGAGCGTGCGGTGGAGCGGCTGGATCCGGCGGCGGGCGTGATGGTGCAGGCGGCGTGGGTCGATGCCGGGCCGCAGCGGACCGGACGTGTGGTGTTGGTGGTCCATCACTTGGTGGTGGATGGGGTGTCGTGGCGGGTGTTGTTGCCGGATTTGCGGGTGGCGTGTGAGGCGGTGGCGGCGGGTCGTGTGCCGGTGCTGGATCCGGTGGGGGTTTCGTTCCGTGGGTGGTCGCGGGAGTTGGTGGCGCAGGCCGGTGGTGTGCGGGTGGCGGAGTTGGCGGGCTGGGTGGCGCTGGCGGGTGGGGGTGAGCCGGTGGTGGGGTGCCGGGCGTTGGATCCGGTGCGGGACACGGTGGGGACGTTGGAGCGTCGTTCGTGGGTGGTGCCGTCGGAGCAGGCGGCGACGGTGGCGGGGCGGACGCCGGTGGTCTTCCACTGTGGTGTGCATGAGGTGTTGTTGGCGTCGTTGGCGGGTGCGGTGGGCCGGTGGCGGCCGGAGTTGGCCGGTGGGGTGCTGGTGGATGTGGAGGGTCATGGGCGGGAGCCGTTGGGCGGTGTGGATCTGTCGCGCACGGTGGGTTGGTTCACCAGCGTCCACCCCGTACGGCTGTCGGCCACCGGGGTCGATCTGGGCCGGGCCCGGGCCGGTGGCGAGGCGGCCGGTGTGTTGTTGAAGGCGGTCAAGGAGCAGGTGCAGGCGGTGCCGGGTGACGGGCTGGGGTATGGGTTGTTGCGGTATCTGAATCCGGAGACGGCCGAGACGTTGGCCGGGTTGCCGTCGGCACAGATCGGGTTCAACTATCTGGGCCGGTTTGCTGCCGGTGGGCCGGTGGGTCCGGTCGGTGCGTGGCAGTTGGCGGGGGAGTCGGCGGTCGGGGGTGCTGCGGGGGCGGAGATGCCGGTGATGCACGCGCTGGAGGCGGGTGCGGTGATCCGGGACACGCCGCAGGGTCCGGAGCTGACGCTGAGTCTGGGGTGGCCGGGCGGTCTGCTGTCGCAGGCCGAGGTGGAGGAGCTCGGCCGGGCGTGGTTGGAGATGCTGGCCGGCCTGGCCGCACACACCACCGCACCCACCGCGGGCGGCCACACCCCCTCCGACTTCCTCCTCCCCGCCCTCGCACAGGACGAAGTCGACGACCTGGAAGACGAGTTCGCCGACGAGGACATATGACCCCGCGAAATCACTCACGAGGAGATAGAGCAATGACCCGATCCCGTATCGAGGACGTCTGGCCGCTGTCGCCGCTGCAGGAGGGGTTGCTCTTCCACGCCACCTTCGACAGCGAAGGCCCGGACGTTTACCAGGGACAGCGAGGACTTGAGCTGGTCGGACCGCTGGACACGGACCGCCTGCGAAGGTCGTGGCAGAGCCTGCTGTCCCGGCACGCCGCCCTGCGGGCGGGCTTCCGCCGGCGCAAGTCGGGCGAGGCCATGCAGGTCATCGCCCGGGAGGTGACGCTGCCCTGGCAGCAAGCCGACCTCTCCGGCATGCCGGAGGCGGAAGCCCTCGCCGAGCTGGCCCGGCTGTCCGAACGGGACCGCACGGAACGTTTCGACCTGGCGACCGCGCCCCTGCTGCGCGTACTGCTCGTCCGGCTCGGTGCGGAGCGGCACCGTATGGTGCTCACCCATCACCACATCCTCCTGGACGGCTGGTCCCTGCCCATCCTCGTCAACGAGATGTTCGCGGCGTACAGGGCGGGCGGAACCACCGCCGGGCTGCCGCCGACCACCTCCTACCGCGACTACCTGGCGTGGGCGAACCGCCAGGACAAGGAGGCGGCGCGGGACGCGTGGCGGGCGGAGCTGGCCGGGGTCGACGAGCCGACGCTCGTGGCGCCGGCGGATCCCGCCACGCCGACCGTGGTGTGCGAATCCGAGACCACCGACATGCCCGCGAAGCTGTCGCAGGACCTGGTGCGGCTGGCCCGTGGCCAGAACCTGACCGTGAACACGCTGGTACAGGGCGCGTGGGCGCTGGTGCTGGCCCGGCTGACCGGGCACGACGACGTGGTGTTCGGCGCCACCTCCGCCGGGCGGCCCACGGAGCTGCCGGGCGTGGAGTCGATGGTCGGCCTCACCATGAACACACTTCCGGTACGGATTCCCCTCAGGGGCGGGCAGCCGGTGCTGGACATGCTGGCGCAGTTGCAGGAACGCCAGTCGGCGCTGATGGCACACCACCACCTCGGGCTGTCGGAGGTCCAGAGAGTGGCCGGCCCCGGAGCGGCCTTCGACTCGCTCGTGGTGTACGAGAACTATCCGCGGCCCCCGGCCGGGCAGCCCGCCCCGGACAGCTTCGCCATCTCGTTCACCGGCGGCCAGGAGTCCGCGCACTACCCGCTCACACTGATCGTGGCCCCCGGCGACCGGATGCCCTGGAAGATCGACTACCGGCCTGACCTGTTCGACCGAGGCACGGTCCAGTCGATCCTCCGCCGCCTGCTGCGGGTGCTGGAACAGGTCGCGGCGGACCCGTCCGTACGGGTCGGCGAGATCGACGTGCTGGACGAGGCCGAGCGTGCACTCGTGGTGCGGGAGTGGAACGACACCGCGCGGCCGCTCGCGGGGGGCACGCTGCCGGAACTGTTCCGGGCACGCGTGGAACGAGCGCCGGACGTGGCCGCGGTGCGGTGTGGCTCGGAGGTGTTGTCGTACGGGGAGTTGGAGGCGCGGGCGAACCGGTTGGCGCGCTACCTGACCGGCCTGGGTGTCGGCCGTGAGTCGCGGGTGGGCCTGTGCCTGCGGCGCGGAGTGGAGATGGTGGTCGGGCTGCTGGCGGTGTGGAAGGCCGGCGGTGTGTACGTGCCGCTGGACCCGGAGTATCCCGCCGACCGGCTCGCGTACATGATCGCCGACAGCGATGCGACTGTCGTCCTGGGCACCACCGAGACACTGGCCGGCACGTCGGTGGGTTCGGCGGCTGCCGTACCGCTGGACGAGGCGGCCGAAGCCATCGCCGCCGAAGCGCCCGACCCGCTCGAAGTGACGCTGCACGCGCAACAGGCGGCCTACGTCATCTACACGTCCGGTTCCACCGGCCGGCCCAAGGGCGTGGCGGTGCCCCACGGTGGTGTGGCCAACCTGGCGGCGGCGATGCGTCCGGTGCTGGGAGCCGACCCGGGTGTGACCGTGCTCCAGTTCGCTTCGCTCAGTTTCGACGCCGCCGTCCTGGACGTGGCCGTCACACTGGCCGCCGGTGGCACCCTTGCGATCGCTTCCAGTGAAGAACGTATGGACCCCACGGCTCTCGCGGAGATGATCCGTACCGCGGGCGTGAGCGTGGCGAGTGTGGTCCCGTCGCTGCTGGACCTGCTCGACCCGGCCGCTGTTCCCGGTGTGTCGAACTGGGTGGTCGGTGCGGAGCGCGTGAGTGCGGAACTGGCGGCGCGGTGGCGGGCCGGGGCGCGGGTGTGGAACGCCTACGGCCCGACCGAGGCCACCGTGATCACGACGACGACGCTGCTGGCGGAAGGCATCACCCCGCAGGACGCACCGCCCCCGATAGGCCCGGCGCTCGACAACGCCCAGGTGTACGTCCTGGACAGCTTCCTGCGACCGCTGCCTCCCGGCATCACCGGCGAGCTGTACGTGGCCGGGCTCGGGCTGGCGCGCGGCTACGTGGGCCGCCCGGACCTGACGGCGGAACGCTTCGTCGCCAACCCCTTCGCCGAGGGCGCGCGGATGTACCGCTCCGGTGACCTGGCGAAGTGGACCGCCGACGGGCAGCTGCACTTCGTTGGCAGGGCGGACGAGCAGCTCAAGATCCGTGGGTTCCGCGTCGAGCCTGGCGAGATCGCGTCCGAACTCCTCACGCGCTCCGACGTGGCCCAGGCCGCGGTGGTGGTGCGCGAGGACCGGCCGGGCGACAGGCGTCTCGTCGCCTACGTCGTCCCTGAGGGCGACGCGGTTCTCGACGGCCCGGCGCTGCGCGACTTCGCCGGCACCCGCCTCCCGGAGCACATGGTCCCCGCCGCGGTGGTGGTGCTGGAGGCACTGCCCCTCACGGTGAACGGGAAGTTGGACAGGGCTGCTTTGCCGGTGCCTGGGTTTGTGGTGGTGGGTGGTCGTGGTGCGGCGACGGCGACGGAGGAGGTGTTGTGTGG